>NZ_JBFBAS010000012.1:0-182453 GCF_040682335.1 Streptomyces sp. NPDC051219
CTCGGTCATCACTGCTCACGCCCTCGGAAGCAGGGGACATATGCCCGAATGCGGCTGTTTTGTCCTCTTTGAAAAGCTTGCTCGGGCGACTTCACGGCGGTGTCCGCCGACTGTCACAGCCGCGTCACAGGGCACGTCCGCAGGCGCGCCACAGAGTTCGGCACGCGGCTGGACTGCTCAAGCCACGGGGGCCTTCGTTCCTGGAATACCGTGTCGCCATGATGCGCGCCGGTAGCCCCCAGGCCGATCAACCGGACAGGCCTGCGGCTTCGGGCCGGCGCCTGGCCCCGCTTCTCGCGGTCTGCGCGGGCTACTTCATGGTCATCCTGGACGTGACCGTCATCAACGTCGCCGTTCCGGTGGTGGGACGGGAGCTCTCCGCCTCGCTCACCGGGATCCAGTGGATCACGAACGGCTACACCCTGATCTTCGCCGGCCTGCTGCTCACCGGCGGCGCGCTGGGCGACCGGCTGGGCAACCGCCGGATCTTCTGCACAGGGGTGGTGGTGTTCACTGCCGCCTCGGCCGGTTGCGGACTGGCCGGGAGCACCGGGACGCTGGTCGCCGCCCGGCTGTTGGAAGGGCTCGGCGCGGCACTGATCGTGCCCGGCTCCCTCGCCCTGCTCCAGCAGGCGTATCCCTCACCCGCCGAGCGCTCCCGGGCCTTCGGCCTGTGGGGCTCCATGGCAGGCATCGCCGCCTCCGCCGGCCCCCTCCTGGGCGGCCTCCTGGTCACCACCGTGGGCTGGCGCTGGGTGTTCTTCATCAACCTGCCCATCGGATGCGCCTGCCTGTTGCTGACGCTGCGCCGCGTGCCCGCTTCGGCCCGGCGCACGGACCGCCCCGTGGACTGGCCGGCCCAGTGCGCGCTCGTCGCCATGGTGGCTCTGCTCGTCGCCGTCCTCAACGAGGCCGGACGACGTGGCTGGGCGGACCCACTGATCCTCACCGGGGCCGGTCTGTGCCTGCTGGCAGCCGCCGCGTTCGTTCTGCGCGAGCGCCTGGCCCGCACCCCCGTACTTCCCCTGCAGCTGCTGCGCTCCCGTCCGATGAGCGGGGGAGCGGCCATCGGCCTGCTGTTCAACTTCGCCTTCTACGGCATGATCTTCACCGCCAGCCTGTACTTCCAGCACCAGCGAGACCTGACCGCGCTGCGCACCGGGATCGCCCTCTTCCCGGCGGTGGCCATGACCACGTTCGCCTCCGTCCTGTCCGGGCGACTGGCACGGCGCACCGGACACCGCCCGCTCGTGGTCACCGGCATGCTCCTGGGAGCGGCTGGCCTGGCCGGCTGGGCCGCGGCTGGGCCGGACCCGGACTACCTCCTGATCGTGGCGCCGATGATGGCGGCAGGCTTCGGCACGTCCTTCGCCCTCACCGGGACAACCGCCGGCGTGATGTCGGCCGCCCCGGACGAGTACTCCGGCACCGCCTCCGCCCTGTTCAACACCACCCGCCAGATCGGCAGCGCCGCAGGCGTCGCGCTGGGAGGCTCCCTGCTGGCGGCCACGGCAGGCTTCACCACCGGGCTGCGGACCAGCATGGCCATCGGCGCGGCCGCGTACCTGACGGCCGCCGCCCTCGCGTTCTTCTGCATCCCGCCGAAGGCACCCCGCCATGTCGCCGACTGAAGGCCTGCCCACCGGTCGCCGACGCTCCGGGGCACCACCGCACACGAAACGAGCGTCACCGTCCCTTGTTCTCCTGGCCTCGCCGGTCAGGACGGCGGCCGCAGCGGCCGGGTGTGGGGGCTGGTCCGCTGGATCGAGGCGTCCCGGTGGTCATGGCCGCGCGCGACGCGTACGACGCGGCGAAGGCGCGAAGCTGACGCGGGCAGCCTCCCTGCCTCGCCGGTCCTGCGGTCCGCCGGTCCTCCGGCAGGGCCGTCAAAGCGGCCGTCCACGCAGAAGCCCCCGACCAGGCCGGGGGAGCGCTGATCGGGGGCGGTTGGGGTGCGGATACCGGTGATGGTGGTCGCCTCTCGGCGAAAGGCTCCATGAGGCTTCAGCCGAACGATCTTCCTCATGGGCAATAGGTGAGGCCCGGGGACACAGTCCCACCGCCGGCACCCGCATGTAGTTGAACTAGCAACCGTGCCGGATTGTTCCCCGCGCTCGGGCTGATCCCCATCCAGCCGTCCGCGTCACGGCGTGCACCGCACACATCCCGGCATTTGGCGATTCCGCGATGTCGGCCACGCCCACCGCCGTACGGTGGATGCCCGCCGGGACCAGGGCGGGGCTGGGGGGACGATCGGGATGACGCGGACTGCACGGCGCACTCTCGTACAGGTCGTGGTGGTGGCGTCCACGCTGCTCGCGTTCACCGCATGGTGGATGTACGGCCGGGACCAGCCGGCGCCGGTTCGTGGCGGGAGCCCGGCCGCGGCACCGTCGTCCGGCCAGCGAGAACGTGATGCCCGGCAGCGCGACGCCCAGGACGTGGCCCGGATGCTGGCAGCCCTCCCCCACGACCCTGGCGCCGCCGTCCCGTCGTCCAGCACCGTGGGCCCCGACGCCCGCCGGGCGGTACCGGCGGATGCGACCGTGCGTGCGGCGGCGGACAGCTGGCGGCCGGACGGCTTCGGCGGCGGCGTCATCACGGCAACGGTGACGCGCGGCGGCGCGCGAACCATCTACGCCGTCGTCGTCGTGCACGAGCCGGGCGGATGGAAAGTGGCCGCCACCATCCCGGTGAAGGACGGGGCGTCCTGACATGGCCGACCCGATCGCGGCGCTCGCGCGACGCGGCGTACTCGCCGCCCTGGTGACCGCCCTGCTCCTCTGTCTGCTGCCGGGCCACGCCCCGATGACGCAGGCCGCCGGACGGGTCGCCGATCCCGCGCGAGTGCGCTGCCCGTCCCTCGCGTACGCCAGGTCGCTTGCCGGGGACAAGAACCCCGACGGGTCGCACGTACGGTCCCGGCTCGACGCGCGCGGCAGGTACGTGCCGGTTGTCATGATCCACGGCTGGACGGGCCGGTCCGCCCACACCGACAAGCGCGACGGCGCCTTCTCGCACCTGATCGACCTCACCACCGTCGCAGGGGGCAAGGCCGACGTGAAGCGCTCCCTGATCGGCCAGTTACAGCGCATCCCGGGCGCCGCCGTCTACACGTTCGACTACCACGAGTACTCCGGCCGCTGGGTGGACGACCGGCAGCTGGGCCCCGCGTTCGGCGAGGCCCTCGACTGCCTGTTCCGCGCGAGCGGCGAGAAGGCCGTCGTGGTCGGGCACTCCATGGGCGGTCTGGTGGCCCGCTGGGCGCTCACCCACCGCGCGAAGGACGGCCGCGACCGGACGGACGAGGTCAGCACGGTTGTCACCTTCGGCACGCCGGAAGAAGGCTCACTGGCGGCGGACTTGCTCGCCGGGGCCACCGGCTCACCCGCCTTCGCGGTGCTCCGCACCCTGCTCGCCTTCTGTGGCGAGGCCACCTCCCGGCAGTTGACCACAGGCTCGCTCTGCGACGTGCTGCCGGACGGCGTCGCCTCGTTCGACTCGACGGCGGGCCGCGCGCTGCGGGCGGGCTCCGCCGACCTGCGAGCGCTGAAGCCGTTCCCTCGTTCCGTACACCTCGCGGCGCTCGCCGGTGACACTCACATGATGACGGACGGGATCGGCTGGTTCGGCCTGCGGCCGTGGGGCAACGTCGACGTGCCGATGGGCGACATGATCGTGAGCCGTGGCTCGGCGCTCGCCGCCGCGGACGAGGAGCAGGCCGCCCGCTGCTCGTACGAACTCAACGCGGTCCGCAGCTCGGGTGATTCCCTCGCGCTGCGGCTGAACCTGGTGGCGTCCTCCGACGTGCCACGGCCGATCTGGGAAGTGGGGGCCATGCCCTGCTTCCACAGCAGCCTCATGCGGACGATCCAACTCACCAATACCGCCACTGGAGTCATCAGCGAGGACATCACTGGCCGGAGCCTGCTGGACCTTCACACCGTGGACTGGCGCAACGCCGAGATCCCCGGCGGACTGTGCCGCTCACCGGGCCCCATCCGGCTCCGCAACGGCGTGGCGGTGAACGTCCCCTCGGATTTCGACGGACCCGAGGACAACTTCCCGCAGGACGTGTACGCCTTCACGGACAAGGTGGTCCACGGAGACCTGACAGGTGACGGCCGCGACGAAGCGGCCCTGCCCGTCATGTGTGCGAACCACGACTCCACGGCC
Organism: Streptomyces sp. NPDC051219; assembly: GCF_040682335.1. NCBI lineage: Bacteria > Bacillati > Actinomycetota > Actinomycetes > Kitasatosporales > Streptomycetaceae > Streptomyces > Streptomyces sp. NPDC051219. The sequence goes on from NZ_JBFBAS010000012.1 coordinate 4,177, forward strand.
GCCGGGCAGACCGCGATGGGCGTCATGGTCTTCGACGGCCTCGGCGGGCGGCCGAAGCTCATCGGGACGCTGACCAGCCAGCAGGAACGGCTGGGTGAGCCGCCCAACTTCATCGAGGTCCGCCGGATCGGGCGCGGCCGCATCGTGGCCGACGAGACGTTCTACGGGTCGGCGGACGCCAACTGCTGCCCCTCGGGCCGGGCGACGGACATATGGAGTTACGCGGACGGAAAGCTGACGCCGAAGGGCAGCACGGTGACTGTCGAGCCCACCAGGGAGCGGACCTGAAGTGCGTGTCCGGGCCGGCCGTCAGCATCGACGGACGCGGCACCTGTGGCGGCAGGCTCTCATGGCCGGGCCCGGGCGGGCCGGGCGGGAGACCGGAGTGCCCTGCCGGGCATCCGTCAGGTGTGGTAGAGCGCCTCCACCTCAGCGGTGTACGCCTTCTCGATGGCCCTGCGCTTAAGCTTCAGGGACGGCGTCAGCAGCCCGTGCTCCTCGCTGAACTGGTGCGCCAATATCCGGAATGTGCGGATCGACTCGGCCTGCGACACCAGGGTGTTCGCGGCCACCACCGCCCGCCGGACCTCCGTCTCCAGCTCCCGGTCCCTGACCAGCTCGGCGGGTTCCATGGGTGACTTGCCGCGCATCGCCAGCCAGTGCGCGACGCCTTCCGGGTCCAGCGTCACCAGCGCCGCGATATACGGCCGGTCGTTGCCCACGACGATGCACTGGGCCACCAGCGGATGCGCCCGGACCCGCTCCTCCAGCCCCACCGGCGAGACGCTCTTGCCCCCGGACGTCACCAGGATCTCCTTCTTCCGCCCGGTGATCGTGAGATAGCCGTCCTCGTCGAGGCTGCCGAGGTCCCCGGTGGCCAGCCAGCCGTCGTGCAGCACCGCGTCCGTGGCCTTGGGGTCGTTCAGATAGCCCGAGAAGACATGGCCGCCGCGCAGCCACACCTCCCCGTCGTCCGCGATGTGCACGGAGGTGCCGGGGATCGGCTTGCCCACCGTCCCGTACCGGGTCTGTTCGGGCGGGTTGGCGGTGGCGGCCGCACTGGACTCCGTCAGGCCGTACCCCTCGAAGACCGTGACTCCCGCACCCTCGAAGAACAGCCCGAGCCGGCGGTTCATCGCCGAGCCGCCGGACATGGCATGGCGCACCCGCCCGCCCATGGCGTCGCGGACCTTGCCGTACACGAGCTTCTCGAAGAGCTGATGCTGCATCCGCAACGCGGCCGACGGGCCCGGTCCGGTGCCGAACGCCTTGTGCTCCTGCGCCTCCGCGTACCGCACGGCCACCTCGACGGCCTTGTCGAAGGGTCCGGACTTGCCCGCCGCCTCCGCCTTCCGGCGCGCCGCGTTGAAGACCTTCTCGAAGATGTACGGGACGGCCAGGATGAACGTCGGCCGGAACGCCGCCAGATCGGGCAGCAGCGCAGCCGCCGCCAGCACCGGCTGGTGGCCCATTTTGACCCGGCCGCGGATGGCCGCGATCTCGACCATCCGCCCGAAGACGTGGGCGAGCGGCAGAAAGAGCAACGTGGCGGCCTGGTCGCCCGGCTTGGAGTGGAACACCGGCTCCCAGCGCTTGATCAGGGTGTCCGCCTCGAACATGAAGTTGGCGTGGGTGATCACGCAGCCCTTGGGGCGGCCCATGGTCCCGGAGGTGTAGATCACGGTGGCGATCGAGTCCGGGGTGACCGCCCTGCGGTGCCGGTGCACCACGTCGTCGTCGATGTCCGCGCCCGCCTCGGTCAGCTCGGCCACCGCGCCGGCGTCCAGCTGCCACAGCCTGCGCAGCCGGGGCAGCCGGTCCACGACCGAGCCGATGGTCATGGCGTGGTCCTCGTGCTCGACCACGCAGGCGGTGACCTCCGCGTCGTACAGCATCCAGAAGACTTGATCGGCCGATGACGTCGGATAGACCGGCACGGGCTGCGCGCCGACGGACCACAGAGCGAAGTCGAAGAGCGTCCACTCGTAACGGGTGCGCGACATGATCGCCACGCGGTCGCCGAACCGTACGCCGTGGGCGAGCAGCCCCTTGGCGACGGCCAGCACCTCGTCCCTGAACTGCGCGGAGGTGACGTCCTGCCAGTTCCCTTGCTCGTCCTTCCGCCCCAACGCGACCCGGTCCGGGTCCAGCCGGGCATGGTCGAAGACGGCGTCGGCCAGCCCGCCGGCCGGTGGCGCCGTCGCCACGGGTGGGGCAGTGAACTCGCGCAAGACTTGCTCCTTGTGGCGCTCCGCACAGCGCCGGTGACGGTACCCCACGGCGTGGCCCGGCGGGAGAGCCTCGCAGCGGCGCGTGCGAGGGACATTCGCACAGGTCAGCCGTCTAAGTGCGGTCGCACGTGCGGTCGATGGAGCAAGTTCCTGACCGGAGAGTAAGCAAGGCGCGGCCGAATCTCCACCGAATCTGTACGACGTGGTCACGCCCGCTCTACGGCCGGCCCCTGTCCGCGATGCAGCCGGTCGCCGCCCGCCAGGATCGCCGCCGCCAGCGCGTCCGCCGCCCCTTGTGCCGCCGCGTCCCTGCTGCCGTGCAGCAGGACGAACTCCACCTCGCCCAGCTCCGGCAGTCCCACCCGGTCCGGGACGCGGACCAGCCCGGGCGGGATCAGCCCCCGCGTATGGGCCATCACGCCAAGGCCGGCGCGGGCCGCCGCGATCAGCCCGCTGAGGCTGCCGCTCGTGCACGCGATGCGCCAGGTGCGGCCGTGCCGCTCCAGCACGTCCAGCGCGCGAGCCCGGGTGATGCCCGGCGGTGGGAAGACGATCAGCGGCAGCGGACGGTCGGGATCGAGGCGCAGCCCCGGCGCGCCGATCCACACCATGCGGTCGCGCCAGACCAGGCGCCCCCGTTCGTCCCGCGGGTGGCGCCGCTTGGCGAGAACCAGATCCAGACGGCCCTCCGCGAGCCGCTCGTGCAATGTGCCCGAGAGCTCGACGGTGAGCTCGAGGTCGACCTCGGGATGGTCGTGGCGGAAGGCGGTGAGGATCTCCGGGAGCCGGGTGAGGACGAAGTCCTCCGAGGCGCCGAACCGCAGCCGGCCGCGCAGCCGGGTCCCGGTGAAGAACGCGGCGGCCCGGTCGTTCGCCGCCAGGATCGTGCGGGCGAACCCGAGCATCGCCTCGCCGTCCTCGGTCAGCTCCACGCTGTGGGTGTCGCGGCTGAAGAGCTGCCGCCCGGTGGCGGCCTCCAGACGGCGGACGTGCTGGCTCACCGTCGACTGGCGCAGCCCGAGACGACGCGCGGCCTGGGTGAAGCTGAGCGTCTGGGCCACCGTGAGGAACGTACGCAGTTGTGCCGGGTCGTACATGCCTCAAGGCTAGCCCGGTCATAGCGATACGTGATGACAGTCAGAACGGTGTACGGGATTCCCGATCACGAGGAGGAGGAGGACGATGGGGAGCGCGTGATCCGGACCCGGTCCGCACACGATCCGGACCCACCCTTCCGCCCCCCGCCCCGCCCCGCTTTGCGGCCCGAGAGCAAGTGAGCACATGTCCCGCCTGAAGCCGCCGTCCAGGCTGCCGATCGACCCGTACATCCTGGCCCTGCTCGGCACCGTGGCCCTGGCGGCTCTGCTGCCCGCCCGCGGCAGCGCCGCCGAAGTCGCGGGAGGCGCCTCCACCGGCGCGGTCGCCCTGCTGTTCTTCCTCTACGGCGCACGGCTCTCCACCCGCGAGGCCCTCGACGGGCTGCGGCACTGGCGGCTTCATCTGACCGTGCTCGCCTGTACATTCGCGGTCTTCCCGCTGCTCGGGCTCGCGGCGCACGGCCTCGTCCCGTACGTGCTGACGCCGGAGCTGTACAGCGGTTTCCTCTTCCTCTGCCTGGTCCCCTCCACCATCCAGTCCTCGATCGCCTTCACCTCGATCGCCCGCGGCAACGTCCCGGCGGCCATCTGCGCCGGCTCCTTCTCCAGCCTCGCCGGGATCCTGGTGACTCCGCTTCTCGCGGCTCTGCTGATCGGCGGCAGCGCGGGAGGTTTCTCGGCGGACTCGCTGCTGAGGATCGTGCTCCAGCTGCTGGCGCCGTTCGTCGCGGGCCGGCTGCTGCGCGGCCTGGTCGCCGGCTTCCTGGTCCGCCACAAGAAGGTCCTCGGCCACGTCGACCGCGGGTCGATCCTGCTCGTCGTGTACACCGCTTTCAGCGCCGGCGTGGTGCAGGGAATCTGGCACCAGGTGAGCGTGGTCCGGCTCGGCGCGCTCCTCGGCGCAGAGGCGGTACTGCTCGGGGCGATGCTGGCCATCAGCTGGTACGGCGCGAAGCGGCTCGGCTTCGGCCGGGCGGACCGGGTCGCGATCCAGTTCGCCGGGTCGAAGAAGAGCCTTGCGGCCGGACTGCCCATGGCGAGTGTGCTGTTCGGGGCACAGGCGGGCCTCGCGGTGCTGCCGCTGATGCTGTTCCACCAGATGCAGTTGATGGTGTGCGCGGTGATCGCGAAGCGCCGCTCGGGCGACGCGGCGGCGGCGGATACCGCGGAACCGGCGGCCACGGAGCGGCAGCCGGTCAGCGTCTGAACCAGCCGCGGCAGCCGTTCGGTATCCGAACCAGCCAGGCCGGCCCCCGGTCTTGAAGGCAGACCGGGGCAGCGCGTGCCCGGGCAGGCTCTATTTCCGCCGTGGCGACGCGAGCACGTACCGGATGCCGGACCGCCGGTCCAGGTGCACGGACGCCTGCCATCCCGCCGCCTCCAGCGCGGCTGCGAACTCCGCCAGGCGCGGGCCGTCCACCCGGACCGCCTCCGGCTGGGCGGTGCTGCCCACCCGGTAGCCCGTGCCGACCCCTGCCTCCAGAGCGAGCGCCGCCGCCTGGACCAGATGGCCACGCTCCCAGTCGCACGGCCGGTCGACGGCCCGGGCCGGGTTGGTCAGGCGCCGCATCTCCAGCAGTCCCGCCCACGCGCTGCGTACCTCTCGCAGCCGCGCGGGGTCTTGGGACTCCACGGACTCGGTGTCGGTCCGGGCGGCGAACGCACCGGACGTCGCCGCCGTCTGCGGCGCCGGCGAATGCGCGGCCAGGGCAACCAGTTGCTCACGCAGGCGCCGTCCCGCCGGAGTGAGGAAGTGCCGGTGCGGCGGCCGTGGATGGCGGACCGCCAGGCCTCGCGCCACAAGCGCCGCCAGTACGGGGCCCGGGCCGTCGAGCAGCCCGCTGTCCGCCCCGGCTCGGCTGAGCACCCGGCGTTGTTCGGCGGTCGGTTCCCCGGTCACGCTTCCGACCGTACCGTCACCCCCTGACAAGATCGTGGGGTGACGAACACCTTCATACGGTCCTTCAGGCAGCGCCCCTGCACCGTCGTGGTGTGCCGCGGCTGCTGCTGCGGCGATCGCCGCAAGCACCCCGGCACTGACCACGCAGGCCAGTTGGCGCGGATGCGGGCGGCCGCGGCCGGCTCGGGCGGGCGGTTCGCCGTCCGTACGAGCGACTGCCTCGGCCCGTGCGGACAGGCCAATGTCGTCGTGGTCCAGCCGTCCTCGGCGGGTCGCCAGAAGGGCGGCCGGGGCGTCTGGGTCGGCTGGGCGCTCGACGACGACAGCACGGACGACATTCTGGCCTGGGCCACGGCCGGCGGACCCGGCGAGTCGGAACCGCCGCTCACGTTGACGCTCCAGGTGATCCCGGCGCCTTCCGGGGCGCGCCGCCGGGGCGGACGTCGGTGACCGCGCGGTCTCGCGGGCTCGCCCGGGCGCCGGCCCCGGAGCCTTGGGCCGGCGCCGGCGCCGGCGCCGTGGGGGCGTTGTCGGCGGGGGTGGCCAGAGGTTAGATTCTCCGGAGGCCATACCGACCAGTCGGTAACCCCAGTCGAGGAGTAGCCCGCATGAGCCGTATCAACCAGCAAGTCCGTCTGGCCGCACGTCCGGTGGGGCTGCCCCGGCCCACGGACTGGGAGCGGACCGAGGAGCCGGTCGGCGAGCCGGCCGAGGGTGAGCTGCTGGTGCAGGTCCTCCAGCTCTCGCTCGACCCCGCGATGCGCGGGTGGATGAACGAGGGCAAGTCGTACATTCCGCCGGTGAAGATCGGCGAGGTGATGCGCGCCGGAGCGGTCGGGCGCGTCATCGAGTCCCGCCACCCCGATTTCGCCGAGGGCGACCACGTCTCGGGCGCGTTCGGAGTCCAGGAGTACTGCGTCTCGGACGGGCGCGGCGTGATCAAGGTCGACGCGGCGCTGGCACCCCTGCCCGTCTACCTCGGGACCCTCGGCATGACCGGCATGACGGCCTACTTCGGCCTGCTCGACATCGGCCGCCCCGAGGCCGGCCAGACGGTCGTGGTGTCCGGCGCCGCCGGCGCCGTCGGCAGCATAGTGGGCCAGATAGCCAAGCTGAAGGGCTGCCGGGTCATCGGCATCGCCGGCGGCGAGCGCAAGTGCCGCATGCTGGTGGAGGAGTTCGGCTTCGACGCCGCCATCGACTACCGGTCCGACGACGTGAAGAAGTCGCTGCGCGAGCTGGCGCCCGACGGCGTGGACGTCTACTTCGACAACGTCGGCGGCGACATTCTCGACGCGGTGCTGACCCGGCTGGCGCGCGGGGCCCGCATCGTCATCTGCGGCGCCATCTCCCAGTACAACAGCGTGGAGCCGGTCAAGGGACCGGCCAACTACATGTCCCTGCTGGTGAACCGTGCCTCCATGACCGGCATGGTGGTCTTCGACTACGCCGACCGGTACGGCGACGCCGTGACCGAGCTGGCGGGGTGGCTGGCGGAGGGGAAACTGCGGTCGCTGGAGGACGTCGTCGACGGCGGGGTCGACTCCTTCCACGACACGCTGCTGCGGCTGTTCAGCGGCGAGAACCACGGAAAGCTCGTCCTCCGCATCGCCGGCGAGTGACCGCAGGGCACCCGACGGCCCGGGCCCGGCCGGCGCAGGGGGCGCTCCCCGCCGGCCGGTACCCGGCCCCCGTGCAGCGGGCGGCGCCGGTCAGCCCTGAGCGGCCGCAGCCGCCAGGGCGATACGGTGCTCGCCCGCGTACACGTTCATGGACGCGCCGCGCAGGAACCCCACCAGCGTGAGGCCCGTCTCGGCGGCGAGGTCGACGGCGAGGGAGGACGGGGCGGAGACGGCGGCCAGCACCGGGATGCCCGCCATCACCGCCTTCTGGGCGAGTTCGAACGAAGCCCGTCCGGACACCAGCAGCACCGACCGCGACAGCGGCAGCCGGGAGTCCTGGAGAGCCCGGCCGACGACCTTGTCGACGGCGTTGTGCCGGCCCACGTCCTCCCGGACGTCGAGCAGCTCGCCCTCCGGGGAGAACAGCGCGGCCGCGTGGAGCCCCCCGGTCCGGTCGAAAACCCGCTGTGCCGCCCGCAGACGGTCGGGGAGGGCGGCCAGCAGAGCGGGCTCCAGTCGGACCGGGGGAGTGTCGTCGACCGGGAACCGGGCGACGGTGCGTACGGCGTCGAGGCTCGCCTTGCCGCACAGGCCGCACGACGAGGTCGTGTAGACGTTGCGCTCCAGTGTGATGTCCGGGACTTCGACGCCCGGAGCGAGCTGTACGTCCACCACGTTGTACGTGTTCGAGCCGTCCGCCGTGGCGCCCGCGCAGTACACGATGGACTGCAGCTCCTCCGCGGCCCCGAGCACGCCCTCGCTCACCAGGAATCCGGCGGCGAGGGCGAAGTCGTCGCCCGGTGTACGCATCGTGATGGCGAGCGGTTTGCCGTTCAGCCTGATCTCGAGCGGCTCCTCGGCGACGAGGGTGTCGGGCCGGGTGGAGACGGCCCCGTCCCTGATGCGGATGACGCGGCGGCGCTCGGTGACCCGTCCCATGATGATCAGCCCCAGTCGTTTCGTCTCAACGCTGCTGTACGTGCTGGAAGCCGAAGCGGCCCTTGATGCACAGGTTGCCGTGGGTCACCGGGTTGTCGTGCGGCGATGTGACCTTGACGATCTCATTCTCCTGCACGTGGAGGGTGAGGTTGCAGATTGCCGAGCAGCTTGATCCAGATGTCGTTGCGGAGGTCCGGTTCCACCGGGCACTTGAGCCCGCCGGCCCGCATCGCCTCGCTGAAGTCGAGGCAGCGGCGGGAGACGGACAGGTCCGGTTCGCCGATGGAGAAGCGGGTGCCCTCCAAGTGCCGTACGACGCCCGGGCCTTCGATCTCGGTCGCCGCGTAGACCACGCAGTCGATGGCGCGCTCCGGCGGAGGGTGGCGCTGACGCGGCCCGCCGGGTCGACGCTCTCGATGCGCCGGCCGGCGTACGGGCCGGACAGGCCGTGGAAGTACCACCAGGGGATGCCGTTGTTCTGCGCGGCGATCACCGCCGTACCGGTGTGCAGCAGAGGGTGCACCAAGGGGCCTGATGCCGCATAGGAGTTGGCTTTCAGGCCGAGGAACACGTAGTCCACCGGGCCGACTTCGGACGGGTCGTCGGTGGCGGCGGGCCGCGCGGTGAAGTCGCCGCGCGGGCTGAGCACCCGTACGCCGTCGCGGCGCATGGCCGCGAGGTGCGGGCCGCGGGCGATGAGGTGGACTTCGGCGCCGGCGCGGTGCAGCGCGGCTCCGACGTACGCGCCGATCGCACCGGCGCCGACAACTGCGACTTTCACGTGGCTCTCCGTTCGGTGGAGCGACCGAGCGAGGCGGGAGCGGACAGGTTGCCAATGAGTCGACAGAATATTGTCTACAGTATGCCTTTGAGTGGGTCAAGGGTCGGCACGGCTGGTCACGCGCAGTCGCCGACCTTGGGGAAGCTCCAAAGTCCGGGGTGTGATTCCTGTCGGGTCACTTGCCGTCGTACCGGTTGGTAGCAGCCAAGACTGGGTGGTCCTGACTTCCTATGAGAGGGAATCCCGCTTATGACCGGCTCACGCGTGGTCGCGCTCGGGCATTACCAGCCCGCCAAGGTGCTCACCAACGACGACCTGGCGGCACTGGTGGACACCAGTGACGAGTGGATCCGCAGCCGTGTCGGGATCCGGACCCGGCATGTGGCGGGCCCGGACGAGCCGGTCGACGAGCTGGCCGCGCACGCCGGCGCCAAGGCGCTGGCCGCCGCAGGCGTCACCCCCGGTGACATCGACCTGGTCCTGGTCGCCACCTCCACCGCGATCGACCGCTCCCCGAACATGGCCGCGCGCGTGGCGGCCCGGCTCGGCATGGGCTCGCCCGCGGCGATGGACATCAACGTGGTGTGCTCCGGCTTCACGCACGCCCTGGCCACCGCCGACCACGCCGTACGGGCCGGTTCGGCCGTCCGGGCCCTGGTGATCGGCGCCGACAAGATGGCCGACATCACCGACTGGTCCGACCGCACCACCTGCGTGCTCGTGGGCGACGGCGCCGGCGCGGCCGTCGTCGAGGCGAGCGAGGAGGCGGGGATCGGCCCCGTGCTGTGGGGTTCGGTGCCCGAGATGGGGCACGCCGTACGCATCGAGGGCACGCCGCCGCGTTTCGCGCAGGAGGGGCAGTCCGTCTACCGCTGGGCGACCACGCAGTTGCCGCCCATCGCCCGGAAGGTGTGCGAGCGCGCCGGCGTCGCGCCGGAGGAGCTCGCCGCGGTCGTCCTGCACCAGGCCAATCTGCGGATCATCGAGCCCGTGGCCCAGAAGATCGGCGCGGTCAACGCCGTGATCGCCCGCGATGTCGTCGACTCCGGCAACACCTCGGCCGCGTCCATCCCGATGGCTCTGTCCAAGCTGATCGAGCGCGGCGAGGTCGAGTCGGGTGCGCCGGTGCTGCTCTTCGGCTTCGGCGGGAACCTGTCGTACGCGGGACAGGTGATCCGCTGCCCCTGAGCGCCTTGGGCGCGTATCGTCCTCGGTAGACTGTAGACGATAGCCAATTCTGCCGAGTTGGCTTCTCCGAGCCGACGAGGGGGACCGCGATGTTGTCCGCAGGACTGCCGCAGGGTGCCGTGCCGAAGCTGGAGCGGCCGGGCCCGCTGCGTGAGCGCGTGTACGAAGCCCTGCTGGAGCTCATCACCACCCGCGCGCTTCACCCCGGCCAGCACCTGGTCGAAAGTGAACTCGCCGGGCACCTCGGTGTCTCCCGGCAGCCGGTGCGCGAAGCGCTCCAGCGGCTGAACACCGAGGGCTGGGTCGACCTGCGCCCCGCCCAGGGCGCGTTCGTCCACGAGCCGACCGAGGCGGAGGCCGATCAACTGCTCTCCGTCCGTACGCTCCTGGAGGCCGAGGCCGCCCGGCTGGCCGCCGCCAATTCCGCCAAGGCCGGCATCGACGCGCTGGAGGCGCTGTGCGCCAAGGGCGAGCGGGCGGTCGCCGAGGACGATGTGGATCTGGCGGTGGCGACGAACGCCGAGTTCCACGCCAAAGTCATGGAGCTGGCGGGCAACGCCGTACTCGCCGAGCTCGCCGCCCAGGTCGACCGGCGCGTCCGCTGGTACTACACGCCCGTCGCCCGGCAGCGCGGAAAGCAGTCCTGGATCGAGCACCGTGAGCTGATCGCCGCGATCTCCGCACGCGACGAACAGCGCGCCACGGAGGTCATGCGGGCCCACACCGAGCACACTCGCACGACATACCACCGGCGCGCCCAGGCCTGAATCCGCACCGGGTCCCCGCGCGGCAGTGACTCGGGCCTGGTCAGAGGAAGGGCCCGGCCCCATGGCATTCGGATCGATATGATGCCATTTGTGATCACGTCCGGACGGCGCCGGAGTCGTCGTCCTCCCTACGGCGGGCGGTGGCAGGCTGCCCGCCTGTCACCGCTGATCCTTACCGTCCTCATCGCCGGCCTGGCCTTCTCCACTCCCAGGGAGATCGCCTTCAGCCGCCTCCTGCCCGCCGCACCCGCCCTCGCCGCCGCGATGTGGCCCGTGATCCCCACCATCGTGCTGGGGATGTTCTGCCTGCTTGTCATGATCAGCCTGAGCTTCTTCTACACCGACCTGGGGACGCCGTACACGGCGGCCGCGATCGTCGCGGTCACCTTGGCGGCCGCATACGCGAGCCATGTCCGACTCCAGCGGGAGGAGATGCTCTTCCACGTCCGGCTCGTCGCCGACGCAGCCCAGCAGGTGCTGTTACGCCCGCTGCCGCGCCGCATCCAGGACGTCGAGATCGAGTCGCTGTATCTGGCGGCCCAGGAGCAGGCCCGGATCGGCGGCGACTTCTACGAGGCGGCCGACACGCCGCACGGGGTACGGCTGCTCATCGGCGATGTGCGCGGCAAGGGTCTGCCCGCGGTGGGGGCGGCCTCGGCGGTGATCAGCTGCTTCAGGGAGGCCGCGTACGACGAGCCGGACCTGAGGGGCATCGTCCGTCGCCTGGAGACCAGCATCACCCGCTACAGCGCCGGATTGCCCGGCCAGGACCTGCCGGAGCGGTTTGCCACCGCCATTCTCGCGGAGATCCCGCACGGCAGCGGTCACGTCAGACTCCTCAACTGCGGGCACCCCCCGCCGCTGCTCGTGCACCACGGGGAGACCCGTGTCCTGGAGCCCACCATCCCTTCGCCGCCCCTCAACCTCGCGACGCTCATCGGAGACCGCTACTGCGTCGACGCCGTGGCCTTCGCCCCGGGCGACCAACTGCTGCTCTACACCGACGGCGTAACGGAGACCCGGGACCGCGCCGGCGAGTTCTTCCCGCTGCCGGAGTGGATGCGGCGGCAAGGCCCGGCGCGGCCCCGGGAGCTGCTCGACCGGCTTCACCGGGACCTGCTCCACTACAGCGGCGGAAGGCTCGAGGACGACATCGCGGCCCTCGCCGTACGGTGCCCGGACCCCCACACCCAGGAGCCCCCCACGTAGGGGGCGGCATCGTCCCCCGCGGGCCCGTAGGAGAGAGCTTTGTCCTCGGTGTGGAGAAAGTCGTCTCGAATCCATGCGCAACTTCTTCCCACCCTGGCAAAGCGCTGCTACGTTCCACTCGAAAGCCGACGGAGACAGCCGATGAAGGCGGGAGGGGCGGCGTGAGGCGCATGACTGCTCGACCCGCGAACGCGCACCAGGCGCGACTGCTTCGCCTGCTGCGTGATGGCGGCCCCAATTCCCGCGCCCAGCTCGGGGACCAGGTCGACCTCTCCCGCTCCAAGCTCGCCGTCGAGGTCGACCGGTTGCTGGAGACCGGCCTGGTCGTCGCCGACGGTCTCGCGGCCTCGCGCGGCGGCCGCCGCTCGCACAACATCCGGCTCGCGCCCAACCTGCGCTTCCTCGGGGTGGACATCGGAGCCACCTCGGTCGATGTCGCCGTCACCAACGCGGAGCTGGAGGTACTCGGCCACCTCAACCACCCGATGGACGTCCGGGAGGGCCCGGTCGCCGTCTTCGAGCAGGTGCTCGCCATGGCGGCCAAGCTCAGGGCCTCCGGACTGGCGGAAGGGTTCGACGGCGCCGGGATCGGCGTCCCGGGCCCGGTCCGCTTCCCCGAAGGCGTACCGGTCGCGCCGCCGATCATGCCGGGCTGGGACGGCTTCCCCGTACGGGAAGCGCTCAGCCAGGAACTGGGCTGCCCGGTCATGGTCGACAACGACGTGAACCTCATGGCGATGGGAGAGCAGCACGCGGGCGTCGCCCGCTCCGTGAACGACTTCCTCTGCGTCAAGATCGGCACCGGTATCGGCTGCGGCATCGTCGTCGGCGGTGAGGTCTACCGCGGTACGACGGGCAGCGCCGGAGACATCGGCCATATCCAGGTGGACCCGGACGGCCGCCCCTGTGCCTGCGGCAACAGGGGCTGCCTGGAAGCCCACTTCAGCGGCGCCGCGCTGGCCCGCGACGCCGAGGACGCGGCGCGCTCGGGCCAATCGGTCGAACTGGCCACCCGGCTGGAGGCGGCGGGCAGGCTCACCGGCGCCGACGTCGCCGGCGCTGCCGCCGCGGGCGACGCCACCTCACTGGAGCTGATCCGTGAGGGCGGGAACCGCGTCGGCCAGGTCATCGCCGGGCTCGTCAGCTTCTTCAACCCCGGCCTGGTGGTGATCGGCGGCGGCGTGACCGGACTCGGCCACACGCTGCTGGCCAGCGTCCGCACCCAGGTCTACCGCCGGTCGTTGCCGCTGGCGACCGGCAACTTGCCAATCGTCCTGGGGGAGTTGGGGCCGGCCGCCGGCGTGATCGGCGCCGCCCGGCTGATCAGCGACCACCTGTTCTCGCCGGCCTGACCGGCGTACGTACCACCGTAAGCTCCTGCCTTTCCGGCCGGGAGCCGGGCCCGCGGCGCAACCGCGCGGTTCCCGGCCCCCGGGACAGCACAGCCCTGCCCGCTTGGAGTCTGGCTTCACCGGCCGCACCCGCCGAGGGGAAACGTCATGGCACCAGAACCACCCCTGCTCACCATGTCCGGCATCACCAAGTCCTTCCCCGGCGTACGCGCCCTCGACGGAGTGGACCTGGAGGTGCTGCCGGGCGAAGTGCACTGCCTTCTCGGCCAGAACGGCGCCGGGAAGTCCACCCTCATCAAGGTGCTCGCCGGAGTTCACCAGCCCGACGGGGGACAGATCGCCTGGAAGGGCGAGCCGGTCGCCCTCAAGTCGCCGATCGCCGCCATGCGTCTCGGCATCGCCACCATCTACCAGGAACTCGACCTGGTGGAGGGGCTGTCGGTGGCCGAGAACGTCTTCCTCGGCCATGAGCCCACCACCGCCGGGTGTGTCGTACGCGTCCGGGAGGCCAGGGCGGCGGCAGCAGCCCTCCTCCAACGCCTGGGTCACCCCGAGATCGATCCGGGACACCTCGTCGGCCCGCTCTCCGCGGCCCAGCAGCAGATCGTCTCCATGGCGCGGGCGCTGTCCCACGACGTCCGCCTGATCGTGATGGACGAACCGTCCGCCGCCCTCGACCCGGACGAAGTGGCCAACCTCTTCCGCATCGTCGGCGGACTGACCGCCGACGGAGTCGCCGTCGTCTACATCTCCCACCGGCTGGAGGAGATCCGCCGGATCGGCGACCGGGTGACCGTCCTCAAGGACGGCCGCGCCGTGGCCGGCGGCCTCTCCGCCCAGGACACACCCACCCACGACATCGTTGCCATGATGACCGGCCGCAAGGTCGAGTACGTCTTCCCGGAGCGGCCCGTGCGGCAGCCGGACGGACGCGACCGCCCGGTACTGAAGGTCCAAGGGCTGGCCAGGGAAGGGGAGTTCGCGCCGGTGGACCTCGAACTCCACCCCGGCGAGATCGTCGGACTCGCCGGCCTCGTCGGCTCCGGGCGCTCGGAGATCCTGGAGACGATCTACGGGGCGCGCAAGCCCACCCAGGGGCGGGTGATCGTGGACGGCCGCACCGTGCGTACCGGCAGCGTCCGGGCCGCTGTCCGCGCGGGACTGGGACTCGCCCCCGAGGAGCGTAAGGCCCAGGGGCTGCTGATGCTCGAATCCGTCACCCGGAACGTCTCGGTCTCCTCCATGTCCCGCTTCTCGTACGGCGGTTGGCTGGACCGTACGAAGGAGCGCGACACGGCCCGGACCGCCACTCGGGAACTGTCGCTGCGCCCTGACAACCCCGACGCCCTGATCCGCACGCTCTCCGGCGGCAACCAGCAGAAGGCGGTCCTCGCCCGCTGGCTGCTGCGCGGCTGCCGCGTCCTGCTGCTCGACGAACCGACCCGGGGCGTGGACGTCGGCGCCCGCGCCGAGCTCTACGCCGTCATCCGCCGGCTCGCCGACGACGGCCTCGCCGTCCTCCTCGTCTCCAGCGAGGTCCCGGAAGTGCTGGGCCTCGCCGACCGGGTGCTGGTGCTCCGCGAGGGCCGGGTCGTCCATACGGCCCCCGCGCGTGAGCTCGACGAGCACCGCGTACTCGACCTAGTGATGGAAGGGAGCCCGACAACATGACCCCTCCCGGGGCACAGCCCGCGACGCCCGCACAGCAGGACGGACGTCCCCCGGGCGAGCGGAAGCGGTCCGAGAAGAAGCGGTCCGACGACGGAGCCGGCCGCGCGCCCTGGCGTGAGCTGGGGGCCAGGCTCGACGTCCGCAATCTGTCGTTGCTCGGCGTTCTCGCGGTCCTGATCGCGGTCGGCGGGATCACCAAGCCCGACGAGTTCCTGGACTCCGGGAACCTCCAGCTCGTCCTCACCCAGGCCTCGGTCATCGGTGTCGTCACCGTCGGCATGACCTTCGTCATCACCAGCGGCGGCATCGACCTCTCCGTCGGCGCGATCGTGGCGCTCGCCTCCGTGTGGGCGACGACCCTCGCCACCCAGGACTATGGCTTCGCGGGCATCCTCTTCACCGCCGTGGTCGTGGGACTGGCCTGCGGGCTCGTGAACGGGATGCTCATCGCGTACGGCGGGATGGTGCCGTTCATCGCGACGCTGGCGATGCTCGCCGCCGCCCGTGGACTGGCCCTGCAGATCACCGACGGCAAGACACAGATCGTCACCGTGCAGTCGGTGCTCGACCTCGGCGTCCCCGACGCGTACGTCCTCGGCATTCCGCCGCTGGTGCTCGTCTTCGCGGGGGTCACGGCGATCGGATGGCTGCTGCTGAACCGTACGACCTTCGGCCGGCGCACCGTCGCCGTCGGCGGCAACGCCGAGGCGGCCCGGCTGGCGGGCATCGACGTCCGGCGTCAGCGGCTCTACCTCTACCTCCTCTCGGGCCTGTGCTGCGGTGTCGCGGCCTTCCTGCTGATCGTCCTGGCCGGCTCGGGACAGAACACCAACGGCAACCTCTACGAACTCGACGCCATCGCCGCGGCGATCATCGGCGGCACGCTGCTCAGCGGAGGCCGGGGCACCATCGTCGGCTCGGTGCTGGGCGTCCTGGTCTTCACCACGATCACCAACATCTTCGCCCTCAACAACCTCGAGAGCGCCGTCCAGCAGATCGCCAAGGGAGCGATCATCGTCGCCGCCGTCCTGGTCCAGCGCAGCACCCTGCGCAACGGCGAATCCTGACCCGCCCCCCACCCCTCCCGCACGTCCCGCACCGCCCCACGAGAAGGGTCCATCCGTCATGCCGGAAATCCCACGCACCACCCGCAGAGGACTGCTCTTCACCGGCGCGGCCGTCTCCGCCGGCGCCCTCCTGACCGCGTGCACCAGCAACGAGCCGAAGAAGAGCGACAGCCCGGCGGCCAACAACCAGCCGGCCGCCGACGACAAGCCGGGCAAGCCCGTCACCATCGGCTTCGCGGGCCCGCAGGCCGACCACGGCTGGCTCAACGCGATCAACGAGAACGCCAAGTCCCGGGCCGCGAAGTACTCGGAGGTGAAGCTGGAGATCACCGAGGGCTCCAACGACACCGCCGCCCAGATCGGCCAGGTCCAGACGCTGATCAACAAGAAGGTCGACGTGCTGGTGATCCTGCCGGCCGACGGCAAGGCGCTCACCCAGATCGGCCTCCAGGCCATGAAGGCGGGCATCCCCGTCATCAACCTGGACCGGATCTTCGCCTCCCCGCAGGCCTACCGCTGCTGGATCGGCGGCGACAACTACGGCATGGGCCTCAACGCCGGGCGCTACATCGGCGAACAGCTCAAGGACAGGCCCAACGCCAAGGTCATCGAACTGGCCGGGATGGACAACCTGGAGCTGACCAAGCAGCGCACCCAGGGCTTCGACGACGCCCTGAAGAACTACCCCAACATCAAGAAGGTGGCTCGCCAGGCCGCCGAGTTCACCGTCGAGTCGGGCCAGGCCAAGATGGCGCAACTGCTCCAGGCGCAGAAGCAGTTCGACGCCCTGTGGAACCACGACGACGACCAGGGAGTCGGCGCGATGCGCGCCATCCAGCAGGCCGGCCGGGACGACTTCCTGATGGTCGGCGGCGCCGGCGCCAAGTCCGCCATGGACGCCATCAAGGCGGACAACTCCGTCCTGAAGGCCACCGTCCTCTACCCGCCGACCATGGCCGCCTCGGCCATCGACCTGGCCCGCGCCGTCGGCCAGGCCAAGGGGGTCAGCGGAATGGCGGAGCTGGAGATCCCGGCCTCGATCACCCTCTACTCGGCCGTCGTCACCAAGGACAACGTCGACCAGTACCTGCCCACCGGCTTCAGCTGACCGGACCGGGCCG
This sequence comes from Streptomyces sp. NPDC051219, assembly GCF_040682335.1. NCBI lineage: Bacteria > Bacillati > Actinomycetota > Actinomycetes > Kitasatosporales > Streptomycetaceae > Streptomyces > Streptomyces sp. NPDC051219. The sequence continues at coordinate 21,122 of NZ_JBFBAS010000012.1, forward strand.
CGCGCCCCGCCCGCCCCCACCGAGCAAGCGACGAGGAGGAACCCGTATGGCCCGGACGGAGCAGAGGGAGCAGACGGACACCGAGGCGCCACCGCCGACTCTCGGTATCGGCATGGTCGGATACGCGTTCATGGGCGCGGCCCACTCCCAGGGCTGGCGCACCGCGGGCCGCGTCTTCGACCTGCCGGTACGGCCCGTCCTCGCGGCCGTCTGCGGCCGCGACCGGACAGCGGTGAGAGCCGCCGCCGAGAAGCACGGCTGGGCCGCCGCCGAGACCGACTGGCGGGACCTCATCGCCCGTGACGATGTGCAGATCGTCGACGTCTGCACGCCGGGGGACAGCCACGCCGAGATCGCGATCGCGGCACTGGAGGCGGGCAAGCACGTGCTGTGCGAGAAGCCGCTGGCCAACACGGTGGAGGAGGCGGAGGAGATGGTGGCGGCCGCCGCCCGGGCCCGGCTGAACGGCCAGGTGGCGATGGTGGGCTTCAACTACCGCAGGGCGCCTGCCATCGCGTATGCCCGCAGGCTGATCGCCGACGGCCGCCTCGGCGCGCTGCGGCACGTCAGGGTCACGTATCTGCAGGACTGGCTGGTGGACCCGGAGTTCCCGCTGGCCTGGCGGCTGCAGCGGGAACACGCCGGATCGGGCGCGCTGGGGGACCTGGGCGCGCACATCATCGACCTCGCGCAGTACCTGGCGGGGGAGCCCGTGGTGGGAGTGTCCGCGCTCACCGAGACGTTCGTACGGGAGCGGCCCCTGCCCGCCGGTGCCGTCACCGGACTGTCGGGCGGCGGCGGCACCGGGCGAGGCCAGGTGACCGTGGACGATGCGGCGGTGTTCACCGGGCGGCTCGCCTCCGGGGCCCTGGCCTCCTTCGAGGCCACCCGGATGGCGTCGGGGCGGAAGAACGCACTGCGGCTCGAACTCAACGGCGAGCGTGGTTCGCTGGCCTTCGACCTGGAGCGGCTGAACGAGCTGAGCTTCCACGACCACACCGAGCCGGCCGCGTCCGCCGGCTTCCGCCGGATCCTGGTCACCGAGCCGGACCATCCGTATCTGGAGGCCTGGTGGCCGCCCGGCCACGCGCTCGGCTACGAGCACACCTTCGTCCACCAGGCGCGCGATCTCATCACGGCCGTCGCCACCGGCACCGAACCGGCGCCGTCCTTCGCCGACGGCCTCCAGGTCCAGCGGGTGCTCGCGGCGGTGGAGGAGAGCGCCGCGAAGAACGCCGCCTACACCCTCGTCCCCTTCTAGGCCTGCCCGGCAGGTCACGCCGGGCTCAAGGAGGCAGCCTCACCATGCCACGTCCCTTCACGCTCTTCACCGGCCAGTGGGCCGACCTTCCGCTGGAGGAGGTCTGCCGGCTCGCCCGTGACTTCGGCTACGACGGTCTCGAACTCGCCTGCTGGGGCGACCATTTCGAGGTCGACAAGGCGCTGAACGACTCCGGGTACCTGGACTCGCGCCGGCAGCTGCTCGACAAGTACGGGCTGAAGTGCTGGGCGGTCTCCAACCACCTGGTCGGCCAGGCCGTCTGCGACTCCCCCATCGACGAACGCCATCAGGGCATCCTGCCCGCCAGGATCTGGGGCGACGGCGAACCCGAGGGGGTACGGCAGCGGGCGGCGGCCGAGATCAAGGACACCGCCCGCGCGGCCGCCGCGTTCGGCGTCGAGACCGTCATCGGCTTCACCGGTTCCTCCATCTGGCATCTGGTCGCGATGTTCCCGCCCGTACCGCCGCGCATGATCGAGCGGGGGTACGAGGACTTCGCGGAGCGCTGGAACCCGATCCTGGACGTCTTCGACGCGGAAGGCGTGCGCTTCGCCCACGAGGTCCACCCGAGCGAGATCGCGTACGACTACTGGACCACGCACCGGGCTCTGGAGGCTGTCGGCCACCGGCCGGCATTCGGGCTCAACTTCGACCCGAGCCACTTCGTGTGGCAGGACCTGGACCCGGTCGGCTTCCTGTGGGACTTCCGCGACCGGATTTACCACGTGGACTGCAAGGAGGCCCGCAAGCGGCTCGACGGCCGCAACGGCCGGCTCGGCTCCCACCTGGCATGGGGTGATCCGCGGCGGGGCTGGGACTTCGTCTCGGCCGGGCACGGTGACGTCCCCTGGGAGGACGTCTTCAGGATGCTGCGCTCGATCGGTTACGGGGGACCCGTCTCGGTGGAGTGGGAGGACGCCGGAATGGACCGGCTGACCGGCGCTCCGGAAGCGCTTTCCGTCCTCAAGCGGTACGACTTCGACCCGCCGGCCGCGTCCTTCGACGCCGCCTTCGGGGGCGGCGGCTGACCGTAAGGCCAGTTCACCGCCCGGCGGCCGGACCGCCGCCGGGCGGCTCACACCTGCCCCTAAACGGCTTTGTCCTGTGTCTGGAGAAAGTTCAACTCTTGTCGTGCACAAGGGCTTTCCGCTCAGGACGAACCCGGCTACCGTCCTTGAGGTGTTCAGGACATAGGGCTTTTCCGGCGTGACGGCGCGCGCCGGTGCCCCACCGCACCCGCCCGTACAACCGGCTTCAACCGGAGGACTTACGTGCACAGGAAAAGGCTCAGAACCCGGAAGGCGCTCGCACTCCTCACCGGCAGCCTCCTCGCCGCCACCTCACTCGCCCTCTCCGCGCCGCTCACCACCGCGGCGGAGATCCCCGAACCCGCCGCGGCCGCCGAGGACTTCCAGCAGGTCACCCTCGCCAAGGGGGAGCCCGAGGTCGGCGAGCCCATGAGCCTGGCCGTACTGCCGGACCGCAACGTGCTGCACACCTCGCGCGACGGGGAGCTGCGGATCACCGACAGCGCCGGGACCACCCGCCTGGCCGGCAAGATCCTCGTCTACTCGCACGACGAGGAGGGTCTGCAAGGCGTCGGAGTGGACCCGAAGTTCAGCGAGAACCGCTTCATCTACCTCTACTACGCACCGCCCCTCGACACCCCTGCGGGCGATGCCCCCAACGAGGGCACGGCCGCGGACTTCGCCAAGTACGACGGTGTGAACCGCCTCTCCCGCTTCGTGCTCAAGGCGGACGGCACCCTCGACAACGCCAGCGAGAAGAAGGTCCTCGACGTCCCGGCCACCCGCGGCATCTGCTGCCACGTCGGCGGTGACATCGACTTCGACGCGCAGGGCAACCTCTACCTCTCCACGGGCGACGACTCCAACCCGTTCGCCTCCGACGGCTTCACGCCGATCGACGAGCGCCCGGACCGCAACCCGGCGTACGACGCCCGCCGTACCTCCGGCAACACCAACGACCTGCGCGGCAAGATCCTCCGCATCAAGGTCAACGACGACGCCTCCTACTCCGTACCGGAAGGCAACCTCTTCGCCCCCGGCACCGCGAAGACCCGCCCCGAGATCTACGCGATGGGCTTCCGCAACCCCTTCCGGTTCAGCGTCGACCGGCCCACCGGGATCGTGTACGTCGGCGACTACGGGCCCGACGCGGGCGCGGCCGACCCCAAGCGCGGGCCGGCCGGACAGGTGGAGTTCGCCCGGGTGACCAAGCCGGGGAACTACGGCTGGCCGTTCTGCACCGGCAAGAACGAGGCGTACACCGACTACGACTTCGCGACCAAGACCTCCGGCGCGGCCTTCGACTGCGCGGCTCCCAAGAACGACTCGCCGCACAACACCGGCCTGGTCGACCTGCCGCCCGCGCAGGAGGCCTGGATCCCGTACGACGGCGGATCCGTGCCCGAGTTCGGCAGCGGCTCGGAGTCCCCGATGGGCGGACCCGTCTACCGCTACGACGCGGACCTGGACTCGCCCGTCAAGTTCCCCGAGGCGTACGACGGCGACTACTTCGCCGGTGAGTTCGGCCGGCGCTGGATCAAGCGCGTCGAGCACGGCGCCGACGGCGCGGTCCAGTCCATCAACGCCTTCCCCTGGACCGGCACCCAGGTGATGGACATGGCCTTCGGTCCCGACGGCGCGCTGTATGTCCTCGATTACGGCACCGCCTGGTTCGGCGGCAACGAGAACTCCGCGCTCTACCGCATCGAGAACGCCACCGACGGGCACTCCCCGGTCGCCGAGGCCAAGGCGGACAAGACCTCCGGCCAGTCGCCGCTGCGGGTGAGGTTCTCCTCGGCGGGCACCAGCGACTCCGACGGTGACGCCCTCACGTACTCCTGGACCTTCGGCGACGGCGGAACCTCCAACGCCGCCAACCCCACGTACACGTACCGCAAGAACGGCACCTACACGGCCACCGTCACCGCCAAGGACCAGTCCGGGCGCACCGGCTCGGCCAGCGTCCAGGTGGTTGTCGGCAATACCGCTCCCAAGGTGACGCTCGAACTCCCCGGTGACGGCCAGCTGTTCACCTTCGGCGACGAGATCCCGTTCAGGGTGACCGTGTCCGACCCCGAGGACGGGACCATCGACTGCGCGAAGGTCAAGGTCACCCACATCCTCGGCCACGACAGCCACGGCCACCCCGTCACCTCCGCCAACGGCTGCACGGGCATCCTCAAGACCACGGCCGACGGCGAGCACGACCCCAACGCCAACATCTTCGGGGTCTTCGACGCCGAGTACACCGACCAGGGCGCCGGCGGCCAGGCCCCGCTGACCACCCACGACCAGAACGTCGTCCAGCCCAAGCACCGCCAGGCCGAGCACTACAACGCGGCGAGCGGCGTCAACATCTTCAACAAGACTCCCGCCCACGGCGGCAAGACCGTCGGCGACATCAGCAACGGCGACTGGATCGCGTTCAAGCCCTACCGGGTCGGCGACGCGACCGCCCTCACCGCGCGTGTCTCCTCCGGTGGCGCCGGCGGCACCCTGGAGGTCCGTACCGGAGCACCCGACGGCAAGCTCCTCGGCTCCACCGTCGTCCCCGTGACCGGAGGCTGGGAGACCTTCCAGGACGTCACGGCGACCCTGAAGAAGCCGCCCGCCGGGACGACCACCTTGTATCTCGTCTTCAAGGGCGGCGCCGGAGCCCTCTACGACGTGGACGACTTCACCCTGTCCACGGCCAAGGCCGACGCCACGCTGAGGAAGCGGGTCCTGGTCTTCTCCAAGACCGCCGGATTCCGCCACGACTCCATTCCGGCCGGAGTCACCGCCCTGAAGGAACTCGGCGCGGAGCGCGGACTCGCCGTCGACTCCACGGAGGAGGCCGGTCAGTTCACCCCGCAGAACCTGGCGCGCTACGACGCCGTGGTGTTCCTCTCCACGACGGGAGACGTACTGAACGCCAACCAGCAGACCGTCTTCGAGCAGTACGTCGCCGACGGCGGCGGCTACATGGGCGTGCACGCCGCCGCCGACACAGAGTACGACTGGAAGTTCTACGGCGGACTCGTCGGCGCGTACTTCCAGTCGCACCCGCACATCCAGTCCGCGACGGTCCGCGTGGAGGACCACGACCACCCCGCCACCGCGCACCTGGACACCACCTGGCAGCGCACCGACGAGTGGTACAACTACCGCACCAACCCGCGTGAACAGGCGCGTGTCCTCGCCACGCTGGACGAGACCAGCTACACCGGCGGCACGATGAAGGGCGACCACCCGATCGCCTGGTGCCAGCCGTACGAGGGCGGCCGCTCCTTCTACACCGGCGGCGGTCACACCAAGGAGTCGTACGCCGAGCCGGCCTTCCGCAAGCACCTCCTCGGCGGACTGCTGTACGCGACGGGGATCGCCAAGGCCGACTGCAAGCCGTCCAAGGACTACCGGCCGCTGTTCAACGGCGAAACCCTGGAGGGCTGGAAGCAGGCCGGCCCCGGCTCCTTCGCGGTGAAGGACCGGACGCTGAACTCGACCGGCGGCATGGGCCTGCTCTGGTACCAGGCCAAGGAGCTCAAGTCGTACTCCCTCAAGCTCGACTGGAAGATGGCGGGCGACGACAACTCCGGGATCTTCGTGGGCTTCCCGGCCTCCGACGACCCGTGGTCGGCCGTCAACAAGGGGTACGAGATCCAGATCGACGCGAGCGACGCACCGGAGAGGACCACCGGCTCGGTGTACGGCTTCAAGGCCGCGAACATCGCCGCCCGGGACGCAGCCCTCAACCCCCCGGGTGAGTGGAACACGTACGAGATCCGGGTCGAGGGAGAGCGCCTGCGCATCTTCCTCAACGGAGTGAAGATCAACGACTTCACCAACACCGATCCCGTACGCAGTCTGGCCCGGGGTCACTTCGGCATCCAGAACCATGGTGACTCCGACCAGGTCTCGTTCCGCAACATCCGGATCAAGGAGCTGCCCGTCAAGGGGTAGCCCGACATCGGCGGCGGGCGGGGTACGCCGGACCCCGCCCGCCGTCTCTTCCACCCGCCCGGTATCCGCAGGGAGGCAGCAGCCGTGACCACCCCATCCGCTCCCACTCCGTCCGAGCCGCGTACGGGAGGCACAGGAGTCTGGTTCGTCGGAGCACGCGGCTCCGTCGCCACCACGGCCATGGCCGGGTGCGCCGCGATCACCGCGGGACTGCACCCGGCGACGGGCATGGTCACCGAGACAGCCCCCTTCGCGGGAGCGGGACTGCCCCCGCTCTCCTCGCTCGCCTTCGGCGGGCACGACACGGCCGGCTGCCCGCTGCCCAAGCGGGCGGAGGCCCTGGAGGCGCAGGGAGTCCTGCCGTACGGGCTCACCTCGGCGGTGCGCGGCGAACTCACCGCGGCCGACGCGGAGATACGTCCGGGCGGGCCACTGCCGGGCGACACCCGTACGGACGCCGAACTCGTCGAGTCCTTCGCGGCGGACCTGACGGACTTCACCCGCCGCCGGGGCCTCACCCGGACGGTCGTCGTCAACGTGGCCTCCACGGAACCGGCCCCGTCGCCGTCCGACCCACGCCTGCCGGCCAGCTCGCTGTACGCGGCGGCCGCCCTGCGGGCGGCTTGTCCCTACGTCAACTTCACCCCCTCGACCGGGCTGCACACCGCCGCCCTGCGCGACGCCGTCGCGGCCTGCGGGCTTCCCCACGCGGGCCGCGACGGCAAGACCGGCCAGACGCTCCTGAGGTCGGTACTCGCCCCGATGTTCCTCCAGCGCTCCCTGTCCGTACGCGCGTGGTCGGGTACGAACCTGCTGGGCGGCGGGGACGGGGCGGTCCTGGCCGACCCGGCGGCCGCCGCCGCCAAGAACGCGGGCAAGAACCGCGTCCTGGCCGACACGCTGGGATCGGTGCCCGAGGGCGAGGTCCACATCGACGAGGTCCCCGCTCTCGGCGACTGGAAGACGGCCTGGGACCACATCGCCTTCGAGGGTTTCCTCGGCTCCCGGATGGTCCTCCAGACGATCTGGCAGGGCTGCGACTCGGCTCTGGCGGCCCCCCTGGTCCTGGACCTGGCCCGGCTCCTGGCCCGCGCCCATGAAAAGGGCCTGACGGGCCCGCGGCCGGAACTCGGCTTCTACTTCAAGGACCCGGACGGCGGCCCGGCAGCCCTGGCGGACCAGTACACCGCTCTGCTGGCCTTCGCGGACCAGCTGCGGGAGGGGAAGTGAGCTCACGCGCCTGGGCCGAACTCCTGCGCGTCTCCGCGCTGTTCACGGTGCCGGGCGACGCGCTGGCGGGAGCGGCCGCAGTGGGCCTGCGCCCCAACCGGGGCACCGGGTTCGCCATCGGCGCGTCCCTCTGCCTCTACGAGGCGGGCATGGCGCTCAACGACTGGGCAGACCGCGCCGAGGACGCGGTAGACCGCCCGCACCGCCCGATCCCGTCGGGCCGCATACGCCCGGGTGCGGCCCTGGCGGCGGCGGGCGGCCTGACCCTGGCGGGCCTGGCCCTGTCGTCCCGCGCCGGCCGCCCGGCCCTCGCGGTGGCCACGGCTCTCGCAGCCACGGTCTGGTCGTACGACCTGCACCTGAAGCACACGGCAGTGGGTCCGGCAGCCATGGCCACCGCCCGCTCCCTGGACCTGCTCCTGGGAGCGACGGCAACGATGTCACCGCCGCCGGGCGGCTCGGCTTCCCGCGCCGTTGCGCGAAGCAGCCGCGCCGGGCGGCGCCGGGAGGCACGCCGCATTCCTGGGAACAACGGCGGCCGGCGGGACGGAGCCCGTCCCTCCGGGGCCGCGCGCGACGCGATGCCGGCCGCCGCGCTCCTCGGGGTGCACACCCTCGCCGTCACCGCCGTATCGCGCCACGAGGCACACGGCGGTTCAACCGCCGTACCACTGGCGGCACTCGCCGCGACGGTCACGCTCGGAGCGCTGGTGGGCCGCCGGCACGCAGCGCTCGGCCACGGAGGCCACGGGGGCCGGGCAGGCGGGGCGGCCCGGCTCGCGGCCACCGGGCTCGGCGCCGTCTACGCCGGCACCGCCGCCCGGCCACTGCTGCACGCCGCGCTCAACCCCTCTCCGACCCTCACCCAGCGCGCCGTCGGCGGCGGGATCAGAGCCATGATCCCGCTGCAGGCCGCGCTCGCGGCCCGCACCGGGGCCGTCGGGACCGGCGCGGCGCTGATGGCACTCGTACCCCTCGCCCGGAAGTTCGCACGGAAGGTGAGCCCCACATGAGTCTGCGCTTCGGATACGGAACCAACGGGCTCACCGACCTCCGGCTCGACGACGCCCTCGAACTGCTCGCCGACCTCGGCTACGAGGGGGTCGGGCTGACCCTCGACCACATGCACCTGGACCCCCTCGCCCCCGAATTGGCCACCCGCACGCGCAGGGTGGCCGACCGGCTCCAGCGACTCGGTCTCGGCGTCACCGTCGAGACCGGCGCGCGGTACGTCCTCGACCCCCGGCACAAGCACGGCCCCTCCCTCCTCGACCCGGACCCCGACCGCCGCGCGGCCCGCGTCCGTCTGCTGACGACGGCGGTACACGTCGCCGCGGACCTCGGCGCCCACGCCGTGCACTGCTTCAGCGGCGTCGTCCCCGAGGGCACCGACGCCGACACCGCCTGGAAGCGGCTCGAAGAGTCCTTCGATCCCGTACTCGACGCCGCGGCGGACAGCGGCATACCGCTCGCCGTCGAGCCCGAGCCCGGTCATCTCCTCGCCACACTCGCCGACTTCCACCACCTGCGCGGTCTCCTCGGCGACCCCGAGCCCCTCGGCCTCACCCTCGACATCGGCCACTGCCAGTGCCTGGAGCCCGCCTCGCCCGAAGACTGCGTAATCGACGCGGCGCCCTGGCTGCGGCACGTGCAGATCGAGGACATGCGGCGCGGGGTGCACGAGCACCTGCCCTTCGGGGACGGTGAGATCGACTTCCCGCCCGTACTGGAGGCGCTGCGCGCCACCGGCTACCAGGGGCTGACGGTTGTCGAACTGCCCCGCCACTCGCACGCCGGCCCGGACCTCGCCGAGCGGTCCCTGCGGTTCCTGCGGTCACTCGACGCGGGAGGTACCTCATGCTGACCGGCTCGTACTCCGCACTGGAGAAGCGGCTCGGCGGAGCGGCCCGCGCCTGGCTGGACGGGGCGCTGACCGAGGCCGCCGCGGGGCTGCCCGGCTGGGAGTTCCGCTTCGCGGAGGCCGGCCGGCAGTGCGGCGACGACGCCGCCGACGACGCGCGCGTTCTCCTGCTGCACGCGGCCGACGCGGACGGGCCCACCACCGCCCGGCTCTACCGGCAGGGCACGGCGGCCGAGCGGCGCGCGGTGCTCCGGGCACTGTCGTTCCTGGGGCGGCTCACTCCGGCCGACGGACTGCCGCTGGTCGAGGACGCGCTGCGGACCAACGACACGCGGCTCGTCGCCGCGGCCGTCGGCCCGTTCGCCTCCGCCCACCTGGACCCGCACGCCTGGCGGCACGCGATCCTCAAGTGCCTGTTCACGGGCGTGCCGGTGGAAGCCGTCGCCGGCCTCGGTGCCCGCGCCCGCGGCGACGCCGAACTGGCCCGCATGCTCGCCGACTACGCGGACGAACGCAGTGCCGCCGGCCGCGAAGTCCCCGCCGATCTGCACCGCGTTCTGGCCCTGACCCGCGAGGAGTCCTGATGCGTATCTTCGACCCCCACATCCATATGACCTCCCGCACCACCGACGACTACGAGGCGATGTACGCCGCTGGAGTCCGGGCCCTCGTCGAGCCCGCCTTCTGGCTCGGCCAGCCCCGGACCTCACCCGCCAGCTTCTACGACTACTTCGACGCACTCCTCGGCTGGGAGCCCTTCCGCGCCGCGCAGTACGGCATCGCTCACCACTGCACGCTCGCCCTCAACCCCAAGGAGGCGAACGACCCGCGCTGCGCCCCCGTCCTGACCGAGCTGCCCCGCTACCTCGTCAAGGACAACGTCGTCGCCGTGGGCGAGATCGGCTACGACTCCATGACCCCGGCCGAGGACGCCGCCCTCGCCACCCAGCTCCAGCTCGCCGCCGCCCACGGCCTGCCCGCACTCGTCCACACCCCGCACCGGGACAAGCTCGCCGGCCTGCGCCGCACTATCGACGTCGTACGCGAGTCCGACCTCCCGCCGGACCGGGTCCTGCTCGACCACCTCAACGAGACGACCGTGAAGGAGGCCGCCGACAGCGGAGCGTGGCTCGGCTTCTCCGTCTATCCGGACACCAAGATGGACGAGGACCGCATGGTGGCGGTCCTGAAGGACCACGGTACGCACAAGGTCCTGGTCAACTCCGCCGCCGACTGGGGCAGGAGCGACCCGCTGAAGACCCGCAAGGTGGGCGACGCGATGCTCGCCGGCGGCTTCTCCGAGGACGACGTCGACCAGGTGCTGTGGCGCAACCCTGTCGCCTTCTACGGCCTCAGCGGCAGGCTCCGGCTGGACGTCGCGGACCCGGCCCCCGCCGCCACCCACGAGGGCAACTCGATCCTCCGGGGCGGAACCGGGGAGGCATGAGCCATGCGCTTCCGTCACCCGGACGGCTCCACGGTCCACCTCGCCTACTGCACCAACGTCCACCCCGCAGAAACCCTCGACGGCGTGGTCGCGCAGCTGCGCGACCACTGCGAGCCGGTACGCAAACGGCTCGGCCGCGACCGCCTCGGCATCGGACTGTGGCTGGCCAGGGGCGCGGCCCACGCCCTGGTCACCGACCCGGCGGCGCTGCGCGGCCTGCGCGCCGAACTCGACCGCCGCGGACTGGAGGTGGTCACGCTCAACGGCTTCCCCTACGAGGGATTCGGCGCGGAGGAGGTCAAGTACCGGGTCTACAAGCCGGACTGGACCGACCCGGAGCGTCTCGCCCACACCTCGGATCTGGCCCGGCTGCTGGTCACCCTGCTGCCGGACGACGTCACCGAGGGCACCATCTCCACCCTGCCGCTCGCCTGGCGGACACCCTTCGACGAGGCGGCGGCCGACACGGCCCACCGCGCCCTGGCCACGCTCGCCGAGCGCCTCGACGCCCTGGAGGAACTGAGCGGGAAGTCCGTCCACGTCGGTCTGGAACCGGAGCCCGGCTGCACGGTCGAGACGACCGCCGACGCGATACGTCCCCTCACCCGCATCGGCAGCGACCGCATCGGCGTCTGCGTCGACACCTGCCACCTCGCCACCTCCTTCGAGGACCCCGCGACCGCCCTCGACGCCCTCGCGGCAGCCCGTGTCACCGTCACCAAGGCACAGCTCTCCGCCGCGCTGCACGCCGAACACCCCCATCTCCCCGAGGTCCGCGACGCGCTCGCCGCCTTCGCCGAGCCCCGCTTCCTGCACCAGACCCGCACCCGCACGGCTGCCGGCCTGCGCGGCACCGACGACCTACCCGAGGCGCTGGGCGGCGGCGCGCTGCCCGAAGGAGCACCCTGGCGCGCTCACTTCCACGTCCCGCTGCACGCCCCGCCGGCCCCGCCCCTGACGTCCACCCTTCCCGTGCTCCAGGACACCCTGGCCCGACTCGTCGGCGGACCCGCGTCCGACGGCCCCCCGCTCACCCGCCATCTCGAAGTCGAGACGTACACCTGGCAGGCCCTCCCGGCCGAGCTGCGACCCCGTAACCGCACCCAGCTCGCCGACGGCATCGCCGCCGAACTCGCCCTCGCCCGCGACCTGCTGACCGGCCTCGGCCTCAAGGAACTCCCATGACGCAACCGACCCCCCTCCTCGTCCTGGACGTCGTCGGCCTCACGCCCCAGCTCCTCGACCACATGCCCCGTCTCAAAGCCATGGCCCGGAACGGGTCGTCGGCGCCCCTGACCACCGTCCTGCCGGCCGTGACCTGCGCCGCACAGTCCACGTTCCTCACCGGAACCCTTCCCGCCGAGCACGGCATCGTCGGCAACGGCTGGTACTTCCGCGACCTCGGCGAGGTGCTGCTGTGGCGCCAGCACAACGGCCTCGTCGAGGGCGACAAGGTCTGGGACGCGGCCCGCCGCGCCCACCCCGGGTACACCGTCGCCAACCTCTGCTGGTGGTACGCGATGGGCGCCGACACCGACATCACGGTCACCCCACGGCCCGTCTACTACGCCGACGGCCGCAAGGAACCCGACTGCTACACGCGGCCGCCCGCCCTCCACGACGAACTCACCGAGAAGTTCGGCACGTTTCCCCTCTTCCACTTCTGGGGCCCCGGAGCCGACCTCGTCTCCTCCCGCTGGATCGTGGACGCCACCCGCCACGTCATCGCCACCCGCCACCCCGACCTGACCCTCTGCTACCTCCCGCATCTCGACTACGACCTCCAGCGGTACGGCCCCGACGACCCCCGCTCCATCCGGGCGGCCGCCGAACTCGACGCGGTCGTCGGGCCGCTGCTCGACGACGCCGCGGCCGAGGGCCGAACCGTCGTCGCCCTCTCCGAGTACGGCATCACCCGTGTCTCCCGCCACGTCGACATCAACCGGGCACTGCGCCGGGCCGGACTCCTGGAAGTGCACACCCAGGACGGCATGGAATACCTCGACCCCATGGCCTCCCGGGCGTTCGCGGTCGCCGACCACCAGATCGCGCACGTCTACGTGCGCCGGCCGGAAGACCTCGACGTCACCCGCGCAGCGCTCCGGGACCTCTCCGGCATCGAGCGCCTCCTCGACGACGAGGGCAAGAAGGAGTACGGCATCGACCACCCCCGCTCGGGAGAACTGGTCGCGGTCGCCGAGCCGGACGCCTGGTTCACGTACTACTACTGGCTCGACGATGACCGCGCCCCCGACTTCGCCCAGCTCGTCGAGATCCACCGCAAGCCCGGCTACGACCCCGTCGAGCTCTTCATGGACCCCCTCGACCCGTATGTACGGGTCAGGGCGGCCAAGGCGCTGGCCCGCAAGAAGCTCGGCATGCGCTACCGCATGGCCGTGGTGCCCCTGGACCCCTCGCCCATCCGCGGCAGCCACGGCCGCCTCCCCGAGCGCGACGAAGAGGGTCCGCTCATCCTGTGCTCCACCCCCCACGCCGTCACCGGCCGCCTCGCGGCCACCGACGTGAAATCGCTGCTCCTCCAGCTCGCCGGACTGCACTGACAGAAGGAGTCCCCCGCATGAGCCGCAAGATCACCAACGACCCCGAACTCGCCCACAAGCTCAGCAGACGCGGCATGCTCGGCGTTGCCGCCGGTGCCACGGCCGCCGCGCTCCTCGGCGCGAGCACCACGAGCGCGGCCGCGGCGCCGAGCGGCCGAGGCCGTCCCGTACTGCCGCCCGGCCGCCTCGGCATCCAGCTCTACAGCCTCCGCTCCAAGGTCTCGACCCTCGGCTTCGCCAAGGTCTTCGAAGAGCTGGAGCGCTTCGGCTACGACGAGGTCGAGTTCGCCGGGTACTCCCAGGGCTCGGCCGGCCCCATCACCCTCGCGCAGCTCAGGCAGCTGACCCGCGACCACGGCCTGCGCGGCATCGGCAGCCATGTCGGCTACTACGACGACGGCAACCCGAACGCGTACACGTTCGCCCAGAACCTCACCAAGGTGCTCGACGACGCCCAGGCCCTCGGCCTCAAGCACATCGGCACGGCGTCCGGCCCCTGGCGCTACGGCGCCACCGTCGACGGGTGGAAGCGGGCCGCCGAGGACTTCAACACGTACGGCGCCGAGGCGAAGAAGCGCGGCATGAAGTTCTACCAGCACAACCACGCCGAGGAGTTCTCCTTCGCGACCGACCGGCCCGACGTCCGCCTCTACGACGTGCTGCTCGCCGAGACCGACCCCGACCTGGTCTATCTGGAGATGGACATCTACTGGGCGTACGTCGCCCAGTTCCGGTTCGGCAAGCGGGTGGACGGCACGTCGGCGCCCTTCGACCCGCTGCGGTACGTACTCAGGCAGCCGGACCGCTATCCCCTCTTCCATGTCAAGGACGGCGAACACGACGAATCCGTCCGCGACGGCTACCGGATGGTGGACGTCGGGGACGGAGACATCGACTACAAGCGGTTCATCTCGGCGGTGAGCCGTACCCACGGCGGGCGCCTCGACCACCACTGGCAGGCGGAACACGACAACCCCGCCGACGCGTTCACGTTCGCCCGCAAGTCCAGTGCCCACCTCCACTCACTGCGTGAGAAGGACTGCTAGGTCCTCATCGCCTGGCTAGAGCGCATCGCGGCTGATCGGCCGCGGGTTCGGCTCGACACGCCGTGCCCGCGGCCGTCCAGGCGCGTGCAGGAACAGCGCCACGAAGCCGGCGAACAGCGAGATCGATCCGGCGAGCACAAAGGCGCCGCCGTAGCCCCACGCACCGACGACCACGGCGCCCATACCGGAACCGAGCAGGCCCGACACCAGCTTGGAGCTGTAGACAAGGCCGTAGTTGGAGGCGTTGTTGTTCTCTCCGAAGTAGTCCGCCGTCATCGCCGCGAACATCGGGAAGATGGCGCCACCGCCGAAGCCGGAGATGCTGGAGAACAGCAGGAACAGCGGCAGGTTGTTGATGTTCCCGGCGAAGAGGATGCCGTACTGGGAGAGCCCGAGCACGATGCAGACGAAGATCAGGCACTGCTTGCGGCCGTACCGGTCGGAGAGCCAGCCGATGACGCCGCGGCCCGTGCCGTTCACGATCGCCTTCAGCGACATGGCCGTCGCCACGATGCCGCCCGCGAAGCCGGCCTCGTTACCGAACGGGACCTGGAACGCGATGCCGAAGATGTTCACCCCCGACGTGCACAGCAGACAGAACCACATCAGGCCCACCCGGCCCGTGCGCCAGGCCTCGATCGGCGTGTACTGCTTCACCGCCGGCGGGTTCTTCTCCAGCGCCCGCCGCGCCCGCGGGTCGTCCGGCTTGCGCAGCGGGTCGACGTCGGCGGGCCACCAGTTCTTCGGCGGGTCCCGGAAGAAGTACCCCGCGACGGCCACCACCAGGGCGAGGAAGACACCGACAGCCACCAGCACGGCCCGGAAGTTCGTCAGGTCCATGTAGCCGGTGAAGATGAAGACGAACGGGACGGACCCGTAGGCGAATCCGCCGTTGACGAACCCGGTCTTGCCTCCCTTGCGCTCCGGATACCACTTGCCGACCATGTTCACGCAGGTCGCGTAGACCATGCCGGCGCCCATCCCGCTGAACATGCCGAACCCGACATACGCCACGACCACATGCGGCGCGAACGCCAGCGAGAGATAGCCGAGCAACGTGCCCACCGCGCCCAGCATCATCGCCCAGCGGGCCGGCAGCCGGCCGCTCTCGCGCAGTTTGCCGGCCGGGAAGGCCACCGCGGCCTGGAAGAACACCCACACGCCCAGCATCCAAAAGATGTGATGGCTTCCCCAGCCGTGTGCGGTGTGCAGCGTTTCCTCGGCGGACGCGAACGCGTACTCCGCCGAGCTGATCCCCATCATGCCGACCCAGGGCAGGATGACCATCCACTTGCGAGGCCGTCCCATGATGTCGACGTCGGTCTCACCGAGCCGGTACATCCGGCCGTTGGCGTCCGTCACCTCTCTGTAGGGGACTGATACGGAGATGTCTGTTGTTGCCATGTCGATCGAACCCCTTGCGTCGAAGAAGCCTGGCCAGCGCCCCCTGTCCGTTCTCTCCGTGCCGGGGCCCGCGGGTGAGCGGCTCACCGCGGGCCCCGTGGTCCGAGCAGTCACTCAGGTCATCGGCCGCCTCCCAGCAACCCGGCCGCGCGGGCCCACCGGTACTTCGCGCCGAGCACCGCGACCGGCTTCTCCGTCGTGTACGGGTAGGCGACGACTCCGCGCTCGAAGAGGTACGCGCACGCCTCCTCCACCTCGACATCGCCGGCCAGGCCGGCGGATCTGTTCCGCCAGCGCCCAGCGGTCCACCGCTGGGGCGCCTCGTACGCCGCGCAGGATCTCGGCCGCCCCGATGGAGTCGAGCATCGACAGCCCCTCGTCCGCGGTGACGGGTGCCAGCCGGAAGGTGATGTCCTTCAGCACCTCCACCAGGACGCCGCCGAGCCCGAAGGCGACGACCTTCCCGAAGGTCGGGTCGGTCACCGCGCCGACGATGACCTCCTGCCCGGGGGGCAGCAGTTGCTGTACCTGCACTCCGTCGATCCGGGCCCCGGCGTCGTACGCCCGCGCGTTCTCGATGATCCGGCAGAAGGCGGCCCGCACCTCGGCGGCCCCCTCCACTCCGACAACCACACCGCCGGCGTCGGTCTTGTGCAGGATGTCCGGGGAGACGATCTTGAGTACGACGGGACCGCCGAGGCGGGCCGCGTGGGCGACCGCCTCGTCCACGTCCTTGGCCAGGGCCTCGCCCGGAACGGCTATCCCGTACGCGTCGGCGACGATCCTGCCTTCCGGGGCGGTCAGGGCGGCACGCCCGTCGGCCCGTACCGCGTCGAGCAGGGCCCGTACGGCCGCGAGGCCGGCTGTGCGATCGGTGTCCGCCATCCTCAGATCACTCCGTTCGTCTTGAGCAGGCGCAGTTCCTCGTCACCGAGGCCGAGTTCGCCGACGTACACCTGCGCGTTGTGCTCGCCGAGCAGCGGGGAGGCGGTGATCTCGACAGGGGAGTCGGACAGCTTCAGCGGGCTGCCGACGGTGGTGAAGGTGCCGCGCTCGGGGTGCTCGACCTCGACGATCATCTCGTTGGCCGCGAGCGAGGGATCCTCGATGATCTCCTTCGTGGACAGGATCGGCCCGCACGGGATGTTGTGGGCGTTGAGAGCCTCCAGGACCTCCCACTTGGGCAGAGTCGCCGACCACTCCTCGATCAGCTGGAACATCTTGCCCAGCTTGTTCAGCCGGGCCTCCGGCGTCGCCCATTCCGGGTCCTCGGCCAGCTCCGGTCGGCCGATCAGCCCCGCGACCGGCCGCCACCCGACCGGCTGCACGATGACGTACACGTAGTCGTTCGGCCCGCCGGGCGCGCATTTGACCGCCCAGCCGGGCTGCCCGCCGCCGCTGGCGTTGCCCGAACGTGGCACCTCGTCACCGAAGTCCTCGTTCGGGTACTCCGCCAACGGGCCACGGCCGAGCCGCTGCTGGTCGCGCACCTTGACCCGGCACAGATTGAGGACGGCATGCTGCATCGCGACATTGACGCGCTGTCCCCTCCCCGTGTTCGTCCGCTGGTAGAGCGCGGCGAGGATGGCGGCCACCGCGTGCATCCCGGTGCCGGAGTCGCCGATCTGCGCTCCCGTGGCCAGCGGCGGCCCCTCCTCGAAGCCGGTGGTCGACATAGAGCCACCCATGGCCTGGGCAACCACCTCGTACGCCTTGAAATTGGTGTATGGCCCCTCGCCGAAGCCCTTGATGGAGGCGTAGACGATCTCCGGGTTGATCTCCCGGATGCGGTCCCAGGTGAAGCCCATCCGGTCGACGGCGCCCGGCCCGAAGTTCTCCACCAGTACGTCCGACCGGCGGATCAGCTCGGTGAGGATCTCCTTGCCGCGTTCGGTCTTGGTGTTGAGGGTGATGCTCCGCTTGTTGCAGTTGAGCATCGTGAAGTAGAGCGAGTCGACGTCGGGGATGTCGCGCAGCTGTTTACGGGTGATGTCGCCGCCCGGCGCCTCCAGCTTCACCACGTCCGCGCCCAGCCAGGCGAGGATCTGGGTGGCGGAGGGCCCGGACTGCACATGCGTCATGTCGAGGACGCGTACGCCCTCAAGAGCCTTGGTCATGGCGGGGCCCCTCTACTTGTACATGGTCTGGTTCATGGTTCCGGGGGCGTACGAGTCCGGGTCGACCCACACCTGGCTGCCGAGCAGGACGGCCGGCTTCTCGGCGTGCACCAGGAGGTCGGCGAGCTTCTCGACGGCCTCGGGGTCGCCGGCCGCGCGGGTCGAGGCCGGTACTGCCCGGCCGCGGGCACCCGTGCCTTCTCCACCGGAACCTTGGCATCCGGCACATCGCGCGGAATCTCCAGGAAGGACGGTCCGGGAGCGCCGTGGTAGCACTCGCGGAACGCCATCGAAACCATGTCGGCGGCGCGTGCCGTGTCTGGAACCGTCGCCGCGAACTTGGTGATCGGCGTCATCATGTCGACGTGCGGGAGGTCCTGGAGGGACCCCATCTTGTGCTGGCTGTGCGCCCTGGCCGCCGATGAGCAGCATGGGGGACTCGGCGCGGAAGGCGTTGGCGACCCCGGTGACGGCGTCGGTCGTACCGGGTCCGGCGGTGACGACGGCGCATCCGGGCTTGCCGGTGATGCGGGCGTAGCCGTCGGCGGCGTGGGCGGCGACCTGTTCATGACGTACGTCGACGACGTCGATGCCTTCGTCGACGCAGCCGTCGTAGATGTCGATGATGTGGCCGCCGCAGAGGGTGTAGGTGACCTCCACACCTTCCGCCTTGAGCGCCTTGGCGACCAAGTGCCCACCGGAGATGAGGTCGTGCTGCTTGTCGCTGCTGTCGTCGGGCATGACGAAGTCCTGTCCCTAGTAAGGGGAGTCGGCGTGCTCTCGGGCAGATTGCATACAGTAGACGAATACTGTATGAAGCTTGTTATCCCGCATCCGGTGGGTGGTGTCCAGGGGGCGTGCGGCACTTTTCAGTCAGGAGCCGGTATGGATCTGTACGAGCACCAGGCACGAGAACTGTTCGCGGAATACGGCATCCCGGTGCCGGAGGCGGAGGTCACGGACTCGCCGAAGGGCGCGCGTTACGCGGCCGAGCGGCTCGGCGGCCGCGTCGTTGTCAAGGCGCAGGTGAAAACCGGTGGGCGAGGCAAGGCGGGGGGCGTGAAACTCGCGGCCGACCCGGCGGCGGCCGAACTGACCGCCCGCCAGATCCTCGGCATGGACATCAAGGGCCATACCGTACGGAAGGTGATGCTCGCCCAACCAGTTGACATCGAGAGCGAGTTCTACGCCGGCTACGTTCTCGACCGCGCCGCCGGCCGCTTCCTCGCCATCGCCTCGGCCGAAGGCGGCATGGACATCGAGGAGGTCGCCGCCACCCGCCCGGAGGCCGTGGCCCGCATCCTCATCGACCCTTCCGAAGGCGTCACCGCGGCGAAGGCCGCCGAGATCGCCGCGGCGGCGCACCTGCCACCGGAAGCGGCGGGCGTCCTCCAGCGGATGTGGCAGGTCCTCGTCCGCGAGGACGCCCTGCTGGTCGAGGTCAATCCACTCGTACGGACCGCCGGCGGCGCGATCCTCGCCCTCGACGGAAAGGTCACCCTCGACGACAACGCCCGTTTCCGGCAGGCTCGTTGGAGCTCGGACTCCGACTCGGCCGGCCCGCAGGACGACCGGCAGGGCAACCCGCAGACCGACCCGGGCACCGACCCGCTGGAAGCCGCGGCAGCCGCCAAGGGCCTCAACTACGTCAAGCTCGACGGCGAGGTCGGCATCATCGGCAACGGCGCGGGCCTGGTCATGTCCACCCTCGACGTGGTCGCCGGCTGCGGCGCCCGCCCCGCCAACTTCCTCGACATCGGGGGAGGGGCCTCGGCCCAGGTGATGGCCGACGGACTGTCCGTCATCCTTTCCGATCCGGCCGTGAAGTCCGTCTTCGTCAACGTCTTCGGCGGCATCACCGCCTGCGACGCGGTGGCCGAGGGCATCGTCCAGGCCCTGGAGTCCGTACAGCTGACGCGCCCCCTGGTCGTACGCCTCGACGGCAACAACGCCGCCCGCGGCCGCGCCGTCCTCGACAGCCGAGCCCACCCCCTCGTACAGCAGGCCACCACCATGGACGGAGCCGCCCGGCAGGCGGCCAGCCTCGCGATCACCGCCTAAGGAGACCCCATGGCCATCTTCCTCACCAAGGAGAGCAAGGTCCTCGTCCAGGGCATGACGGGCGCCGAGGGCATGAAGCACACCCGCCGCATGCTCGCCGCCGGCACCGACGTCGTCGGCGGCGTCAACCCGCGCAAGGCGGGCCGGACCGTCGACTTCGACGACCGCGCCGTCCCGGTCTTCGGCTCCGTACGCGACGCCGTCGAGGCCACCGGCGCGGACGTCACCGTCGTCTTCGTCCCACCGCCGTTCGCCAAGGCGGCCGTCATCGAGGCGGCCGACGCCCGTATCGGCCTCGCCGTCGTCATCACCGAGGGCATCCCCGTCCACGACGCCGTCGCGTTCCAGGCGTACGCGGCGGAGCGCGGCACCCGCGTCATCGGCCCCAACTGTCCCGGCCTGATCAGCCCCGGCCAGTCCAACGCCGGCATCATCCCGGCCGACATCGCCGCCAAGCCCGGCCGGATCGGCCTGGTCTCCAAGTCCGGCACCCTCACTTACCAGCTCATGTACGAGCTGCGGGAGATCGGCTTCTCCTCGGCGGTCGGCATCGGCGGCGACCCGGTCGTCGGCACCACACACATCGACTGCCTCACGGCTTTCGAGGACGACCCCGACACCGAACTGATCGTCCTCATCGGCGAGATCGGCGGCGACGCGGAGGAACGCGCCGCGGCCCACATCGCCGCCCACATCACGAAACCCGTCATCGGCTACATCGCCGGCTTCACCGCCCCCGAGGGCAGAACGATGGGCCACGCGGGCGCGATCGTCTCGGGCTCCTCGGGCACGGCGTCGGCCAAACAGGCCGCCCTCGAAGCGGCCGGTGTACAGGTCGGGTCGACGCCCTCCGAGACCGCCCGACTGGTCCTGTCCCGCCTCGAGGCCTCGCGTGACGTCACTCATACTTGAGCCTGAGTACGTGCCACCGCCGAACCGGCTCATTACCGTCCAGTACCCGTACGCGTACCCGTGCAGGTACGCGTACGAGCCATGCACCGCCCGAACCCTCACGAGCGGAGACCCAAGTCAATGGCACCCACCCTCACCCTGAAGCCCGGCACGGCCTGGGCCGACGCCTGGCAGCGCTGTCTCACCGTCGCCCCCGAGGCATTCCGGGACGACCGCGTCCTCAACCACTGGGCTGCCGCCTGGCACCCCGACGGCCGGGCTCTGCCCGCCACCAGCCCCGTCGACGGCAGCCCGATCGCGGGCCCGCCGCGCCTCGACGCCGCCACCGCCCAACAGGCGGTACGCGCGTCCCTCGACCAGCACCGCGCCTGGCGGCACATCCCGCTGCCCGAGCGCCGGGCCCGCGTCTCGGCCACCCTCGACGCGCTCACCGAGCACCGTGAACTGCTCGCCCTCCTGCTCGTCTGGGAGATCGGCAAGCCGTGGCGGCTCGCCCAGGCCGATGTCGACCGTGCCATCGACGGAGTGCGCTGGTACGTCGACGGCATCGCACCCATGCTCGAAGCCCGCAGCCCGCTCGACGGCCCGGTCTCGAACATCGCCAGCTGGAACTACCCCATGTCCGTCCTGGTCCACGCCATGCTCGTCCAGGCCCTGGCCGGCAACGCGGTCATCGCCAAGGCCCCGACCGACGGCGGAGTCGCCTGCCTCACCCTGGCCACCGCCCTCGCCGCCCGCGAAGGCATCCCCGTCACGCTCGTCAGCGGCAGCGGCGGCGAACTGTCCTCGGCCCTGGTCCGTTCGCCGGAGATCGGCTGCGTCTCCTTCGTCGGCGGCCGCGACACCGGCGCGCGTATCGCCACGGCCGTCGCCGACCTCGGCAAGCGGCACGTCCTGGAGCAGGAGGGCCTCAACACCTGGGGCATCTGGAACTACACCGACTGGCCGGCCCTCACCGCCGTCATCCCCAAGCTCTTCGACTACGGCAAGCAGCGCTGCACCGCCTACCCGCGCTTCGTCGTCCAGCGCAGCGCCTTCGACGAGTTCCTGGCCGCCTACCTGCCGGCCGTCCGCTCCATCCGCACGGGCCACCCCCTGGCGGTCGAGAACCCCGAGGACCCGCTGCCCACCCTGGACTTCGGTCCCCTGATCAACGCGGCCAAGGCCAAGGAACTGGACGACCAGGTCGCCGAGGCGATCGACCGCGGCGCCGTCCCCCTCCACCGCGGCTCACTGGCCGACGGCCACTTCCTCCCCGGCCAGGACACCAGCGCCTACCTCCCGCCGGTCACCCTGCTGAACCCGCCGTCTTCCACACCCCTCCACCACGCCGAACCCTTCGGCCCGGTCGACACGATCGTCCTGGTCGACACGGAGGCGGAGCTGCTGGCGGCGATGAACGCCTCGAACGGAGCGCTGGTCGCCACCCTCTCCACCGACGACCCCGCCGCGTACGAACGCCTCGCCCCGCAGATCCGCGCCTTCAAGGTCGGCCACGGCAAGCCCCGCTCGCGAGGCGACCGGGATGAGCTGTTCGGCGGCTTCGGCGCGTCGTGGCGTGGCGCGTTCGTCGGCGGTCACCTCCTGGTCCACGCGGTGACGGAGGGCCCGGCGGGCGAACGCCTGCCCGGCAACTTCCCCGACTACCACCTGATGCCCTGAGGCCCGGACCTCCTGAACCGCTGACTCGTTAGCCGATCCCCTGGCGGTCGGGGAACAGAGCGAAATCCCGGTCGGCCGCGTCCGGCACCGTACGCTCCACTGCCTGCACGAGGAGCGCGCGGTGCCTGACGAGCGGCTCTTTCCTCTCCTCCGGGACGAGCGGCAGCAGCTCATCGATGCCGGCGAGCAGCCGCCGGGTCACCTGCGGACTCCCCAGCGCGTGCAGCCGGATCTCGGCCAGCCCGACGTCCACCAGATCGGTCCAGCCGGGAGCGTCCTGCACCAGCCGGACGTCCCGGTTCCGGTCCCGGTGGTGCACTTCCCCGAGCGGCCGGCGGGCCACGGCCGCAAGGAACTCCACGATGCGGTCCAGACACTGCACGGCGGTCGTCGGATCGTTCACCGCGGACGACAGGGCGCGCAGCCCGATGTCCGACAGCTGCCGCAGCCCGAGCGACAGGTCCTGGTGAAACGTCCGCTCCACACCCACCGACACCTTGTACCTGAGCGCCCGCCGCGGCACCGGGCCCCCACCGTGCACGGCCAGGAGCTGCGTCCCCGGCAACACGAAGTCCCCGATCCGCGGAATCAGCCGCAGCACGACCCCGTGCCGCCGGGCGGCCCGTACCAGGCGCGCCACATCGACATCCAGCAGCGCCCCGGCCCGTCCCTCGTGGGTGATCCGCCCGTTCTCGGGCGGCAGAGTGGCCCCGCCGGGCGCCCCGGCGGGCTGCCGGTGCAGCACCCGGAGGGACTCCCGGGCAATCAGCGCGACGACGGGACCGACCTGCATGAGCCGCAGGGTCGACGACACGTACGCGACGAACAGGAACAGGCTCAGCAGCACCAGCAAGACCGTCAGCAGACTCTGCACCAGCGGCACGGCGGTGACGCGCTCCGGGTCGGTCCCGCTCTCGTACGCGCTCAGCACCAGCAGCGAGAACAGGAACGTCGCCAGAAAGACGGTCAAGGTCAGCTTGCTGATCCGGCTCCGTACGAAGATCCGCACCACCCGGGGCGTCAGATTCCCGCTCGCCATCTGCACGGCCACGAGCGAGATGCTGAAGACGACACCGATGAACGTCATCATCGCCGAGCTGACGGTGGTGACGATCGTCTTGGCGTCCTCGGCGATGGCGATCAGATCGCCGAGCTCCTCGTACGCCCCCTGCTCCTGCAGATACGCCACCAGCCGCGTGTCGAGCTCGTCGGCTCCCCACCACAGGAGCATGGCGACCACCAGCCCTAAGGTGGGCGCGAACCAGAAGGTGTCCCGCAGATGCTCGCGCAGCGGAGAGTAGGGCCGGGGCCGGCGATAGGTGCGATCACTCACGGACGGAAGGTACGTCCTGCACCATGCGTACCAGCCGACCAACGGAACGTAGGCGCGGCCGGGGCGGCGCCGGCGGGGCACTCGGAACACCTCCACCGCACCCCACTGACCACCGGATATGCAGGTGGGAGCGGCCTCGAACCCCTGGTATTGTTGTCCACGTCGCCGCGGGAAACCGGGGCGGCCACCTAGTCCGGGTGGCGGAATGGCAGACGCGCTAGCTTGAGGTGCTAGTGCCCTTTATCGGGCGTGGGGGTTCAAGTCCCCCCTCGGACACAACCAATGATGATACGGAGACGAGGGCCTCGACCTTACGGTCGCGGTCCTCGTTGCGTGTTCGTAGCCGATGGTGATGCCGAGGGCGTCGTAGAGCGGGCCTTTTCTGGATGTCGTCTTCCGGGTGACTGCGGGGAGTCACGAGACGCTCAACGCTGTCTCAAGCGCACCATTTGCCGACAACTCTTCAAGATCCTCGAACCCCCGCCCCGAACCGCCGGAGAGAACCGCAGGAAAGCCGTGTTCCGATCATGATGGCTCTCCCACTCGGCCCTCGGTGATCCGGATGATCGTCTTGCCGGGGGTGCGCCGGTCGGGGGCGAACGCGGCGGGGGCTTCGGCGAGCGGCCGCACGGCCCCGACGATCGGCTTGAGCCGTCCGTCCCGGAGCCGGCGGGTGAGGTCCATGAGCAGGGCGCGATCGGGTTCTACGACGAAGAAGACAGCCCGCCCGTCCTTGGGCTGGACCGTGGGCGGCATGGCGATGGTGACGAGCGTGCCACCGGCGCGCACCAACGCGGCCGAGCGGTCGAGGACCTCGCCGCCGATC
The DNA here is from genome assembly GCF_040682335.1 of Streptomyces sp. NPDC051219. Classification (NCBI taxonomy): domain Bacteria; kingdom Bacillati; phylum Actinomycetota; class Actinomycetes; order Kitasatosporales; family Streptomycetaceae; genus Streptomyces; species Streptomyces sp. NPDC051219. The sequence goes on from NZ_JBFBAS010000012.1 coordinate 45,834, forward strand.
ACGTCGAACACCACGTCGACCTCGCCGGCGTCTTCCAGTTGATCAGCCTGTAGGTCCAGGAAGAGATCCACGCCGAGACCAAGTGCCCCGTGTCTGTCGGCGGCCCGGCCGGTGCCGATCACTCGGGCGCCCACCTCGCGCGCGAGCTGCACCGCGATCGAACCGACGCCGCCCGCGATGCCGTGGATCAGGACGGTCTGGCCTGTCGCGAGGCGGCCGTGGTCGAACAGGCCCTGCCATGCGGTCAGCCCGGAGATCGGCAGTGCGGCGGCCGTGGTGTGGTCGACGTCCGCCGGGAGCGGGGCGAGGTTGCGGGCCTCCACCGCGGTGTACTCGGCCAGTGAGCCGTTGCGGGTCCAGTCGGTCAGTCCGAATACCCGCTGGCCGACGGTGAGACCGGTAGTTCCGTAACCGAGCTCGGCGACGACACCCGACAGCTCATGTCCGGGCACGCTCGGGGTCCGGTCGCGGCCCGCGCGGTCGGACCACGTTCCCGGCCAGTCAAGCTCTCCGGGGGTGAACCCCGCGGCATGCACCCGCACGATGACATCGTTCTCGGCGGCGTGGGGGTAGGGCATTTCCGTCAGGGAGAGTCCACCGGCACCGGCGGCGCGGTCTCGAACAGTGATGGCTTGCATGGCAGGTCCTCTCTGTGGCGGGGATTCTCCAGTTCGAGCGCACAGATCATCCGGACCTGGGTTCACGCGGGGCCAGAAACAGGTGTGACATGGGCACCTCCCGCATGGTCGATCTCGCCCTGTCGCAAACGGTTCTTTGTGCGAGCAAGGTCAACAAGAGGCGCTGGCTGCGGCTTCGGCTTTCGCGATCACGGAGACCTTCGCCGAAGCCGAATGGCACATTCTGTGGTTTCGTCGTGACGAATCCTCCGTCATGAGCGAGGATCATCGGTGGCGGTCCCACGTGCACGTCCACACAAAAGACACAACCATTGAGCTGCGACACAGGCAACTTGACCAGCCCACGCACCGTCGCGTTCAACGGGCCCTTGAGGCGTCGGCCTTGAGGAGGGCCTGCTACGGCTCCGGGACTGTCTCGGCAAGGCTCACGCGGGCCATGGAGAGCCTGCCTTCGTCGGTTCAGCTCCGTGTTCTCATCAGGGAGACGAGATCGCCCACACGGGTGTGACAGATCGGACCTGCGCGATTTTCTCCGGGTTGGGGCCCCTGCGGTACGCGGTGATCAGGCGCGGACAGGAGGAGCGAGAAGCCCCGTCCTTCAGGGCGGGGAGGAGTCACACGGGCAGCATTGCCTGGCCTGTGAGTTGGTGGCGCGGTATCTGCACCATGATCCACCGCGTCTGGATCCGTGGAGCGCGGCGAACTGGTATGGCCTTCGCGTCACGCATTGGCCGACGCAGCACGAACCGCGGTCCGGCCTCCACGGTTTGGGCCGGGGCTGCTGGCGACCTACTCCTTCGGCTCACCGTCGTATCCGCGATCGCCCTCCTGGCGAATCCTTTCGGCGATGCTTGCTTCGTCGCTCACCACGTGGTTGGCCTCCTCGAGGATGGCCAAAATCTCCGCCCTGGGGATGATCGCTGCCCCGGAGGCATCGGCGAACACGTAGTCACCGGGGCGCACCACCACACCCGACACCACCGCGGGCCGGTTTGCCTCGAACGGCGTGATGGCGTCCCCACCCCATCGCACGGCTTCTCCTCTGCAATATGCAGCGAACCCGTACTCCGAAAGTTGTGAAAAGTCACGCAGGCGACCGTCCGTCAGGACTCCGGCAAGCCCGTGGACAGCGAGCCGGGAAAGCTTGGTCCCGCCGCCGAGCGACGCGTCAGGGTATCCATTGCTCGCCAGAACCAGCACCCGTCCCTGCCCACCATCGCGGATGGCCTCGCGGAAAAGCCCGGCGAAGGTGTACCGATCGGGCGGCAGAGCTTTCTGACATGAGGGCAGATAGGAAATGGTTACCGCCGGACCGAAGAGCAGGCGATCCGGCGTAGGGCTCTTCAGATCGATCAGGTGGCACCGGTGCCGATGAGAACGCCCCATCGCGTCGACGACGTCAGCGGTGCGTACACGAGCTGCCAGTTCGCGCAGCCGCAGCTCTTCCTCCACCATCGGACCTCCTGCGGGCTGGGGTCATTAGCCTCGGATATGGGAATACCAGGGTTCATCCCAGGTGCATGCCGCACACTCCCGCCGCAGCCCGGCCTATGGCAACGGGAACGGGAACGGGAACGGGAACGGGAACGGCGTGCCGGCTACTTCGGCGAGGTCTTCAGAGCACTCTCCATCTTGCGCTGTAAAGGTAGCCACTGCTACACCGGCACCCGCCGACTGCCGCAACAGCGCGAGCGCAGTCCCGCTTCCCCGCCCGAATCCCTGTCGCCCTGGCGTCACCGGCGGCTGTGGCGTCGATAGCGGCCGAACTCGGCATACGCTTCGGCGGCCGACCCCAGACAGCCGGTGGACATTGAAAGGCACCCCTGTTGACCGTATACATTCGCCGCATACACGCCGTGTCGGGCGCGTGTCCCCCCGGAGGGGCGTCGGCCTGGAGCGGGGCGACGCCCCCTGCCAAGTGACAGCCAGCGGAGCCGTTCTCGGAATCAATCCGCCTCCTTCTCGGGCCCCGATCTTGCGGATCTCCGTGAACGTTTCAGCAATGGCAAGGCCGTCAGAGGAAACACGACCACTGACAGCAGGCCTGCCGCCACCAGCGCGGCGGCGTTGGCCGGTCGGATCGCGTCCAATTTCAAGCCGATCGTCGTCGCGGCCACGATGACCGGGAGGGAGGTGGCTTGCAAGAGTCCGCTGGCCATGACCTCGGCGCGCGAGAGGCCGGCGCTGCGGTAGGCCAATGCGGGCACTCCACGAACGAGGAGGAGTGCGGCAAGGAACATCGGTATCCGCAGCGCCGTTCCGGCGTCCGCGAACAGGGCTCCAAGGTCGAACTGGATACCGCTCGTCACGAAAAAGACCGGGACGAGAAATCCATAGCCGAGTCCCTCCAGTTTGACGTGGAACTGCGGGTGCGTCCGTTCGGCGTCGGGGTCGACCAGCCGCAGCACGGCCCCTGCAACGAAGGCACCCAAAATGGCCTCGAATCCGAGATGCAGGGCGACCGCGGACAGACCAACAATCAGAACCATTGTCAAGCGGACCCGGACTTGAGCGCTCGTGTCCGCCAGGTTCACTACCGCCCGGGACAGCCACATGGAGCGTCCTGCACGTATTGAGGCCACCACGATGAGCGCCACCAGGCAAGCAAGGCTGAGCAGGAGAAGCAGCCTGGAAGCCGGGCCCGATGCATGTTCGGAGAAGAACAGCGACAGCAACACCACAGCGCAGATCTCACCTGCCGAGCCTCCACCGATGGTCAGTTGGCCAACTGGCCGGTCGACCGCGTCGGCGTCCTTCAGGATCGGGACCAGAAGCCCCAGAGACGTGGCCACCAGCGCGGTGCCGATCAGCAGCGGGCTCTCGACCAACCCGGCGATGTACAGCACCCAGCCGACGGCCGCGGCCAGCGCAAGTGTGCCGGCCAGACCAATACCGACGAGCCTCGCCCGCGGCCCGCGTAGTCGCTGGAAGTCGATCTCGAGCCCGGCAAGGAACAGCAGGAAGCTCAGTCCAATGATCGACAAGGCCTGAACGGTGGCGTCCGGCTGCACCACATTCAGCACCGCCGGGCCGAGAACGACGCCAGCGACGATCTCGAGGACCGGCCCCGGGAGAGGGACGCGGGGCACCACGGCGAGGAGGAACGGGACGCCGGCGGCCACCACGAGAACGATGACCAGGTTGTCGTACGACATCGTGACTCCGGTGGCCGGTCGGCGGGGCGCAGGTCCTGACCAACGTTGGCCCGTCCGATGGTGTTATGGCCTGTCGAGAATCCAACCGGCGCGTCTCAGCCGCTCCGGCTCTGCCGACGGAGCCGTCAGCCCCGAGGTTGGGCACGGCGGCGAACTCCTGAGTACGTCCTGTCCGCGTCCGCGGGTCCCGGCTGCGCGGCCCGGGCGCCACGGGACAGCGGCCTCAGTACGCCCCCTGAGCACTCCAGGCGGTCGCTGGAGAGGCGTTTCCTCGATGTCGCGGGCGCCGGGCGGCACATCCATCCTGGCAGCGAAGGACGGTGTCCTGCGTGAAACGCCCCGGGTTTGGCCTGCGCGAGGGCCTGCGCCGGACCACTGATGTTCGCGAGACAGAGCGCGGCGGTGTAGCCGGCGGACCAGAGCCGATGATGATTACATCCCGGACGGTGTCATTCACGTTGATCGCCTACCTCTCAGGGGAAAGGAAGCGGGACAGGGGTGGCAGTCACCTTTCATGCCGCCCCGTTCGGCGGCACCACGGCCGCGGACGGCAGTCAGAAACCCGTTGCGGCGAGGCTTCCGCCGTCAACGGCGGAATGCCGGCCGAGGCCGCGCGCCGCAGGCGCGGTCCCAGCAGCAGACGAATCCACCATGCATGCTCGAAGACCTGCATGCATCCCACGCAAACCCCGCGCGTGCGACGGCAGCGAGGCCGTCGAACGCCTCGTGACCGAGGACGGCCTGAAGTCACACGACTCCACTCTGTACAGGCCAGTGCTTCCTCGCTCGAGGCAGCGGCTCACGCCAGGAGCGAGACCCCAGTTGATCTGGGGTCTTTGGCGTTTCAACAACCGGGCGTCAACCTCTTGTGGCAGCCGCCGTTGCCTGGTCTCGTGTACCCCGCAGCATTCGAGGGTCATGAGGAGCATTGTGGAATCAGCGGCTGGGCAGGACGTACGAGGCACGCTGCCCGAGGGGCTCGCCGACGCGATACGCGGGACCGCCGAGGAGATCGCCGCGCTGCTGCGCGGAGTCGCCGACACGGGTGCTCCGGTACCCCGGTCGGAGTGGAGCGTGGGGGAGGCGGCAGCGCATCTGGCCCAGGCCAACGAGCTGATGGCGGACATCGCGGCCGGCCACGAGCGGAGCCACGGCGACGGCACACCGCAGAGCCTGGCCGCGGCCAATGAGCGCGCCCTGGCCGAGTTCGCGGAGCGCGGGGCCGATGCGCTGGCCGACATGATCGTGGCGCAGGCCGACGCCTACCTCAGTGCCATGGATCGGGGCGCGGCGGCGGAGGCGGTGTTCACCCCGCTGGGCCCGATGAGCCGAGCGGAACTGGGCTCGTACCTGCTGACGCACATGCTCGGCCACGGCTACGACCTCGCGCGTGCGGTGGGCCGCCCGCACATGCTCAACCGCGCCCGCGTGGAGCTCGCCCTGCCCTTCATGATCACGGTGATGCCCCGGGTGACGAACGCCGCGGCCCCAGCGGGCCTGACCGCGAGCTACACGGTCCGCATGCGCGGCGGCACCGGTTTCGGCGTGACGTTCACGGGCGGGGCGGTGGAGGTTGGTGTGCACCCGCCGTCCCGCCCCGACTGCACGATCCTCATCGAGCCGGTCACCTTCCTCCTGATGGCGCTCGGCCGCTGCGAACCGTGGGGCGCGATCGCCCGGGGTCGAGTCCTGGCATGGGGCCGCAAGCCCTGGCTCGGTCCCCGGTTCCCGACCCTCTTCACGGCGCCGTGAGCTGGGGTCCGGGCCGAAGGACATTCCGAGGGGCGGCCATACGATTGCATTGACATCTGATGGGGTGTCAGTAAACGTGAGCGGCATGGCGATGATGCGTGTGCGTCTGCTCGGTGTCCTCCTCCTCGTGACGGCCTCGCCGGTAATGTCCCTGGCCGGTGGAAGTGCGCCGTCCGCCGCAGCCCCGCCGTCCGGCTCGACGTGGTTCGACGAGCAGGCCGCCGCCTCCTTCACCGTCGAGGACGGCAGATTCATCGACGGACTCGGCCGCGAAGTCGTACTGCGCGGGTACAACGTCTCGGGCGGGACCAAGCTGGAGGAGAACGGCGGACTGCCCTTCGCCTCCGTCGCCGACGCCGAGAAGTCCGCGGCTGCGCTCCGCGCACTCGGCGGGGAAACGCCGCGCGCTTCCTTCTGTCGTGGGCCCACGCCGAACCTGTTCGAGGCCAGGTCAACCGCCAGTACCTCGCCGCCGTCACCGCACAGATCCGGGCCTTCCTCAACGCCGGCATCCGGGTCTACCCCGATTTCCACCAAGACCTCTTCTCACGGCATCTGTTCCACGAGGGCAGCTGGTACACGGGCGACGGCGCCCCGAAGTGGGTTGTCGAGGCCGGTGGCTACCCCCGGGAGTCGTGCGGGGTCTGCTTCTTCTGGGGCCAGAACATCACTCGGAACAAGGCCGTGACGCACGCGACCTACGACTTCTGGCACAACAGGGGCGGAATCCAGGACGCCTTCCTCACGACGGCCCAGACCACGATGTCGTACCTCGCCGAGCACCTCACGCCCAAGGAATTCGCAGGGATGGTGGGCTTCGACCCGTACAACGAACCGCACGCGGGGACCTACGACTCCGGTCAGAGCAGTCGCGCCTGGGAACGCGACCTGCTCTGGCCGTTCTACGAGAAGTTCCGGGCCCGCATGGACGCGGCCGGGTGGCGCGACAAGCTGGCCTTCGTCGAGCCGAACCTCTTCTGGAACGCCAACCTGGACTTCCAGAAGCAGGAGGGCGGAACTGTGGCAGTCGAACGCGTCGGCGGCCCCGACGGAACTGCACCTCCCGGCCTCCTTCGACCCCGCCCGGACGACGGTAATCTCCGATCTCGGCAAGGCCCACGGCCTCCCGTCGTACGACCGAGGCGTCCCCATCGCCGCGGCCCCCGAACCCGGCGGCACCGGCAGCCGCCGCCTCCTGCTCACCGCACCGAACGCGGCCGGCCTCCACTACGCGCTGATCACCAACGGCGCGGCGCGGCCTTCGCCGGAGTTGCTGAGTGCGGCACGGGACGAACTGGCCGCATGGGCGCCGGCCTGGTCGGGTTCCTGATCGTGTCGTCGCCGCCGATGTGGTGGGGCACCTTGCTGCCCGCAGACTTGCCTACGGCCGTGCTTGAACCAGGGCGTGGGTGCCGCTGGTACGCCACGCCTTGGCGGAGGCATCGAGGGTGGTCAGCGTCTGATTGCTCAGCCCGACGATGACGTCGGACTTCAGGGTGCGCAGAGCCGCGACCGGTCCGGGGAAGTAAGCCGTCACGTCCGTGAACGGCGTCGTCGGATCCCATAGCTGGTCGCCGACGAGACGTCGGTAGTTGAGGTCGCCCTTCACGATGGTCAACGAGGACGCCCCGAGCTCCGCCCGCAGGTCCTCGGGCATCTCCTCGAACGGCAAAGGGGCGCAGAAGAAGGCATGGGCGCGCACGTCGAGCCGTCCGGATCCCATGGCAGCCCACAGGCGTTTCCCAATATCGCCGGCCGGCCCCGGGGCTTCGACGAGGCGGCGCAGGCAGTCGATGACGTCGGCCATGTTCGCGTCGGAAACATAGTACGGATAGGGCTTCACGTGCAGAACGACGTCGGCCGCGTAGCCGTTCTGGAGCAGATGGTCGATGAGGATCAGATCGGGAATGAGTTCGCGGCCGGCATTGTCCGCCACCACACCGACGGTGGCCGGTTCTCCGGCGGCGAGGAGTGACCACAGAAGTGAGCTGTCATCTGCGACCAGCTTCGTGGCGGTGTCGCTGTGCGTAGCGTGTCCGGCCGAGAGACGGAAGCCCAGATCGGCGCGGTTTCCCCAGAGTGACGATTGGAGGAGCGTCTCAGCCTGGTTGCCCGGTGGCCGGGAGGGGAGTGCATCGAGTGCTCGGAGCTCTTCGTCCACCGATGCGCTGCGCAGTTCGGCCTGTTTGAAGGGGCCGAAGACGTCCACGCCCTGCCATGGGCCGGACTCGAAGTATCCGGTGGCGGCGAGAAGCTTTCGGTAGAAGTAGCTCTCGGCCCACAGGAACGGGACATCGAACCACGATCGTCCGAAGTGCTCGCGCCCCCATGCCGACCAGACTTCGCGGTCGTGCGCGGAAGCATCGAGCGGTTCGACGACACCGTTGATGATCTCGTCCTGCAGAGTGTCGAGCGCCTGCTGTTGTCGGGGGCCGTACGGGAAAGCGTCGCGAACCTGCTGGACAAGGGCTGGATGGCGCTTGGCCAGGACGCTCCAGGCGAATGTGCCGGGCTTATTGCTCAAGATGACCGGAGCGCCGGGACGGTGGATCTGCCCGGGCATCGGGCCGTCATGGTCGTCCGAGGCGCCGGAGGTCTTGGCTGTCATGGTGGCTGAGCCCTTCGCATATCGCTCATATGTGGTTGATGTTCAGAGCCACGAAGCCTGCCGCACTTCCGACGAGTACCTGGCCCGGTGAGTTTTTGAGCAGCGGCTTTCTCGAAGGTCTCACCGGGATCGACCTTGCCACAACGGCAGCTCCCGGTTGCCGTTGTGGCCGAGGCCAAGGGGGAATGTCCCTCTGCGTCGTCGAGGACGATGATCCCCACGCCCGGGAGACCATAGGGCGCGCGATGCTGTCAGATTCCGGCGCGATGCACCGCGTCGACCAGCGCGGCCAGTGCACCGCCGAGCGCGTCGAGTCCAGTTCCAGCAGGACCACCCGGCTCCGACATGTACACATCCCGCCGGATCTCGACCATCAACGCGCTGACGCGCGGGTCCTTGCCGTAGTACTCCAGCGGTACATACGTCCCTGCGAAGGGGCTGTCGAGTCCCGTGCCGCCGAACCCGGCGAACGCCTTCTGCGCCGCGGCGAGCAGTTCGGCGGGCGTGTGCGACGCGTCAGTTCCCAGGCAGATCGGCGGACGCGGGCCGTCGCCGTGCAGCTCGTACGGCAGGCGTTCGGTCGGGTACGAGTGGACGTCGATGACGACGGCACGCCCGACAGCCTCCAGCCGGTCCGCGACGGCCGCTGTCATGGCCTCCGCGTAGGGGTGGAAGTAGCGGTCGATCAGCGGCTGCGGGTCGACATCAGCCGGGCGCAGCGGCTCGCGATGCGTGGTCTGTGTGTAGACCGCGCCCATGCCGACGGCCAGCATCTCCTCGCGCTCGTCCGGGAACCGCTCGGGGTCGATCACCAGGCGCGAGAGCCCGTTGACGAACCGCCAGGGCGCGATCGGGGCGGCCTCCGCAGCGGCGGCGGCGATCTCCGCAGTGTGTGAGTCGGTGATGTGGTCGAGCTCCAGCTCGAGCGCGCGGTCGTCCAGCACGATGCCGGCGCGCACCGACTGGGGTATGACCCGCGAGCTGTGCGGGACATGAAGGATCACCGGCGAGTCGTCAGCACCGGGAAGGAGCTGGAAGGGCTGGGGAGCGGAGTTCATATGTGTCTCTGTCCTTGTCGTGAAAGCATCGTGAATTGCGCCGAGCGCGCCGGGAATATAGGCGATCACTGGAGGTTCGGTCTCTCCCTCGTACCCCCGGGTGCGGCTCTCGGCGGCCGCGGAGTGGCGAGGACGTAGTCCGCCACGCGCACCGTAGCCGACGTCGGAGACGGTAGTCCGCAGCCTGACGCGACCCGATCGACACAGGCGTCGGCCGCGCGGTTACGGTTCACCGGGGGCTGCCCAGCTCCCGGCCACGGTCTTCGCCACCAGCCCCCGGACCAAGGCCGCCCGATCCACCGACTGCGGGCTACCCGGTTTCGGGCACGTCCGTATGCCACACCGCGCCCGGAGCACGTATGCCGCCTGTACCCGCCGACGAAGAGGACACCCGCAAGGTCCAGACCGCGGTCGCCGGCGGACCGGGTGCCGACCGGCCCGTGTATCTGCCGATGGATGCCGTCCAGTTCGACGCGTTCATCGGCCTGCATCCGACGCGGGATTTCTACTGTGGCACCCTCCTCGGCGGCTGCGGCAAGAAGCTGTCTGCTCGTAAGTACCGCGAAAAGAAGTGTCACTTCGCCCACGTCGCATCCGGTGTCTGCCGGCGCACCGCCAACGACGAGAGCAGCGCCGATCACCTCTACATGGGCCGAGCTCTCTCCGACTGGCTGAAGGCGCACCAGCACAGGGGCGTTCGCACGACCTACCAGCACGCGGGCCGGCCGCTCCGGGATGCGGTCGACGTGTCGTACGACGACGGGCGGCGACTCCTGAGAGTGCAGCTCGCTCGTAAGTCCAAGACGGTCTGGGAGGAGGACGACGGCCGGCTCCGTGGCAGCCACGCCGCGGTCGAGTGGCTGTTCGGCCCGGACAGCATGCTGGCGAACTGGCAGTTGGACCGCCAGGGCTACGCCCTGCGGATCCGCTGCGTATCCGTCGGCCCGGCACGTGAGGTCGAGATCGGCACCCAGTTCCCGGACGCCCCCGTCGAGTGGATCAGTCTCACGCAGTGCTCGCTGACCGCGGACGGCATCGTCACCCCGAGCCTCGCCCGGGTGCGCGCAGCGGGGCCCGCCGCCCCGGGGCCCGGCGCGCCGGAGGCCGCCCCAGACCTGGAAGCCCGCGCCTTCGTCGACTTCCCCCTCGCACCAAAGACCGTCGCGTTCACGGGAGCCGTACTGCAGGCCTCTTCGTCGCCGGGCCGCTTGCTCTACAGGGCCGTGGCGCAGCCCTACGGCTCCGGGCCGATCGACACCCTGATCTCCCTGCCCGCCGGAACAGCGGCGCCGGAGCCTGACCGTGTCCACCTGCTGCTCGGTGCCACGCTCAGCCTGAGCCGTTCGCCAGGTCCCGAGGGTCTTGCTTGGCTGATCACGGCAGACGACACGCGCACGCTGGGTCGCGAGGCCGCGCAGCCATGGGCGCGTCTGCTGTCCCCGCACATGCCAACGGCACCGGTGCAGCGCCTTCGGACTCCGGAGGAGCCCCAACAAGTCCCTCCGGTATCCGAAAGTACCGACAAAGGCATCGTCAGCGCGGTGCGCGAAACACTTGAAGAGATGGCGAAGGGGCTCAGCGTCATCCGTCTGTCCAGGCTGACCGAGCGCATTGCGTCGGTGACCGAATCGCTGAATCCAGAACGCTGGACCGGCATCCTGGTGGAGTTGGAGCGATCACGCGGACAGGGCCAACCGCTCCTCACGGCACTGATCAAGGGACACGGGAGCGCCCCCGCTCCGTTCTACGTCGACGTGCTGACCACGCTCGGTCGGGCATCAGAACTGACCGGCCCGGGAGCCGCCGGTCACTGTGAGCGTGAACGCTCACGCGTCTGGGCGGCATATCGCCCCGCCCCGCCGACGCCGCAGGCCGTCGGCCCAAAGCCGCAGAGAAATCGGGAGGCCGCCGAGTCGGAGCGGGCCGCCGCCTTCGACGCACTGATGGACCTCGCCAGGGAGGCTCAGCATCTCGAGGACGTCGACACCGTGGACGTGCTGGCCGTCCGGCTGGGCGGGCTCACCGGTAGCACCGCCGCCGCAGAAGCCGTCGATGACTTGGTCGACTGGATCGTGGACCGGCGCGCTGAAGAGCTCTACGAGACTGCTGAGCGCCTGTCACTCGTCATGGACCGGCTCGACGGGGGAGGCGACGACCTTCCCCACGACCACCTTCACCGGCTCGTGCGAGAAGCGGAAGAACTGGCCGAGGAGGTGGGTGAGGACCTGGCCGCCGATGAGAGCCGCCATCTCGCCCGCTGGCGCTCGTACCTGGCGAGCTCGGCCGACAGGCCCACGCTGCGCGAGATCCGCTCGTACGCGTCCCTCTTGCGTCCCGCGCTACGGCGCGCCGCCCGGGAGGGACGCGTCACTACATGGGCGCAACTCGGACAGAGCTTCGAGGCTCCACTGATGGAGCTTCACCAGGACGACAAGGTCGCCATTCTGGTGGAGGTGGATCGCGACACCCCGAAGGACGAGCAGCCACTGTCAGCGCTGATCGCTGCGCGGGGCGGGCTGGGGCCGCATCCGCTCTACCAGCAGGTGTTGTTCAACCTCGGTCGAGCAGACCTCTCACCCGAGGCCGTCCATGCGCACTGGCAGCTGTCGGTAAACCGCCACTTCGGACCCCGAGGTACCGCCGGCACCCGCGTCGAACGGTGAAGCCGCGCGCGGTGGGGGCGGGAACGGGCACGAGGGGCGTTCATGGGGACGTCCTCAGTGCTCGGTAGGATGCGTCTTCTGCTCGTGGTTGCGGACGCTGGCCGGGGCTCCGACGTACGCACACGACGAGCACTTGTCCCACGCGTCGGCTGCCACGGCCCGGACACCAGTACGTCGTGAAATGCCCGCTCCGAAGCGACAGCGCTATTACGCTCGCGCTCGGTCTCACCGAGCGTGCTCTCGCCAAGGTGCTGGCGTAGCGCTGGGGTCGGTGGAGGTGGTAACCAGCTGTGGCTGACCTACGGAGGTGCTGTTGTACGCACCTTCGCGGCCCTGGGTGATGTTCGTGATGCGAGTCCGTCGCACACCGTGCTCACCCGCCAGGCGGCACAGTGAGGGATCGGGAGTTAGGGTCGGTCTCGTCATTCAGCCGTGCCTGCTCGTGAGGTTGCCATGTCCTCCCCCGCTCCGGGTCTTCCGGACCAGCTGGTTCAGCATTTCGGCCGCGACGGCCTGCGGCGGTTCGCGCCGGCTCATTTTCTGGGAGCCCATCTCCCAGAAGCGACCCGAGAGTTCCTTGAAGCGACCGGTGTGCCAGGGACCGTGGCTCCGTACTTCCGTAGTCCGTCTGCTGAAGAGCCGATCGCGCTGGGTACTGCGGCTGCCCGTCTGTCGCAGCCAAAGCCCCCGAGGCAGATGGAGCGATGGCCGCGGATCGGTGGCGACGGCCTGGCGCATGTGTGCGTTCGTCCGGATGGTGCTCTGCAGGCGGTGGTGCTTGTGGACGTAGCCGATGACATGTTTGTCAATAGCGACCTGTCGTCCTTCGACGCGTCACTGCTGGCTCTGGACCGCGCGCAACCACGGCTCGCCGTCTCGTCGGGCCTGGCGGAGGCTGCGGCGGTGTTCCGCGATCTCAATGAGGAGCTGCGGGGGATCGACGCCAGTGCTTTCGCCGAGCGGGAGAGTTGGTGGCCGCGGGTCTTGGACGACATGCGCCACACCCTCAACTTCCCCTTCTCTGCCGCCTTCGAGTACGTCGACCGTGACGGAGCGAAGCACATCGCCACGGAGGCGACCGGACCAGGAAAGCTCCACCCTGAAGAGATCGTCTGGAGCCGCTTGTCCGAAATGGGAGTGAGTCCGGCGCAGGTTCGTCGCGTCTACTGCGAGCTGGAGCCGTGCCTCATGCCCGGCCACTACTGCGCCATCTGGATGCAGACCACCTTCCCCGAGGCCGAGTTCACGCACAGCTTCGACTACGGCGATACGGCGGACACCCGCGAAGCGGGACTGAAGGAGCTGATCACGCACGCTGCCGAGCAGGCGAGCCGGCAGTGACGCGATGGGAACGACCGGAAGCCGGTCGCGAGCCGGCAGCGGCTGCCCTGTTGGGCTGGATCGCGGATCCGCAGGCGCCGACACTTTGTCTCATATCCGGGTCCGAAGGCTGCGGTAAGTCGACACTGCTTGCCTGGTTGGTCCGGCATGGCAGCCGAGCGGGGACGCCGGCTGAGCGTGCCGTCCACGCGGTCGTGCCCTTTGCGGGGAGCAGTGTGCAGGGCCTGGTCTGGGCGCTGGCTGATCACCTCGGTGTGGTGGCGCGCGCGCCGGGTGAACTGCTCGATGTACTGGCGACCGACAGGCGCCGGACCGTGATCGTCGTACCGGACCTCCGCTCCGGGCCGGCAGCGGAACTCGTACGCTCGCTTGCCCGGTTGCCTCATCTCCGGCTGATCGTCGAGGTTGGTACAGGAAGCCCTGCCCACGACGTCCTTAGCGACCAGGGCGGCGCGGAACTCAACCTGGATTTGGAGCAGTGGAGGGATCAGAAGCGCTATGAGGCGTGGCAAGCCGTGCAACCGGCGAGCCACGACGCACGCTCGGCCTCTTCGCAGGTGTCCACGTCAGTGGAGTTGTCCGACCCGGCCGCCATTTGTGCGGCTGATCCTTGGCTGGTCACTGCCTCGTACGAGGCTGACGCAGGTCACGACTACGGGGGCCTGCGGGCCGCATGGCTGAGGGCAGGTCAGTCCCTGTGCCGCGAGCAGTCCCCGGCCTCCCGCGCACTGGTCCTGCTCGCCGTCCTCGGGGAGGGCGCCGACCCACGACTGGGACCGGCCCTTGCCGCGCTGGCTGAGGACACACCGTGGCGACTGGAATGGGCCCGGGTGAAGGGTGATGTCACTCCGCCTTGGCCCGGTCCTGTCACCGCCCTGGCGGTTGGCTCCGGCCCATTCGACGGTTGCGTCCTCGCGGTCGATCACCTTGGAACCCTGCGCATACTCAATAGCAAAGACGCTTCGGCCCAAGGACGCCTGACGCCGGTAACTGTGAACGCCGTCGGTGTATCCGTACTGTCGGACGGCACGCTCTTGATCCTGGACGGGGCCGGACGAGTACACGCGGACAGGACGCGGGCGGTCGGGCCAGTTCGCTCCGGTATCGAGACGCTGTTGAACGACGAACCTGACGAGACGCAGAACCTCGTAGAGGCGCTACGCGAGCACGTGGGTACGGCGCTCGCGGCGACCGCAGGTTCGAGCGCAGGAGTAGTAGCACTCGGCGAGGCGTCCGGAACGGTACGGGTCTTCGGCGACGTGACCGGCACCGCGGCTCTGCACGAGGGACAAGTGACTGCCCTGGCCGCCCTCGACGTCCCGTTGGACGACGGCACGACGGTTCCGATGCTTTACAGCGGTGGTGCGGACGGAACGGTACGCGCCTGGGCTCCCGACCAGGATCCGATGTCCGCTCCGATCGTGGAGCGGACATGCCCGGTTGTGGCCCTGCACGCCGTATGGAGTACCGAGGGGGCGGTTCTCGGGGTCGCGTGGGCAGATGGCCTCGTCGAGCTCCATCGCTTCGACACAGGTCAGCACCTGGGCTTCCATGCGGGTGCACCTGTCCGCGCGCTTGCAGCCACCTCGGACGATTCCCTCGTCATCGCCATGGACGAGGCACTAATCCGCCTTACAGTCCGTGCCCAGCACCCCACATCCCAGTCAATCGACTGACGGCGTGACCCCTGACTCATTCACGTCGCTGCCCCGCACAGAAGTTGACGATCGATCAACGAGCGTTGACGCTGGGGGTGTTGGTGCTCGCGACGGGGGAGTAGCGCGTGGGGAAGAAGCTGCCCGATGACCTGGTCGAGGTCCTGGACCTGATAGGCATCGACTGGCCACAGATCGACGAGGACGAGGTCAAGGCCTCAGCCAAGGACTACAGGCACCTGGCTGAAGGCATCCGTGATGCGGTCAAGGAAGGCAACAACGCCTGCTCGCACATCGTCGGCGGCAAGAGTAAGGGCGAGACCGTCACGGCCATCGACCGGCGTTGGGGCAAGCTCACGAGCAGGGACCTCGCCACGTTCGCCAAAGGCTGCGACGACTTGGCCGGCGCGTTGGACGACTGCGCCGACCTCATTCTCGCCTGCAAGATCGCCATCATCACCAAGCTCACGGCCACTGCCGCCGCGGCAACCGCCGGCGTTATCGGCATGTTCTTCACCGCCGGGCTCAGTGGACTGCTGTCCGCCGCGGCCATCGCAGCGGCGCGCCTTGTCATCCAGGAGGCGATCGACTATGCGATCGGGCAGATCACGGCGATCGTCACCGACAAGATCGAGAGCAAGATCCTGGCCGACATCGAGAAGCTGTTCACTGACCGGCTCGGCGGGGGTGGTACCTACGACGTGATGGCCGATGGCAGTTCGGACATGGCGCAGGACCTGGTCATCGAGTTCGACGAGTTCGACAAGGCATCTTGCGACTACAAGAAGACTGCGGGCAACTTCGACGAGAAGAAAGGTTCCTTCAAGGAGGGCGGCGGCCAGCGCAAGACGTCCGTCAAGAAGGACAGCCGCTTTCACAAGCTCGCCACCGTCATGGACAAGGCTGAAGACGCGGTCGACAAGAAGGCCGACGAGATGGTCAAGACCTTGGAGGATCACGGCGGCAAGATTGACAAGAGCAAGCGTGACCACCACGACCACGACATGGACCGCAAGCGCGAGCTCGAAAAGTGCAAGGACGGCGACGACGACGGCGACGACGTTCCTATGTACCTGCTCAACGCTGACGGATCCGTCCAGGAACTCCTGCCCAACGGCACGACGAGGGGGGTTACCAAGACTGACGACTCCGGAATCTTGAACATCCTCGAGAAAGACGGAACGATCTGGCGCCCGCCCAAGAGGGGCAACCCCTACACGGTGCCGGTGGGGCGTACGGGGCCCAGAGTGAAGTCGAACCCGATCGCTCCCGGCAGCACTCCGCTGTCGCGGGCCACCGAAATAGCGCGCTTCGCCAAAAAGGACTATGGCGGTACCAACTTTGCAGCTGCCCGCTACGTGAACCCGGAAACTGGTAAGCCAATTTATCTCGTGGGCGACAGTGAAGGACCACACTCCGAGCGCCTCATCGGATATCCCCTCCTACGGCACGGCGAAGAAGGGAACATAACCAAGGTCTACACAGAACGAGAACCTTGTCAGCTAAGTCCGAAGTGCGACCAATGGCTTGACCTGCACTTCAAGTCCAAGAACCCCGCACTGGAGGTGGAGCACGCCAACAGCTACGATCAGTCGGACAGGAGCAGCGCGAGGGACAAAGACCATCGTGACTACATGAATGCGCTGCAGAAACGTCATCAACAACAAGGACATCCTTAACCGGGGAGGTTGGAAAATGCTGACCAGTATTACGGCCGAGAAAGTCATCGAGACCTTTGGACTGAATGCCGTTACCTACTTTCCTCGCGTAGCCGGCGCTCACATGCAGGAGAGCACCGCCCATTTTCTGTCAAATGTAGGACTGCCGGAAGACTCATTCTTCTCACCCAGGATCGGTCTGGAGGACGAGAGTCCGGCGAGACTCACCTTCGGCCCGAGCTTGAATGCCATTTTCGAAGCAGACGGCGCCCAGTGCCCGCCCGAGTCCGAGGGCTGGGAAGTTCTTGGCGGATTCGTATATGCGACGGTGGCGATCGACCCCCGCGACGGCAGAATCTACGCCTTCCCTGAAGGGGAGGAGTTCTACGTTCCCATGCATGCCGACGTCTCCTCGCTCGTGCACTCATTGATCGTCCTCGAAAAAGGCAAGTCCGAATACAAGAAGCTGCCACAACTCGATGAAGATCAAGCCCGAATCGAAGTGGTGGAACGAATGAAGCAAGAAATCATGGCGGTTGATGAGACTCCCTTCGTCAGCGCCGACGGCGAGTGGTCGAAGGTGTTCGAGGAAATCTCCTTCGGTATGTGGGGCTGAACCTGAGTGGCAAACCAACCGGAGGGGCGACGACCGACAACCGCGGCGCCCCGAGGTGGTGAGCACAGTTCCCCGACTGTGCGAGTCACGCCGGCTGAGTTGATTCATCATTACGTCGCGAATCGTCGATCAAACCCTGGAAGAGTTCTGGTGCGCATGAACGCACAGGGCGGTATGCAGTGGGGCGGCTCGCGTCAGTGGGTGGCAGCCATGCGCCGCTTCACCGCTCTCGTCTCCGCCACTCGCCGCGGTGTCCGCCTCGCACGTCGGCTGACCGTGCAACAACTCGTCGACTGGGCAAGCGGTGCGAGACCGCAAAGCAGTTCGTCGCCGAGTTGGCCGCCAACGCCGCGCTGCACACGCGCTTCACGGGACGAAGCTTCTGCCTGCCCCTCTCGCTCAACGCGGCGGGAATCCTCCGTCATCGCGGGGAGCAAGGACTGTTCCCCGCCCGGAACGGCTCCGTGTTATGCCCAGCATCTGAGGTCCGGACGTCGAAGCGGGCCGCGGACTGTTGACCCTCGCCGCAGCCGATCGAAGGTAGTCGGGCCTGGCCCGCAGGTCGACGAGCGGAACTTCGCCGATCAGGTCCCGGTGCAGCCGGGCCGGCCAAGCCGTCGCCGGGCCGGGTGACGGCCACCCTCGTGCCCGCGTACGCGTGACCGCCTCCCGGTAACGTGCTGCTCAGTGATGACCGTACGACAGGCAGGACCTGAGTGATGCGCCTGTATTTCGCGCCCGAGGAGACCGACGAGTTCGAGGCCGCGTGCGGGCTCCTCATCCATCGGATGGGGCGGTGGGCGGACGAGCGCGGTGACCGCTTGGACGGCTTCGGGGTCGAGGCGGCACTCGACTACCGGCAGCGCGGTACGCGCGACGGGCGGCTCGGACTGTGGGAGCCCCGGCACGTCGAGGGTTTTCTGCTGGAGTGGCTGCCACGGACGGTGACCGTGCTGCCGGGGGACGAGCCCGGGGACATGCCCGGCACGCTCGCACTCCTGTTGCGCTACCTCGACGCGATGGGGCTCGCCGACCCGCGTGGGGCCACGCTGGCGGAGAACCTCTCGGCGATCGAGGCCGCGAGGCCCCGCTACGGGCCGGCCATGGCCGACCGGTCCCGCTGGGGCCTGTCGAAGTTCTGGGTGACCACGGCCGCCGAGCAGGGCACGGACGTGCACGACCCGGAGGCCTTGCAGGACTTCGTGGAGCGGGCCCGGCGCGGGGAGGTCGCGTACGACGAAAAGGTGCTGGACCAGGTAATGGCGCGCCGGCTCGCGCACGGACCGGCAGAGGGGGAGCGCGCCGAGCCGCAGCTGCCGGTCGCCCTGCCCACCGAGGACGAGCTGCGCGTGCTCGCGGAGCAGTCCGCGGTGCTGCCGTGGATGCGCGGGATCAGTGCGTGGGCGGGCAGCGAAGGGAGGCCGGTCACCGCGACCGGCACGCTGCGGATCGCGGACGCGCGGGCGCTCGTGGCCGAGCTGGGCACGGGCGATAGCGTGGAAGGAGTCCGTTCGTCGGCGCAACTGCCGCGGCTCGGGCTCGCGGTCGAGTGGGCGAAGAAGGCCAGGATCGTACGGATCGTCAAGGGGAGGATGTACGCCGTCGCCAAGGCGCGGCCCCTCCTCGAAGACCCACTCGCACTATGGCGGCGCGCATTCGAGACCTTCACCGGTCTCCGGGATCCGCTGGTCGCGCCCCGCAGCGGATGGCACTTCCCCTCGATGGTCTGCGACAGCTTCGAGCAGGTGGTGCCCGACATCCTCAACACCCTCTACAGCCTGCCCTACGCCATGCCCTGGCCGCGGCTGCGGGATTCGACGCATCTCGGATACGGCACCGGGTCGGCGATGCTGCGCGAAGCCGCCGACCGGGATCTGCGCCTCGTGCTCGACGCCCTTGAGGACCTGGGCGCGATCGAGCGGTACGAGGGGATGGCCGACCCGGTGTTCGTCGAGACACCGCTGAGCGCGGCGCCGGAGCTGCCGCCCGCCGGACTGCCGCCCGAGCTGGCGGAACTCTTTGGCACGGTCGCCCGCCTCCAGGACCCGGACGCCGAGTCCCGTGCCGGTGCCGGTGCCCACGAGGCTGAACTCACCAGCGGACCAGTGGAGTTGATCCGACTCACCGCACTCGGTCACGACTCGGTACGGCGCCGGCTGCTCGCCGAGGGCCGCGACGCACCGCTCCTCGGCGAGCTCGTCGACGCCCCGGCCGCCGGACTTCTCGGCGTCCTCGCCGACCACTACGATCCGGACTCCGCGCGCACCGAACTCGCCACCTGGATCGCCGCTCGGCCGAGCCCGGCCGTGGCGCTGGAACGGCTGACCGACGCGCTGCGTGCCTGCCCCTTTTGTACCCGTACCGAAGCCATGCTGAGTGTGCTCGTCGAGGCGCACCCCGACGGCGATACCGTGGCCCGGGGTCTGCGCGGCGACCCGCTGCTCGCGCCCACCGCGATCAGCGTCCTGGTCCGGCGCGAGATCCTCGACGCCGATGATTTCACTGAGCCGGAGACCCTCCTCATGGTCGCCGAGAGCCTGCTCCAGCTCCTGGAGACGGCGGGGCCGGACGGAGTCCTGGAGATGTTGAGCGGTCAGCAAGTCCCCGCCCGCGACACCCTGGCCGCGGCCCTGGCCTCCGGCCACCCCGACCGGGCGGGGATGGCGGATCTGAAGGAGGTGGCCGATCAGTCCGCCCGACGGCCCGCCGCCCAGATCGGTCGCATCCACCGGAGAAGTGGACGCAAGGACAAGGGCAGGGGCGGCAAGCGGCGACGGTGAGCGGACGCTGACCTCGAACATCTCACCGTCGACAGGCACGGCCCGCCCGGCCGGGCCCGGTGTGGCGCAAGCCCATCGCCGGCATTTCGCGGACCACCATGAACCGGCTGTCAGCGGTCGTCGGGCAGCAGTCGGAAGGCGCCGTGCGCCGTGAGCGGCCGCATCATCGGGGAGCGCCCGAGCGCTCAAGCCGTGGCATCCGCCTCCGTCAGGAACGGGCTCGGCTGCCCCGACCACGAGACGTACAGACTGTCCCGCGCCCGTGTGCACGCGACGAAGAGCAGACAGCGCTCGGACATCAGGTCCGTCTCATGCTGGAGCCGGTCCACGTCGACGGGGTGACCGCGCGAGGGAACGGCAGCGCCGCGTCGTTGACGCCGATGACGGCGACGCACCGGAACTCAAGGCCCTTGAACGAGTGCATGGTCCCGACTCGTACGACCGCCGCCTCCTCCGAGGCGTCCGCCCGCAGTGGCTCGGCCGGGATGCCCGCAGCCTTCATACGCGCGACTGCCTTGGCGCAGGTCTTGTTGAAGCGGGTACTGACGCCGATCTCGCCAGGATCGACGCCGCCGTCGATCCAGGCGCGAACCTGCGAGACCAGTGCGTCGAATTCCGCCTCCTCCGAAGCCGTCGCCTGCACGGTCGGTCCGTTACCGTGCAGGGCCGAGCGGTAGCCGAGCAGTGTTTCGTTGCGGTCATCGTCCTCCAGCTGCGCGATGGGGCGGCCGACGAGCAGGGCGGTGGACCAGCTGAGGATCTCGTGCGTGCTGCGGTAGTTCTCCGCATTTTCGTGGAGCGGCCCGCGACCTTGATGCCGGCCTTCAGCGACACCTTCGAGTCGTAGATCCGCTGGTGGGGATCGCCGGCGATGAACAGGTCGTCGGGGCGCGCGGGGACAGAGGGGCGCAGGAGCCGCCACTGGGTGGGGTGCAAGTCCTGGGCCTCGTCGACGACGATGTGCCGGTACAGCGGCCCCTTCGCCTCGAGCAGGTCAGCAGCCTCTGCGCACGTTCCCAGGTACGTGCGCAGGCCGTCGGCGGCGAGCCGGTCGGAGAACTCCTGGACCGTACGCCACACCAGCGGACGATCGGCGGCCGGAAGCCGACTGCCCCGCCCCCGCCGGTCGGCGGCCTCGTACTCCTCCGGACTCCGCAGGTTCTGGGCGAGGACGACGTGCTTGTACTCCTGGGCGAGGAACTGGGCGGTGCCGGTGAAGCCGGTGGCGTGCGCGGCCTGCTCCCAGCGGGTCTCCTCCTCGCCGCCCCGCAGCGGCGGCGAGACGTGGAGACGACTCGGCTGGCCAGGGCGTCGACTGTGGTGATGTCCACACGCTCGCGCAGCCCCTCGTCCTCGACGAGGGCGGCGAGCCCGCTGCGCAGTGCGGCAACGAGAGCGTTGGTATACGGGGTCAGCAGGATGCGCTCGCCGTCGCGCAGGAACGTCAGCAGGTGTCGTACGCGGTGCAGGGCGACGACGGTCTTGCCGGTGCCTGGGCCTCCGGTCACCTGCGCCGGTCCGGAGTAGCTGGCCCGGTAGGCAACCCTGTGCTGGGAGGGGTGGAGAAAGATCCGCCAGGCGGTGAACGGTTTGTCGAGGATGTCGCGCAGCTCGTCGGAGACGGTGATGAGGGCGATACGGGTGCGGGTGTGACCGATGGCGGTCTCGTAGTCGCTCGTGTCCACCGGATCGGCGGAGGCAGTGGGGAGGCTGACGGACACCAGGTCGCGCCAGACGTCCTCCACGCTGAAACCCTCGGCGAGGTACTCCAGCACTTCCCGCTGGTCCTGCGGGAAGTAGGGCGCGAAGACCTTCAGCTGTTCCTTGCTGGTGAGGGCACGGGCCTGGCGAAGGGTGGTCTCGTCGATGCCGAGGGCGGTCAGGTCGCCGTCGGCGACCTTGGAGAAGAGCCGCTGGTCGGGTGCGGCGGCGATCCGCTCGTAGGCGGGGGTGAGCTCGTCGAGCATCGCGATGTCGCGGATCTCGACGGCGCGGGTGACCGCGTTGATGCTGGCCTTCTGCTTGATCGCCCAGGCGATGGCCTTGTCGTGCGGCATCACGCGCAGCAGGACGAAGGTGTCGCCACGGTCCGGGGCGAGGACGACGCCGCGCGTGCCCTGGGCGATGCGGATGGTCCGGATCTGCGGGTCCTTGGCCTGCTTCAGCGCCTCCAGTTTCAAACCCTGGTCCTTGAAGAGCTGTTCCAGGGTGAGGCGCTCGAACTTATCCCAGGCATCGAAGACGCCCTGCTTGACCGTGCCTTGGAGCTTGCCGAGCTGGGCGCAGAAGCCTATGTCGAAGGCGAGGTGCGGCATGGTGTTCCGTTCTGGGTACAGCACGGGCACTAGGAGCCCTGCCTGCGGGGCTTCCGTAAGAACACTTTTCGTTTTCCGGGCTTGACCTCATGGCGGGAGTGTGGCCGATGGGCATACAGGTGCCTGACGACCTGCGGGACATCATGGAGTCCGCCAGATGGATCGCCAGGGAGATGCTCGCGTGAGCTACGCCATCAATACCGAAGATATTATTCGCCTTTTCGGCCTGCAAGGAGTCGTCTTGTTCCCGCGCGAGACGAAGCCCGTGGACCCCGGCACGTCATCCTCGGTCGAATTCCTGCAGGATGTGGGGCTCCCCCACGACGACCTCTTCCTCTCACGAATCGACACAACCGCCCCCGACAAGGACCCGGTGCGCCTCGCCGAGAGGTTCGCCGCACGGCAGCGCCCATGCCCTCCGGGCGCCGAGAACTGGCTCGCTCTCGGCTACTTCCTTGACTCTCTGCTGGCGTTCGACCCGGCGAGCGCAAGGGTCTACGCGTTTCCGGACGGCACGGACCGGCACCTCTTGATGCACCGGAACGTGGAGTCGCTTGTCTACGCGCTGTGCGCTCTCCAGGAGTTCCACGCGGAGCGAGACTCCACAGAGGACGAGGAAGCGCTAGCCCAGGCAATGCGGGCACAGATCGAAGAGTTCGACGCACTCCCCTTCGTGGACCCGATCTCCGAGTGGAACATCATCTACGAAGAAATCATCCAAGGGGAGTGGTGAGTACGAGACGGCCGGCGCAGCCCACGCTCTGCGACTTCGTCCAGCCACGTCACCAGCCGGGGTAACGGCTCAGCCAGTACGGATCCCAGCCCTCGGCATACTCCAACGCCACTGGGCGAGTGGGTCGTCTCGGCCGGCATGTCCCGGCCCAAGGTGTCGAGGACTCAGGGGAAGGAAGCGGCGACGTAGAGAGCGCCGAGGAGGGCGGACTGTGCGGCGGAGTCCGGTGCGAGTTGGGTGAGCCGGGCCCGGTCCGCGGGATGGTCGACGGACTGACGGAGTGCAGCGGCCAGGCGACCGTACTCGTCGTCGACAACGACCGCGCTGCCGGAGCGAAGTGCTGACAGTGCGGCGCACAGTGCGGCCGGTACGTGCGCGTCGGCCAGGCAGTGACGGACGAGTTCGGTCGCGTGGGCTGCGGCGGACTGCGCGGCTGCGTCGCGTGAGTGAGTGCTGCTGTTTCGCGGGCCTGCTTGTACCGATGTTCCACCGCGACCGGCGTTCCGAGGACAGCAAGGGGCAGCGCGCGGCCGAGCGCGTGCCAGCCGCGGCTGTTCTGCCCTGGAGGGCTGCCCATCGGCAGCAGGCGTGCCACAGTACGGACAAAGGGCGGCAGATGCCCTTGTGGCTACCACGGACCATGGCGCGAATGGCGCCCTCGGCGGTGAAGCAGGCCACCTGGGTGCCGACGTCGGCACGCAGCGGACCCGTGGCAGACAACGTGCCCCGTGCCGCCCCGAGCCCGCCATTAGCGTCCCTTCCCGGCCAAGCGCAAGGCTTCAGCCTGGAAATCTTTGGCGCCGCACTACAATGCATCGGGTTGTTTGGCGCTGGACCGGAACAACCCCAGGCATACCTGCGGGACCACCAGCGGCCCGGATGCTCCGGGAACGAGACGCGAGGACCCGATGGCAGCCACGCCAGAGAGCAGTGAGTTCACGCTGCTCGAGGAAGAAACGCTCCAGGAGTTCGGCAAGGCGGCCCGCTTCTCCGCCGGGCCCGCAGCCGCGCCGCGCACGCTCGTCGACATCTTCGAGGCCTCGGTACGGGAGTACCCGGACGAGCTCGCCCTGGACGACGGGACCACGCGGCTCACCTACCGTGCGCTGTCCGTCGAGGTCCAGGGCCTGCGACGCCGGCTCGCCGCTGCCGGGGTGGGGTTGGGCGATCGGGTGGGCGTCCGCGTTCCGTCCGGCACCAACGACCTGTACGTGGCCATCCTCGCCGTGCTCGCCGCCGGCGCCGCCTATGTGCCGGTGGATGCCGAGGACCCGGACGAGCGGGCCGAGTTGGTCTTCGGTGAGGCCGGGGTGCGGGCCGTCATCGGAGTCGGACACAGCATCAGTGTCGGCGCCAGCGGCACCGCACATGAGGGCGCTCCCGCCGCCCCGCCCCGCCCCGAGCACGACGCCTGGGTCATCTTCACCTCCGGCTCCACCGGCAAACCCAAGGGCGTCGCCGTCAGCCACCGCAGCGCCGCCGCCTTCGTGGACGCCGAGGCCGCGCTCTTCCTCGCCGACGAGCCGATCGCCCCCGGCGACCGGGTCATGGCCGGACTGTCCGTCGCCTTCGACGCCTCCTGTGAGGAGATGTGGCTGGCCTGGCGGTACGGCGCCTGTCTGGTGCCCGTCCCACGCTCGCAGGTGCGCAGCGGCGCCGACCTCGGCCCGTGGCTGGTCGAGCAGGACATTTCGGTGGTGTCCACCGTGCCCACCTTGGCCGCCCTGTGGGAGCCCGGGACGCTCGACGAGGTCCGGCTGCTGATCTTCGGCGGTGAGGCCTGCCCGCCCGAGCTGGTCCAGCGCCTGGTCACCGAGGGCCGCGAGGTGTGGAACACCTACGGCCCCACCGAAGCCACCGTGGTCGCCTGCGCGTCACTCCTCACCGGCGCCGAACCGATCAGGATCGGCCTCCCCCTGAACGGCTGGGAGCTGGCCGTGGTCGACGAGGCCGGGGAGCCCGTGCCGATGGGCGGCAGCGGTGAACTGGTGATCGGCGGTGTGGGCCTGGCCCGCTATCTCGACCCCGAAAAGGACGCCGAGAAGTACGCCCCGCTGGAATCGCTCGGCTGGGAGCGTGCCTACCGCAGCGGAGACCTCGTCCGCGCGGAGCCCGAGGGCCTGGTCTTCCTCGGCCGCGGGGACGAGCAGATCAAGCTCGGCGGCCGCCGGATCGAGCTGGGCGAGGTGGACGCCGCCCTGCAGGCCCTGCCCGGCGTGGCCGGCGCGGCCGCCGCCGTACGCACGGCGCGCAGCGGCAACCAGCTGCTCGTCGGCTACCTGGTGACCCAGGAGGGCTGGGACCACGCCGCTGCCGTCGAAAAGCTGCGCGCCGAACTGCCCGCCGCCCTGGTGCCGCTGCTCGCGCCCGTCGCCGACCTGCCGACCCGTACCTCCGGCAAGGTGGACCGGGACGCGCTGCCCTGGCCTCCCCCAGCTACCGCTGGGAGGTGCCCCCGGCCCGACCTGGAGACCAGCGGCCCGGCCGAGCAGCTGTACGGGACGGAGGCCTGGCTCGCCGAGCAGTGGAGCGAGACCCTCGGTGTGACCGTCACCGGCCCCGCGGACGACTTCTTCGCGATCGGCGGCAGCAGCCTCGCCGCCGCCCAGCTCACCACCCGGCTGCGCACCCGCTACCCGAGCGCCGCCGTACTCGACATCTACCAGCAGCCCACCCTGCGCAAGCTGGCCCGGCGCCTGGAGAAGTCCGTCCAGGACGACGGCGCCACCCGTACCGTCGCGCCGGTTCCGCTGCGGGCCAAGGTGACGCAACTGCTGCTGCTGATCCCGCTGTTCACTCTGGTCGGCCTGCGCTGGACCGTGGCGCTGGCGGCACTCGGGAACGTGCTGCACCGCCTCGGTCCCTACCCCTGGGCGCCGACCGCCTCATGGTGGCTGGTCGCCGCCGGCGCGGCGCTGTTCTTCAGCCCGCCGGGGCGGCTCGCGATCGCCGCCGGCGGCGCGCGTCTGCTGCTGCGCGGGGTGAGGGCCGGCCGATACCCGCGCGGCGGGAACGTACACCTGCGGCTGTGGACGGCCGAGCGCCTGGCCGAGTTCAGCGGCGCCACCTCACTGACCGGTTCCTGGCTGGAGCGCTACGCGCGGGCACTCGGCGCCAAGGTCGGGCCCGAGGTGGACCTGCACTCACTGCCGCCGGTGACCGGCATGCTCAAGCTGGGCCGGGGCTGCGCCGTCGAGTCCGAGGTGGACCTGTCCGGGCACTGGCTGGACGGGGACCGGCTCGAGGTCGGCCCGGTCAAGGTCGGTGCGGGTGCGGTGGTCGGCACCCGCAGCATGCTCTTCCCCGGTGCGCGCGTGGGCAAGCGGGCCGAGGTGGCCCCCGGCTCCGCCGTGGTCGGGCAGATTCCCACCGGACAGCGGTGGGCCGGAGCACCCGCCGGCAAACTGGGCAAGGCCAAGCGCGACTGGCCCAAGCAGCGACCGCCGCGCGCGGTCCACTGGCGCGCCATATACGGCGCGACCGGTTTCGGCCTGACGGCCCTGCCCCTGCTCGCCGCCCTGCCCGCTCTTCTCGTGACGAGCCGGTTCGTGGCGCCCGACGCCGCGCTCGGCGAAGCCCTGCGGGGAGCCCTGCTCGCGGTGGTTCCCGCGGCCCTGGCCTTCGGCCTCGCGTACGCGCTGCTGCTGCTGATCGCGGTACGCCTGCTCAGCCTCGGGCTGCGCACGGGCAACCATCCGACGCACAGCCGCGTCGGCTGGCAGTCGTGGACCGTCATACAGCTGATGGACCTGTCCCGGGAGACGCTCTTCCCCCTGTACGCCGGGCTGATCACGCCGGTGTGGCTGCGGCTGCTCGGAATGAAGGTCGGCCGGGGCGCCGAGGTGTCCACCGTCCTGGCGCTGCCCAGCCTCACCACCGTGGGCGAAGGCGCGTTCCTCGCCGACGACACCCTGACCGCTCCCTATGAACTGGGCGGCGGATGGGTGCGTATCGGGCGCTCCGAGATCGGCCGCCGGGCCTTTCTGGGCAACTCCGGAATGACCGCGCCGGGCCGCACCGTTCCGGAAGGCGGGCTGGTCGGGGTCCTGTCCGCGACTCCGAAGAAGGCCAAGAAGGGCAGATCGTACCTGGGCCTGCCGCCGGTCCGGCTGCCGCGCTCCGCCGCGGACTCCGACCAGAGCCGGACGTACGACCCGCCCGCGCGGCTGCTGTGGGCGCGCGGCCTGGTGGAGCTGTGCCGACTGGCACCGGTGTTCTGCTCGGCTGCGCTGGCCGTGTCGACCGTGGCCGCGCTCAGTGCGCTGAGCACGGCGAGCGGTCTGGGGATCTGGGGCGCGGCACTGCTGTCCGGAGTGACGCTGTTCGCCGCGGGCGTGGCCGCGTGCGCCCTCGCCGTGGTGGCGAAGTGGCTGCTCGTGGGCCGTCACCGGGCGGGGGAGCACCCACTGTGGAGCGGCTTCGTGTGGCGCAACGAGCTGGCCGACACCTTCGTCGAGGTACTGGCCGTGCCGTGGCTGGCCGGGTCGGTGCCCGGTACGCCGCTGCTCACGCTGTGGCTGCGTGGCCTCGGGGCCCGGATCGGCCGGGGCGTCTGGTGCGAGAGCTACTGGCTGCCGGAGATGGACCTCGTCACACTCGGCGACGCGGTCAGCGTGAACCGTGGCTGTGTGCTGCAGACCCACCTCTTCCACGACCGGATCTTGAGGACGGATACTGTGGTCCTCCGTGAGGGCGCCACCCTGGGTCCGGGCGGAATCGTCCTGCCCGGGAGTACGGTCGGGGCCCGCAGCACCCTGGGTCCCGCCTCTCTCGTGATGGCTGGGGAATCCGTCCCCGCCGACTCCCGCTGGCTGGGTAACCCGATCGAGGCGTGGCGCTCCTAGGAGGGGCGGTCCGTGCGGCGGTCGGGGGCGGCACACGAGCACGTCGTTCGAGCACAGCGCAGGGAGCGGACACCACAGTGAGCGGCCAGAAGACAGCGGCATCGGACCCGTACTTTCCGGCCAACGGCGATCCCCGTTACCGGGTGCACCGGTACGAACTCACGCTGGACTACCGTCCCGGCCCCAACCGGCTGGCCGGGACGGCCCGGATCAGCGCGATCGCCGGCCGTGCGGCGCTCACCGAGTTCCAGCTCAACCTGGCCGAGTTCAAGACAGGCCGCGTCCTGGTCAACGGCCGGTCGCCGCAGTACGCCCACCGGGGCGGCAAGCTGCGTATCCGGCCGGCCAAGCCGCTCCCCGCAGGCGCCGCCTTCACCGTGGAGGTGCACTGGGCGGGCAACCCCAAGCCGGTACGCAGCCCGTGGGGCGGCCTCGGCTGGGAGGAGCTGACCGACGGCGCGCTGGTGGCAAGCCAGCCGGTCGGTGCGCCGTCCTGGTACCCGTGCAACGACCGGCCCGCCGACAAGGCCTCGTACCAGATCTCGATCACCACGCCGTCCCCGTACACGGTGGTGGCCGTCGGGCGGCTCCTCACCCGGACCACGAAGGCGAGTACCACCACCTGGGTGTACGAGCAGGCCGCGCCGACCCCCAGCTACCTGGTGGGCCTTTCCATCGGGATGTATCAGACGGTGCTGCTCGGTGACCCGGGGCTCGGGGGTGTGTCGCAGGCCGCCCACCTTCCGGCGCACCTGCTGTCGCGGTTCTCCCGCGACTTCGCCCGCCAGCCCGCGATGATGCAGCTGTTCGAGGAGCTGTTCGGACCGTATCCGTTCGGCGAGTACACGGTTGTGGTGGCCGACGAGGAACTGGACGTCCCCGTGGAAGCCCAGGGCCTCTCGTTCTTCGGTGTCAACCATGTGGACGGCGCGCGCGGTTCGGAGCGCCTCGTGGCCCATGAGCTGGCGCACCAGTGGTTCGGCAACAGTGTGGGCATCGCCGACTGGCGTCACATCTGGCTGAACGAGGGGCTCGCGAAGTACGCAGAGTGGCTCTGGTCGGAGCACGCGGGCGGTCGCAGGGCGCACGAGCTGGCCGCCACCGCGCACCGGCTGCTGGCCTCGATGCCGCTGGATCTCCGTCTGGCCGACCCGGGCCGGAAGCTGATGTTCGACGACCGTCTGTACGAGCGCGGCGGACTCGCGGTGCACGCGATCCGCTGTGCACTGGGTGATGTCGCGTTCTTCCGCATGCTGCGCGACTGGGCCACCGTGCACCGCCACGGCGTCGTCACCACCACCGCCTTCACCACTCACGTCGCCCGCTACGCGGCGGAGCCGCTGGACGACCTGTTCTCGGTGTGGCTGTACGAGACGGCTCTCCCGCCGCTCCCCTCTCCCGCGACCCCCGGTCAGCCATCGGTCCCCGAGATGCCGCGGATACCGGCCCGGCCCGTATACCCGCCCCGGAACGGCGGCTCCGCGGGCCCGGGCAGAACCTCCGCGTAGGAGGGCGACGACCAGTCCTGCCGGGGCATCCGGCGGTGATGCGAACCCTGCTCACTCCCGCCGGGGCCTTGATCAGACGATCGGAGATCCCGTCTGCGCCGGGGTGGCCGAAGCCGTAACGGCAGCGCCGGCCGTGATCCGGGCGGCGAAGTCCCGTTGCTGGGGGAGCATCACCGGGCGCAGCGGACGGGGGCCCGCGACGACCGCGTAGTCCGCGCCGAGCAGGTCCGGCGTCAGGTCGCCGGGGTCCTCGCCGAGAGCCAGGCTCACCGCCGCCCACGGTGCGTTCAGCCCGCAGAGCGACAGCTGGTGCAGGCCCCCCGCCGGGCGGGTGTTGACGTCCAGAAGGACCGGTTCGTTCTCGTAGAGGCGGAACTGGATGTTCGTCAGCCAGTGAAGGCCGAACGTTTCCGCGATCAGTCTGGAGGGCTCGATCCAGGAGGGCTGGAGCGTGAATCCGCGGCGGCGGCCGTTCTTGGTACGCCCCACCGCCATACGGACCTTGCCGTCGGGCCCGGTGAGACAGTCGACCGAGACCTCCGGCTCCTCCAGACGCGGCATCACCAGCCAGTCGACGGGGTGCTCGGCACGCCGCAGCGCCTCGACGACAAGAGTCAGCGGAGTGTAGGAGCTCGGAAAACCGCTCAGGTGGAACAGGGAGAAGGGGGCCCGGGTGATGGTCCGGAAGCCCGTGCCGCCCGCCCCGGCGGCAGGCTTGAGGCACGCCCTGTGTCCGGTGGCCTCGATCGCTTCGACAGCCGTGAGGAGTTCGTCCTCGGTGCTCACCCGCCACCACGGCGGCACCGGAACGCCGAAAGCCTCGACCGCCTCGTAGGCGGTGACCTTGTCCTGGAAGACGGCGATGGCTTCGGCGGGCGGGGCGAGCAGCACGGTGCCGGCGGCGGCGAACTCCTCGCGGTGGGCGGCGACGGCGTCCTGGTGCAGTACCGGTACGAAGACGTCGATCCCGTGCCTGGCGCAGTGGTCCAGCGCGTATTCGGCATACGCGGCGGGCGAGAGCCCCTCGGGCTCGAGCGCCGCCGTGTCGGCGGCCATCAGCACCGGTGAGTCGGGGTCACCGTGCGTGGCGTGGATCTCGACCGGGCGGTTCCGCGGATTGTTCCTCAGCTGATCGATGAAGAAGGCGTTCTCCGCGTACGTGCGGTTGAGCCAGACGCGTACGCGAGAGACCATTCAGGCCGCCTTCCGGGGCATGCGGGCATGCCGGAGTACGGCCGTGTCCAGCAGGGGGAGGAGAGTGTCACGGAACCGCCGAAGGGGAACCGGAGTCCGCGGCGGCCGTGTTGGAGAGATCATAGGGCGCGGGCGGCCGCTGGATGGCAACGGGCGTGTTACGGATTCCGCCCGCTCCCTGCGCAGCTGAGCCGGGCCGTGGTGCGGCCGGCGGAGGTGCGCGCGCGGACGATCGGAACGTTTCCGCAAGAGCGGTTGATGATCGCCGGGGCAGGGTGGACTTTCGGCCGGGGCTCCGACATTCTGTGCGCACCTTGATCGCGGTTCGACGTCGAACCGCGCCTCCGTCCTCGTGCACAGGGGGAACTTTATGAGCCCGTCCCGCCTGCCCTCCCGCCGGATCGCCGCGATATCCGCGGCCGTTGCTCTGGCCCTTCCGCTCAGCGCGTGCAGCAGCAGCGGCGACGGTGCGACCGTCAAGGGCGCCAAGCTCGTCAAGGCCGGCCAGATCACCACCTGCACGCACCTGCCGTACGCGCCCTTCCAGTCCGAGAAGGACGGCAAGGTGGTCGGCTTCGATGTTTCCATGATCGACCTGGTCGCCGAGGATCTCGGCGTCGAGCAGGTCATCGTGGACAAGTCGTTCGAGACGATCAAGACCGGCGCCGACCTGAACGCCAGTGTCTGCGACGTGGCCGCGGCCGGCATGACGATCACCGACGAGCGCAAGCAGAACCTGGACTTCTCCGTCCCCTACTTCGACGCCACGCAGGCGCTGCTGGCCCGCAAGGGCGTCAAGGCGGCCACCATCGAGGACATCACCAAGCAGAAGCTCAAGCTCGGTTCGCAGTCCTCCACCACCGGTGAGGACTTCGCACGCAAGCACGGCGCCGATCCGCAGTCCTTCGAGAGTTCGGACGCCGAGCTCAACGGGCTGCGAACCGGTCAGGTCGACGTCATCGTGCAGGACTACCCGGTCGTCCAGAACTGGCTCAAGGACCCGGCCAACGCCGCCAAGTTCGAGATCGTGGGCAACCTCGACACCGGTGAGCAGTACGGCTTCGCGGTCCGCAAGGGCGGCAACCCCAAGCTCCTCGAACTGATCGACAAGGCCATCAAGGACGCCAAGGCCGACGGCACCTACAAGAAGCTGTACGAGCAGTGGATCGGGCCCATGCCGAAGGGTGCCGACGCACCGTGACCGCGCCGACCACCGAGAAGGGCCGGGAGGAGACGGGCGCGCGGCCGCGGATGTCGCCGCGCCGCCGGCGCAGTGTCTCCCGCGGGGTGCAGTACGCCGTCTTCTTCGTCGCCGTGGTGGCGGTGGCCGCGCTGGCCGACTGGAGGACGCTCCAGGAGCAGTTCCTGCAGCCGGAGGTCGCCAAGCAGCTGTTCCCCGACCTCATCACGGTCGCACTGCTGAACACCATGGTGTACACGCTGACCGGCTTCGGGGTGGGCCTCGTACTGGGCCTGCTCGTGGCGCTGATGCGGCTGTCGTCCGTCGCGCCGTACCGCTGGCTGGCCATGGCGTACATCGAGTTCTTCCGCGGACTGCCGGCTCTGCTGATCTTCATCTTCGTGGGCGTGGGCGTCCCGCTGGCCTTCCCGGGGGTGGTCTTCCCCGGGGGTACGTACGGGCAGGTCGCCTGCGCCCTCGGTCTGGTCTCGGCCGCCTACATGGCCGAGACCATCCGGGCGGGCATTCAGGCGGTGCCGCGGGGGCAGTTGGAGGCGGCCCGCACCCTGGGCATGTCGCACGCCACCGCGATGCGGTCGATCGTCATCCCGCAGGCGTTCCGGATCATCGTGCCGCCGCTCACCAACGAACTCGTCCTGCTCTTCAAGGACTCCTCGCTGGTGCTCTTCCTCGGGGTGACGCTGCAGCAGCGCGAACTGACGAAGTTCGGCCGCGACCTGGCCAGTACGACGGCCAACACCACTCCCATCTTCGTCGCGGGTCTGTGCTACCTCCTGGTCACCATCCCGCTCGGCTATCTCGTACGGCGCCTCGAGGCCCGTCATGCAAAGGCGAGGTGAGCGTCCGATGACTGCTACGACTGCAACCACAGCGGAGACCGGGGCGGCCGCGGCGATCGAGATCCACGGACTCCACAAGTCGTTCGGCGACGTGGAGGTGCTGCGCGGCATCGACTTCACCGTCGCACCCGGCGAGGTCGTGTGCGTCATCGGCCCCTCGGGCTCCGGCAAGTCGACCCTGCTGCGCTGCGTGAACCTGCTGGAGGAGCCGACCAGGGGCACGGTGACCGTCGGAGGTGTCGACATGACCGACCCGGACATCGACCTGGACGCGGTACGTCGGCGGATCGGCATGGTCTTCCAGCAGTTCAACCTCTTCCCGCATCTGAGCGTGCTGGAGAACCTGACCATCGCGCAGCGCAGGGTCCTCGGGCGCGGCAAGGAGGAGGCGGGCCGCATCGCGCGGGAGAACCTCGTCAAGGTCGGACTGGCCGACCGCGAGGACAGCTTCCCCGCCCAGCTCTCCGGCGGCCAGCAGCAGCGGGTCGCCATCGCCCGGGCGCTGTCGATGGCGCCCGAGCTGATGCTCTTCGACGAGCCGACCAGCGCGCTGGACCCCGAGCTGGTGGGAGACGTACTCGCGGTCATGCGCACCCTGGCCGACGAGGGCATGACGATGATGGTCGTCACCCACGAGATGGGCTTCGCCCGCGATGTGGCCGACCGTGTGGTGTTCATGGACGACGGCCAGGTGGTGGAGCAGGGCAGCCCCGAGGACGTACTGACCAGACCGCAGCACGCCCGGACCCGGGCGTTTCTCGCCCGTGTGCTGAACCCCGGAGCGGCTCAGCCGGAGGACTGAGGCGAGTCCGGTCAGGTCCGGGGTGGTGGGCAGCCCCCCCGTCACCGCGCGTAGAGCGCCTCGATGTCCGCCGCGTACGCCCGCGTGATCGCGCCTCGGCGCAGTTTCAGGGACGGTGTCATCAGGCCTTCCTCCATCGAGAACTCGTTCGGCAGGATGCGGAACGCGCGGATCGATTCCGCCCGTGAGACAAGGGTGTTGGCCCGGGAGACCGCCCGCTGAATCTGGGCCCGCAGTTGCTCGTCCTCCGTCATGGCCGCCTGGTCTGCCGATTCTTTTCCCTTGAGGCGCTGCCAGTGCGTCAGCGCCTCCGGGTCCAGTGTGATCAGAGCGGCGATGAAAGGCCTGTTGTCGCCCACGACCAGGCACTGCGAGATCAGCGGATGGTGGCGGAGCTGCTCCTCCAGGACCAGCGGGGCCACGCTCTTGCCGCCGCTGGTGATGATGATCTCCTTCTTGCGGCCCGTGATGACGAGGTAGCCATCGCCGTCCAGATGTCCCACGTCCCCGGTGGCGAACCACCCCTCCCGCAGCGCCGCCTCGGTGGCCTTGGCGTTGTTGAGGTAGCCGGCGAAGACCGTGTCGCCGCTCACCCACACCTCACCGTCCTGGGCGATGTGGACCGCGCTGCCGGGCAACGGGCGGCCCACCGTACCGAATCTGACCCTGCCGGGAGGCTGAGCCGTGATCGCCCCGGCCGTCTCGGTGAGGCCGTAGCCGTCGTAGACGGTGACGCCTGTACCGGCGAAGAACAGCCCCAGCTCCCGCCGGAGCGTCGAGCCGCCGGACACGGCGTTGCGCACCTGGCCGCCCAGTACGGCGCGCAGCTTGTCGTACACCAGGCGGTCGTACACCGAGTGCCGTAGCTTCAGGGCGGTACTCGGGCCGGGACCCGAGCCGACGGACTCCCGCTCCACGGCCTCGGCGTACCGCACCGCCACGTCCGCGGCCCTGTCGAAGACACGGACACGGCCGGCCTCCTCGGCGGTGCGGCGGGCCTTGTGGAAGATCTTCTCGAAGATGTACGGCACCGCGAACATGAAAGTCGGCCGGAACGACGCGAGGGCGGGCAGCAGCGCCTCGGGTGTCAGATCCGGCTGGTGGCCCAGCCGGACGCCGCCGCGCAGACAGCTCACCACGACCATCAGGCCGTAGATGTGCCCGACCGGGAGGAAGTTGAGGATGGACGGCTGTACGCCGGGCTCGGCCAGAATCCCTCCCCAGCCCGCGAGCAGGATGTCGCACTCGGCGGCCAGGTTGGCATGGGTGACCAGGCAGCCCTTCGGCGTGCCGGTCGTTCCGGAGGTGTAGCCGATGGCCGCGACCTGATCCGGCCGTACGGAACGTCGATGACGGTGGATCAGGTCGTCGGGCAGGCCGAGGCCCTGGTCGGTCAGCTTCGCCACGCACCCCATGTCCATCTGCCAGATCGCGGCCAGTTCCGACTGCGCGTCGCAGGCCGCCGCCACGGTCATCGCCTGGTTCTCGTGCTCGACGACGATGGCCCGTACCTGCGCGTCGTGCAAAATCCAGCGCACCTGCTCGATGGAGGAGGTGGGATAGACGGGTACGATTTCGGCGCCCAGGGACCACAGCGCGTACACCAGTACCGTGCACTCGTAACGGGTACGGGACATCAGCGCCACACGGTCGCCGAACCGGACGCCGCCGGCCAAGAACCCCTTCGCCGCGGCCATGACCTGGTCGCGGAACTGCTCAGCGCTCGTCGGCTCCCAGTCGTCGGGTCGCGTCGCGCTGATACGGGACAACTGGACCAGGTCAGGGCTGCGTTCGGCCGTTTCGTACACCGAATCCGCGAGGCCCCCGGACCGCAGCGGTTCGGCGCCACAGGGATCGCCAATTCCGTGCATACGGCTTCTCTCTTCCCCCAGTTGCAGACTGCACCGTTCACCGCAGGGAGCGAAACGTACCGGTAAGCGACATCGCTGCCTAGCCTTGCGGCGTCCGCTGGGCAGGCTTTCGTTCCGCTTCCGTCAGGGGCGGGGCCGTCAGGCGCGGGAGCTTGGGGCCTCGCAGTACGGCGAACACGACCGCGGGTCTGACCAGGGCGGTGGTCGGCGCCGACAGCGTCACCACGTCGAAGAAGGCCTTGGTGATGAGCGGGCGGCCGGTCGCGGTCAACAGGAGCCGGTCGACGTACCGGCCCAGCAACTTGGCGCCCAGGCCCGGCTGCTTGCCGACCGCCCCGGGATAGAGGATGTCCTGAGTGGTGGCCAGGTCCCAGGCGACGGCGACCGGACGGGCCACGGCGCGCTGGACGCGCCGGGCCAGACCGGGCGCGCGGAGACCGTGTACGGCGAGGTTCCCGCGCAGGGCCAGTGCGCCCTGGGCGGCCACCGACATCCCGTGCCCGTAGACCGGGTTGTAGGTGGCGACGGCGTCGCCCACCGCGACGAATCCCTCGGGCCAGCCCTTGACCTTCTCGAAGAAACGCCGCCGGTTGACGGTGCTGCGTGTGACCACGACGTCCGTGAGCGGCTCCGCCCGGGCGATGAGCTCGCCCACGATGGGGTGCCTGACTCCGCGGGCGAAGCTCTCGAACTCTTCCTCGGCGCCGGAGGGCTGGCCGCCACGGGTGCCGGACAGCGTCACCAGCCAGCGCCGGCCCTCGATCGGCACGATGGTCGTCGTCTGTCCCGGCCGGGGTTCGCGCGCATCCGACTGCACGTTGACCACGGGAAATTCCTCGGCGCCTTCGGGCGCACGGAAGACCCTGCTTGCGTAGGCCAGGCCCGAGTCGACCTCCTCCACGCGCGGACGGGCGACTCCGAGCGCGCCGAGCCAGGCGGTGGCCCGTGATCCGCGTCCGGACGCGTCGACGACCAGATCCGCTTCGAGGGTGCGCTCCTGGTCCTGGGGCGTATGCACCCGGACACCCGTGACCCGGGCGGCGTCTCCCTCCAGGGACAGCAGCTCGGTGTTCTCGAGGACGGTGACGGCGGGGTTCGCGGTGACCTGTTCGCGTACGACCCAGTCGAGCAGATCACGGCTGCAGGCGATCATGGACTGCATTTCGGGCCAGCGGCGGAACCACCCCTGGGACTGCATGGACACCAGTCCCGTCGGCAGCGGGATGCGGCGGGCGCCGGCCGCCAGCCAGCGGTCGTTCACCCCGGGGAGCAGCTGCTCCATCGCCCGGGCGCCGCCGGACCACAGCACATGGACGTGGCGGGCCTGAGGGAGGCCCTTGCGCGGCTCGGGACCGGCCGGCAGGGTGTCGCGCTCGACCACGGTGATCTCGTCGACGTGCCCGAACAGAGCGGCGGCGGCCAGCATTCCGGCCATCCCTCCGCCAATGACGACGGCACGACGCAGGGTCGCACCCCGGCGGGTTCTATCGGGCTCGCTCATGGAAGTCGCTCTCTGGCCTGGCCGCATGCCCGCGGGCTGCTGCGACGACGGGTGACTGACGCAAGGCGATGGACATCCGCACCAGATCGCGCGGCCTCACGGTCGATACGGATGTGACGGCCCCGGCCGAGTCTATGATCTTGCCCTCCGGGTCGGCGGCCCGGGCCCGCACCGCCGCGGTCACCATCGCCGCGTCGGCCTCGGCCTGCGCCTGGGCCGGGTCGGATCCCGCTGTCACGGCCGCGTCGTACGCGCTCGCCCGCGCCTCGGGGGAGAAGTACGGATACAGGCTGAGCATCCCGTCGTGGATGTCGGACTCCCGCTGGGTCACCCTCAGCTCGGCCGGGGACCACAGGGCGATCCGGACCGCGCGGGCATGGCGGGGGGTGACCGGCTGCAACTCCCGCCAGAGCGGCCCGAGCTGACGGTACGTGGTCCAGGTGCCCCAGACATCCGCCAGGCGCTGGCAGACCAGCGGAAGACAGAAGCCGACCGCGCTGATCTGGGCTCCTACGGAGGCCAGGACCGGTGCGGCATCGGTGCTCAGTCCGTCCCAGTCCCGGCCGGCCCAGCGCGCGAACACGGCAGCGAACTTGGTCACCAGGTAGGCGAGGTTGAACAGATAGCCGACCACGATGATCAGCAGGCCGATCCGCAGCCAGCCGCGGACCTGCAGGGACCAGCGCCAGCACAGGACGGTCATCGCCACACCCGCGACCGTGAGCGCCACGAGGTAGAGCGTGATCATCTCGCGGATGTACGGCGTGGTGGCGTAGTACGTGTCCAGGTCCCGCAGCCGCTCGACGGGGGCCTCTCCCAGCGAGAACAGCACCACCAGCGCCACGATCACCACGCCGTACCCGGCGATCCACCGGCGAGACACACGGCGCGTCTGCTCCGGCGGCCCGCCACGCCAGTTGACGATCAGTACCAGACAGGAGGCGCTGAAGGCGCTGAGCAGGCTGTAGACGAGAGGGCCGGAGAGGTTGGGGACACCGGTGATGCGGTTCACCGTGGCGATGGTCGGCGGGGCTGCGAAGAAGAACACCAGGCCGGCCAGTGCGAGCAGCGCGCATACGGAACGCAGCAGCGGGTCGCGCCAGGCGCGCGCCAATCCGGGCAGCTTGAATGCGAGCGCGATGCCCATGGCGGCAGCCGGTATGTAGTAGTCGGGGCCTTCCACGTCTCAGCCCTTCGGCCCGCGGTATCCCAGGGCCGCCTCGATGCGTCCGGCGAGCACGTCCCGCCGTACCGGGCCGCGGGCGCTCGAACCGGCGAGCCAGGGTCGGCACTTGCTGCCCAGCAGCAGTCCAAAGCTTTCCGCCTCGTTCTCCTCGGCCTGGTCG
Organism: Streptomyces sp. NPDC051219; assembly: GCF_040682335.1. Lineage (NCBI taxonomy): Bacteria > Bacillati > Actinomycetota > Actinomycetes > Kitasatosporales > Streptomycetaceae > Streptomyces > Streptomyces sp. NPDC051219. Next base: position 83,912 of record NZ_JBFBAS010000012.1, read on the forward strand.
AAGCGGGTGCGGGCCGCGACCTTCAGTACCGTCGCCTCGAGGTCGGCGTCCTCGGAGAGCAGTCGAGCGGCCACGACGGCGCCGTCCACGTGGCGGCTGCAGTGACCTGCCTTCATGTGCCACAACTCGTGCCCGAGGATGACCACTTGGTGGTCGGGAGCGGTTCGCTCCTCGATCACGATCAGGTCCCGGTCCGCCATGTCGAGCCACAGCCCGCTGGCGGTACCCGGTGGGAAGGAGGCCATCCGGTACTGGACGGGCCGGCCCCGCCGCCGGCTCATTCCGTCGCACAGGGCGGAGTAGAGGGCGGTCGGCTCCACCGGGACGGGCAGCTCGATTCCCGCGACGAGTTCGCCGCACAGCCGTCGCTGCTCTTTGCCTATGCTCACCGTTCTCCCCGTCGGCGCTGGTCTGGCTCCACATCCGGCTCCGCGGCCGGGTCCGTCTCCGGCTGCCGGGCCGGGTTCACCCCCGGCTGCCGACCCGGGTCAGGGCTGCGAGGGCTTGACGCTCTCCAGGAGCATGTCGAGCCATTCGGTGACCTTGTCCCGGTGCTTGTCGGAGGGCAACTGGGCCGCCCGCCAGGCGATGCCGCGTACGCCGTGGTCCAGCAGGAGCCGTTCCATCGGATCGTCGGCGGGCGGAGCCGCGGGAGTTCCCGGCTGCCCATGACCGGCGAGGTCCTGGAGGAGTTTCTGCTCGGTGCGCTGCAGCGCCCCGGTGAGCGCGTCGCTGTCCTCTGCGGTGAGGAAGCCTGCGTGGACCCCGAAGAACCTCTGAATGGCATCGCAGTGCTCCATGGTCGGTCGCCGGTCGCCGTTGATCAGGGCGCCGGCCTGCTGACGCGACATGCCCGCACCGTCGGCGATCTCCTGCTGGGTGTACCGGCGGCCGTTGGGCTTCAGCCGGGTCCTGCGCAACAGGTCGAACCTCTGCAAGAACCTTGCCTGCAGGTCGGGTTCACCTGCCGGCCGCCCCTCGAGCAGAGCCCGCACCACGTCGGCGGGCGCACCCGACTGCTCCGAGAGCCGCTTGAGGTCGAAGACCTCGGCGCGGCTCAGTCCGAGCTTGTCGGCGAGTTCGGCTACCCGGGCTGCGGTCGCCGCCAGCAGACCTGTGGCCGCCGAACCAGAGCCCGGAGCCGAGAAGCCGTCTGTCACCGGTAGGTCTCCTAGATCACGCGGGGTCGCTGCGCACACAGTGGGCTGCTCGGAGGCTAGTCGCTTGCGCGGGTGACATCCAGGCCATGCCACAGCTGTGGCGCGATTGATGTGCCAAGCGGCTTGAATTGCCACGATAGTTGACATTCCAGCGCCGCGAGTAGCAGGATCGCCACACGGTGTGAAGATCGCCCCCGCCCGTGTCCGTCCGCGAGAAGGGTAAGATTCGCGATGGCAAACCTTGCAGCAGTGGGGCGGCCCGGCGTCCATCCGAGGCGCGGCCGGGAGCGGCCGGGCCGTGACGCCGCGGTACGCGGGCTGGTCCGGACGACGCGGCTCAAAGAACTCATCAGGCAGCGCCGGGAGGAACTCGGGCTGAGCCAGGACGACATCGCGGCCCGGCTGGGAATCGGCGTGCGGGCCTACGGCAACCGTGAACGCGGCCTGGTCAAGGCGTGGACCGACCGGAAGCTGCTGGCTCTGGCAGAGGCGCTGGAGATGAGCGAACAGCAGCGGTTCTGGCTCTTCCGGCTCGCCGTCGACCGGGAACCCCCGCGGTCCTGGGAGCCGTTGGCGCCCGCGGCCATGGTGGCCGACGCGGAGACGCAGGACTACCTGCGGAACTACGCCACGATGATGGACGCCGTCGCCTTTCCCGCCGTCCTCTTCGACCACCGCTGGGACGTCGCCCTCACCAACCCGGCCTTCGACGCGCTCTTCCGGGACGTCAGGCCCCACCCGACTGCCATGCCCCGGCACAACCTGCTGCGGTTCGTGCTGTTCCACCCGGACGCGCACACGGTTCTCGCGGACCATGAGACGAGCTGGTGCCTGCCACTCCTCGCCCAGTTCGCGGGGGCTCTGGAGGCGCACGGTGACGACCCCGGCCTGCTGGCCGTACGCGAGGAGATCGCACGCGACCCGATCATGGACACCGCGCTGCGGCAGGGCGTGCCGTACTGGGTCCGATCCGTGGGACCCGACGTCGTGTACCGGGACGGGGCCGAACGGCCGCTCCGGCACCCGGACCCCCGCTGGGGACGGACCACTTGCCGGCTGGTCTGTGAGACGCCCTGGGCCCTGGAGGCGAGTGGGTTCACCCGGATGACCCTGGTGCTGGCCGAGCCCCGGCCGGACCCGCCGCGGCTGAAAGCGCTGCCCTCTCACTCGCGCTGACCGCCGGCGCCCGACGGAGCCCAGGCGGGCGCCGTGCCGGCCAGCTGGCACACCATCAGATAGAGCGGAATGGGCGGCGTGTACGGCGCTCCGGCGCCCGGGTGGCGGATCAACCGGGGCTGCGCGCGAGGCACATAGCCGCCCGCGGCGTAGCGGGCGGGAGCGGGCCAGGTGAGGTCCTGGTCCGAGCCGGCGGGAACGATCCACCACCACCAGTCCCCGTCGGAGAACACGCAGCCGGGGCGGGACAGCCGTGCCATGAGGCGGAAGCCGTGCCGCGCCGGGACCCCTACGGCGTCATAGCCCAGCGTGGCGGCGAGCGTGGGAGGGAGCGGGAGGCGCACACGCTCCCGGCGGCCACGTGCACAGCCACCTGAGAAGCGACCGCGGGTGGGGAGACCGCGGGTGAGGCGGTTGCGGGTGAAGCCGGAGACGAGCCTCAGCACGGTCCTCCCGTCCCGTGCCGGAGTTCCGCCCATACGACCGGTCCGGGGCCGCTTCCGTCCTGGTGCGCTCCCCACGCGCTGCACAACGCGTCGACCAGCAGCAGCCCGCGCCCGCCTTCCTCCGGTGCCACCCGGCGCAGCCGGGGGCCCGTGGGCACAACGCCCTGGTCCTGCACGGCTATGCGCAACCGGCCTGCGCTGTCCGTCAGTTCGCAGCCGATCCGGTCACTGGCGGTGTGCACAACGGCGTTGGTGACCAGCTCCGACACGATCAGCGCGGCGGTGTCGCGGGTGTCTGCGCCGATCTGCCGGCCGAGCAGCCACTCCCGCAATCGGTGTCTGGCCACGGCGACGGACTCGCCGCGGGCGGGCAGCTCGAACCCGAAGTGGCGGACGCGGTCGCCGGGGAACAGGCCGACGATCCGGGGGGTGAGCGCGTTACCAGGTGCCACGACCGATTCCTAACGGTGGGGAAGCGGCGCCGATCCTCGTCTCCCCGGGGGCAGGTTGCGGCAGCCGTGCGAACTGGTGCACCGGCCCACTCTCCCGCTGCCTACGACACTTGGCAAGAGGCACTCTGGAAATTGCAGAGTGGCGTGTCCTGAGTCGCGAGGGCATGGCACACTGCTCGCACCAGCGCCTGGGGAGGTCCGGAAGTGAGTGAACCGCGGTCCGCACCGACCGTGGGTCAGGTCGTACTCGGAAAGCGTCTGCAGGATCTGCGTGAGCGAGCCGGTCTGAAACGCGAGGAGGCCGCCAAGGTCCTCCGGGTCGCCCCGGCCACCGTCCGCCGGATGGAGACCGCCGAGGTGGCGCTGAAGATCCCTTACGTACAACTGCTGCTGAGGGCCTACGGGATCACCGACGAGGAGGCCGCCGCCTTCGTCGAGCTGGCCGAGGAGGCGATCAAGCCGGGCTGGTGGCAGCGCTTCCACGACATCCTCCCGGGCTGGTTCAGCATGTACGTCAGTCTGGAGGGCGCGGCCGCGCTCATCAGGGCGTACGAGCCCCACTTCGTACCGGGCCTGTTGCAGACCGAGGACTACGCCCGCGCCGTCATGCGCACCGGGGCCCTCGGACAGACCGGGCCCGCCGACATCGAACGCCATGTCGCCCTGCGCATGGAACGTCAGTCCCTGCTCACCCGCCCCGAGGCGCCCAAATTCTGGGTGGTGATGGACGAGACGGTACTGCGCCGGCCCGTCGGTGAGCCGGGCGTCATGGCGGCGCAGCTCGACCGGCTGCTGGAGGCCTCGCGGCTGCCCAACGTCACTTTGCAGATCGCGGAGTTCGCGACCGGGCACCACCCCGGGACGTACGGGCCGTTCGTCCTTTTCCGCTTCGCCGTCCCCGAACTGCCGGACATGGTCTACAGCGAGTACCTGACCGGCGCGGTCTATCTGGACGCGCGCACCGAGGTGGCCTCCCACCTCGAGGTCATGGACCGCATGGCGGCTCAGGCGGCAACTGCACAACGCACGAAGGAGATTCTCAAGGATCTCCGCAAGGAGCTGTGAATGGACCCCATATACAACGGCATGCCCGCCGCCGACCTTCCGGCCGAGGGCTGGCACAAGCCGTGGAGCGGTGGCAACGGCGGCAACTGCATCGAGGCCATGAAGCTGGCCGACGGCAGAGTCGCCGTGCGCCAGTCCGCCGACCCTGACGGCCCCGCCCTGATCTGCACCCACAGCGAACTGGCGGCATTCATCCAGGGAGCCAAGGCCGGAAAGGCCGATTTCCTGCTGACGTGAGCCGCCTTGCGTCGCAACCCTGTTCCTGTTCCTGTTCCTGTTCCTGTTCGCCGAACTTCAGAGGATGGAGCTCCTCATGACCGGGCAGAACCCCACGGCCGACCAGATCGACACCGGCAAGCCGCATCCCGCGCGCGTGTACGACTGGTTCCTCGGTGGCAAGGACAACTATCCGGTCGACGAGCTGCTGGCCGGGCAACTTCTCGCCATCGAGCCGCGGGGCAAGGACATCGCCCGGGTCAACCGCGCGTTCATGCACCGCGCCACGGCCTGGCTGGCGGACAACGGGGTGCGCCAGTTCCTCGACATCGGCACGGGCATACCGACCGAGCCCAACCTCCACCAGATCGCCCAGCGGTCGGCACCCGACGCGCGGATCGTCTACGCCGACTACGACCCCATCGTGCTGCGCCATGCCGAGGCACTGCTGCGCAGTACCCCGGAAGGCGTCACCGAGTACATCCAGGCCGACGTGCGCGAGCCGGAGACGATCCTCGACCGCGCCAAGGGCGTCCTCGACTTCAGCAAGCCGGTCGCGCTGTCCCTCATCGCCCTCGCCCACTTCCTCGGCGACGAGGACGATCCGCGCGGCCTGGTGGCCCGGCTCATGGACGCGCTGGCGCCGGGCAGCTACCTCGTCCTCTCGCATGTCACCGGCGACTTCGACCCGGAGGGCGCCGAGCGGGCCGTCGAGCTGTACCGCCAGGGCGGCGTCACACTGCGGCTCCGTTCGCACGAGGAGGTCACCGCCCTCTTCGACGCCTTCGAGCTCGTCAGCCCGCAGGTGGTTCTCGCCGCCGAGTGGCACCCGGAGATCGGCCCCGACCAGCGCGCCGCGGGGGACGAGACGATCCCGGTGTACGCGGGCGTGGCGCGCAAGGCGTAATACGGTACGGAGGTCCCGCCCTCACCCGGCGGACAAACCACGGACCCCCGTCCGGACGTCGGGCAGTTCACGAACCGCGCGTAATACGGTGCACTGGTGAAGCTCACCATCCTCGGCGGCGGCGGATTCCGGGTGCCGCTCGTCTACGGAGCCCTCCTCGGCGACCACGCCGAGGGCCGTGTCACCCATGTCACCCTGCACGACCTGGACGCGGGCCGGCTCACCGCCGTCGCCCGCGTCCTCGCCGAGCAGGCTGCCGGCCGGCCCGACGCCCCGCAGGTCACCGCCACGACCGACCTCGACGAGGCGATCCGCGGCGCCGACTTCATCTTCTCCGCCATCCGTGTCGGCGGGCTGGAAGGCCGCGCCGCCGACGAACGCGTCGCGCTGGCCGAAGGCGTCCTGGGTCAGGAGACGGTCGGCGCGGGCGGCATCGCGTACGGACTGCGGACCGTCCCGGTCGCCGTCGACATCGCCCGGCGCGTCGCCCGCCTCGCACCCGAGGCGTGGGTCATCAACTTCACCAATCCCGCCGGACTGGTCACCGAGGCGATGTCCCGTCACCTGGGCGACCGGGTCATCGGTATCTGCGACTCGCCCGTCGCCCTCGGCCGGCGGATGGCCCGGCTGCTCGGCGCGGCCCCCGACCGGGCGTGGATCGACTACGCAGGCCTCAACCATCTCGGCTGGGTCCGCGGGCTGCACATCGGGGGCCGTGACGAGCTGCCCCGCCTGCTCGCCGACCCCGTCCTGCTCGGGTCCTTCGAGGAGGGCCGGCTGTTCGGCGCCGAGTGGCTGCGGTCCCTGGGCGCCGTCCCCAACGAGTACCTGCACTACTACTACTTCAACCGGGAAGCCGTCCGCGCCTACCAGCAGGCGGAGCAGACCCGCGGCGCGTTCCTCCGCGAACAGCAGGACCGCTTCTACGCCGAGACGGCGAACCCGGCCACGCCCGCCCTGCAGGCGTGGAACCGTACCCGTGCCGAGCGCGAAGCCACGTACATGGCGGAGAACCGCGAGGCGGCCGGCGCCGGCGAACGCGAGGTGAGCGACCTGGAGCCGGGCGGTTACGAGCAGGTCGCCCTGGCCCTGATGCGGGCCATCGCGAGGGACGAGCGGACCACTCTCATCCTCGATGTCCGCAACCGGCGGACCTTGTCCGTGCTCGACGCGGACGCCGTCGTCGAGGTGCCCTGCCTGGTCGACGCGAACGGCGCCCACCCGGTCTCCGTCACACCGCTGCCCTACCACGCCGTCGGGCTGGTGACCGCGGTCAAGGCCGTCGATCGCGAGGTTCTGGCCGCCGCCGAGAGCGGATCTCGCGCGACCGCCGTCAAAGCCTTCGCCCTGCACCCGCTCGTCGACTCCGTGTCCGTCGCACGCCGCCTCGTCGACGCGTACACGAAGGAACACCCCGGCCTCGGGTACCTCCGGGGGGCGGGTCCCGCTCCGCGGTAGAGCGGGACTGTGTCAGTGGGCCGCAGCGCCTGGCCTGTCGGCCGGCTCACCGGTCGGATAGCAGTACGCGTCCACCCGGGGCAGCGCCAGCTCCGGCCGCCAGGAGCGCAGCACGGCGGCCGACGGCTCGAACAGCTGCCCGGGAATGTCGTCCGGGTCGAACCACTCCCAGCGCCGGATCTTCTGCGGCTCGGTCACGTGGGCAGTGCCGGTCACCGCCTCCGCGAGGGCCGCGGCCGTTACGCGGGTGATACCGCGTGTGCCGTCGATCAGGACGGCCATGATCCGCACGTCCCCGGGCGGCGTCCGCAGATTCGTCTCCTCCGCCAGCTCGCGCGCGGCGGCCTCCTCGAAGCTCTCACCCGCGTCGACCTTGCCACCGGGCAGTTCCCACCGGCCGTCGTGACCGAGCCCGAGCAGCAGCCGGCCCTCCGCGTCGGTGACGATCACGCCGACACCGGTGATGCCGTTGGGGGCGGGAAACGCGCGGTCGGGGCGCTCCGCCGCGGCGGTCTGCGCTGACATGTGTCCTCCGTCGTGTGGGAAGAAGTGCCCGGTGGCGGTCCCCCGGAGATCTGGCCGGGGGCCTGATCCAAAACCGGCGGCGGACCGGGCCGGTCTCCGCGAGGATACGGTCCGGTTCGTCGCTCGTCGGCGCCCCGCACGGAGTGAGGGCGCCCCGCCCAAAGGGCTGGTATCGGTCTCCGCCCGGTCAAATCCGTACGTCCTTGGTGCCGTTCCTGTAGCGAAAGGGAACGAAATGCTCCCGACACCCTCGCGGGTTTCGCCTTCCTCGCCGCCGTGAAGTCTCAGGGGAACAACGGTCGAAGGGGGACGGTATGGGGCATTTCCTAGTGATCGGCGGAGGTATTGGCGGATTGGGGGCCGCCCTGCTCGCCGCCCGCCGGGGTCATACGGTCGAGGCGTTCGAGCGGGACGGCCGGGCCCCGGGACCCCATCTGGACGCGGACTTCTTCGGATGGCGGCGCCCCGGTGTGCCGCAGGCGAACCAGCCGCACGTGCTGCTCGGCGCGGCCCGTACCGTACTGCGCGCCGAACTGCCCGACGTGTACGCGGACATGCTGCGGCTCGGAGCGCGTGAACGGCACGAACTGGACTGGTTCGAGCAACGGCCGCCGACCCGGCCGGGCGACGAGGACCTCGTCATGGTCCAGGCCCGGCGCATGGTGCTGGAGAGCGCGCTCACCGCTGCGCTGCGGGCCGAGCCGAAGGTCCTCGTACGGTATGGCGAACCGGTCACCGGCCTTCTCCTGGCGGACACCGAGCCGCCACGGGTGACCGGGGTGCGTACCGACTCCGGGGTGTACGAAGGGGAGTTGGTGATCGACGCCGCCGGCCGGCGGGGCGGCACCGAGCGCTGGCTCACCGAGGCCGGCTGCCGCCCGCCGGTGGTGGAGCGGCACCGCACCGGACTCGCCTACTTCTGCCGCTGGTACCGCCTCCCGGACGGCCGCCTCGACGGGCCGGTGCGCCCCTGGGCGGTGGCCGCAGGCGCGTTCGCCGGCTGCGCCGTCTTCCCCGCCGACAACGGCGTCTTCGCGGTGAACCTGTTCGTCCACACCGACGACCCGACGCGCGGCGCACTGCGCGACCCGGCCGTGTTCGAGGCCGCGGCCAGGACGTTCCCGCCCGGGGCCGCCTGGCTGGACCTCGGGGCGGATCCGCTCTCCGAGGTGCTCGCCACCGCGAGTCTCGACAACCGGTGGAGCGCGCTGTTCGACGAGCGGGGCCCCATCGCCACGGGCATCGTCCCGGTCGGCGACGCGATCACCCACACCAACCCCACCATGGGTCAGGGCATGTCGCTCGCCCTGTGGGCCGCGCAGTGGGTCGCGCACCACGGCGACCGGGCCCCCGAGTCGGCGGAGTTCGCCGCGGCGTACCACGCGTGGGCGCTCCGGACCCTGAAGCCCTGGTTCGACTCCCAGGTCGTCGCCGACGCGGCGATCGGCGACCGCTTCGCCACCCGGACCGGTCGCACCGGGATCGCCCGCGAGATGGCGGCCCTCTTCGAATGTGCCGTCGACGACCCCGAGGTGATGCGGGCCCGCGCCCGGGTGCGCCACCTCGTCGCGTCACCCGCGCAGGCGTACGGCGCCGAGGTCCGGGCCCGTGTCGCGGCCTGGCTCGCGGCCCGCCCCGGCTACGCGCCGCACGCGGCGGGCCCGGACCGCCGGGAATGGGAGAAGATCACGGCGTCCTGAGAACCTCGTCCAGGTCGTAACGGACCGGTTCCTCCAGCTGGGTGTACGTACAGCTGCCCGGCTCACGGTCCGGCCGCCAACGGCGGAACTGTGCGGTGTGCCGGAACCGGTCGCCCTCCATGTGGTCGTAGGCCACCTCGCAGACCCGCTCGGGCCGCAGCGGAATCCACGACAGGTCCTTCTTGCCGGACCAGCGGCTCGGGGCGCCCGGCAGCCGGGCGTTTTCGTGGGCGGCTTCCTCCGCCCAGGCGGCCCAGGGGTGGCCTTCCGGTGACTCCATGCGCAGCGGTTCCAGCTCGGCCACCAGTTCCTGCCGCCGCTTCATCGGAAACGCCGCGCAGACGCCGACGTGCTGCAACCGGCCCGAGGCATCGTGCAGACCGAGCAGGAGCGAGCCGAGCACGGGGCCGCTCTTGTGGTACCGGTAGCCCGCGACCACGACATCGGCGGTGCGCTCGTGCTTGATCTTGTACATGAGCCGGGCGTCCGGCCGGTACGGGAGATCGAGCGGCTTGGCGATCACGCCGTCGAGCCCGGCGCCCTCGAACCGCTCGAACCACTCCTGGGCGACCGCGATGTCCGTGGTGGCGGGAGTCAGATGGACGGGCGGGGCGGCCTTGGCCAGGGCGGCGGCCAGTGTGGTGCGCCGCAGCGACAAGGGTGCGTCGAGCAGTGCCTCGTCGCCGAGGGCCAAAAGATCGAAGGCGACGAAACTCGCCGGGGTCTGTTCGGCGAGCATGCGCACCCGGGAGTCCGCTGGATGGATGCGTTCGGTCAGCTTGTCGAAGTCGAGCCTGCCCTCGTGCGCGATGACGATCTCGCCGTCGATGACGCAGCGGTCGGGCAGATTGGCCCGCAGCGCGACGACCAGCTCGGGAAAGTAGCGGGTGAGCGTCTTGCCGGTCCGGCTGCCGATCTCGACCTCGTCACCGTCACGGTGGACGATCGCACGAAAGCCGTCCCACTTGGCCTCGTAGTGCATTCCGGACGGGATGCGGGCCACAGACTTGGCCAGCATCGGTTTCACGGGCGGCATCACCGGCAGATCCATGTCTGGATTCTGCTGTGGAATCGCGCCGGACGCCCGGTATGCGCCATCCGGCAGGTCGGCCTACCGTGGCCGACATGGGAACTGCGGTGGAGCTGGAGGCCGGCGGCCGGACCGTACGGCTGACCAACCCGGACAAGGTGTACTTCCCCGAGCGCGGCTTCACCAAGCTTGACCTCGCCCGCTACTACCTCACGGTCGGAGACGGGATCACCCGCGCGCTGCGCGACCGGCCGACCACCCTCGAGCGCTACCCGGACGGGGTCGAGGGAGAGTCCTTCTTCCAGAAGCGCGCCCCCAAGAACCTGCCGGACTGGATCCCCACCGCCCGGATCGCCTTCCCCAGCGGCCGCTTCGCCGACGAAATCTGCCCCACCGAGGTCGGGGCGGTGCTGTGGGCCGCTCAGCTGGGCTGTCTCACCTTCCATCCGTGGCCGGTACGCCGGAACCGCACCGACCACCCGGACGAGCTGCGCCTCGACCTCGACCCCCAGCCGGGCACCGACTACGCCGACGCTGTTGCGGTCGCGCACGAGCTGCGGGCCCTGCTCGACGAGCACGGGCTGCGCGGCTGGCCCAAGACCTCCGGCGGCCGTGGGCTGCACGTCTTCGTCCCGATCGAGCCGGAGTGGACGTTCACCGACGTCCGCAGGTCGGCGATCGCCGTCGGCCGTGAACTGGAGCGGCGGATGGCCGGCCGGGTCACCACCGCCTGGTGGAAGGAGGAGCGGGGCGAGAAGATCTTCATCGACTACAACCAGACCGCCCGCGACCGCACCATCGCCTCCGCCTACTCGGTCCGTCCGAGGCCGCACGCGCCCGTGTCCGCACCGCTGATCTGGGACGAGGTGGACGACGCCGAACCCCGCGACTTCGACCTGGCCACGATGCCCGCCCGGTATGCCGAAATCGGCGACGTACACGCGGACATGGACGACCACCGGTTCCGGCTCGACAGCCTGCTCGAACTGGCGGACCGGCACGAGCACGACCACGGTCTCGGCGACATGCCGTACCCGCCGGACTACCCCAAGATGCCGGGGGAGCCCAAGCGGGTACAGCCGAGCCGCGCGAAGAGCCCGGGGGAGCCTCCTACGAGTCCGTGATCACAGCTCCGTAATTACGGCTCCTGATCACAGCTCCTGATCACAGCTCCTTGATACGGATGTTGCGGTACGAGACCACATCCGTGGTGCCGTGGACCTGGAGCCCGATATAGCCGGAGGCGAAGCGCCGGCCGTCGGTGCCCGGGTCGTCGGCCCGCGCCGGGACGAAGTCCTGGCCGCCGACGTTGTCGAACTCGTTGATCAGGACACCGTTGCGGTAGACCGAGTAGTGCTGGCCCACCACCCTGATCTCGTAGTCGTTCCAGGTGCCCTTGGGCGTGACCCCCGCACCGCCGAGGCCGACCCGGTCGAAGCCGTAGACCGAACCGGTCTTGTACATGTCGCCGTCCGGCCGGTCGAGCACCTGCACCTCATGCCCGTACTTGATGGCGACCCACTCCGGTCGCGGCTCCTCGGGGTGGTCGTGGACCTGCGGGAACCGGACGAAGACACCACTGTTGGCGTGGCCCGTGCCCGGTGCGTCGTCGCGCCACTGGAGCTTCAGTGAGAAGTCCTCGTACTTCCGCTCCGGGAACCACAGCATGCCGAGGCCGCCCTTGGTCGTGCCGCTGGTCATCGAGCCGTCGGCGTTCAGGCCGAACGAACCGCCGCCCACATGGCTCCACTTGGCGAACGACGCCGACGTGCCGTCGAACAGATCGCGGTAGCCGCCCGTCTGGCCGGGCTTGCCGATGCCGGACTGCTTGGCGGCCCGGTAGATCCTCTTGTGCTCGCGCTGGTCGACGACCCCGTCGGCGAGCAGCTTGTCGAGGACCTTGTCGACGTGCTTGAGGAAGAGGGCGTGGGAGGTCCACTCCTTCTCGTCCTCGATCAGCTCGTTGATCGTGCAGCGGCTGCGGGTCATACGGTTGGGCACTCCGGTGTCCACCGTGCCGACGATCACCGTCAGCCGTTCGTCCCATTCCGGGCAGTTGGGCGCCGGGACGCCACCGCCCTCCGCGACCGTGAACGCCGTCTGCCCGGCCACGGACGCGTTGCCCGCCTTGTCGGTCGCCCGGTGCGCGAAGGTGTGCCGGCCGACGCGGTCGACCAGGACGGGGGCGGTGTACGCCAGGTACGGGCCGCCGTCGAGCGAGTACTCGACCTTGTCCACGCCCGAACCGGCGTCGGAGGCGGTCACCGTCACCCTCGCGCTGGTGATGTACGCGCCGTCCGAGTTGGTCTCCCCGCTGACGGCCGCCGAGGTGACGGGCGGCGTCCTGTCCTCGGCCGGCGGGGCCACGACGGTGAAGTCGACCGCCTTCTCCGCCGCCGCGTTGCCCGCCTTGTCGGTGGCCCGGTAGCGGACGTGGTGGGTGCCCGCCTCATGGACCATGACCGGTCCGCTGTAGGTCTGCCAGGCACCCGTACCGAGCGCGTACTCGATTGTGTTGACGCCCGACCCGGTGTCGGACGCGGTCACGGTGACGGTCGCCATGTCCAGGTACTGGCCCTGCTCGTTCTTCTCGCCGCTGACGGTCGCCGAGGTCTCCGGCGGCGTCTTGTCGTCCGTCGGCGGGGCCACGACGGTGAAGTCGACGGCCTTCTCCGCGGCCGTGTTCCCGGCCTCGTCGGTGGCCCGGTAGCGGATCTTGTGAGTGCCGACCTCATGGATCATGACGGGTGCGGTGTACGGCTGCCAGGCACCGGCCGCGCCCACCGCGAACTCTGTCCTGTCCACGCCCGAGCCGGCGTCGGTGGCCGACACGGTCACGGTCGCGTGCCCGATGTAGGCGCCGTCGGCGTTCTTCTCACCCTCCACCTTCGCGGAGGTCTCGGGCGCCGTGGTGTCCTCGCCGCCGCCCTCGGTGACGGTGAGGATGCCCTGCATCTGACCGTGCCCGGGAATCGTGCAGTGGTACAGGTACCGGCCGGGGGTCAGGGTGACCTCGGCGGTGTGCCTGCCGCCTTGCTCGTCGTTGGGATTGGCGAGGATGTTCAGCGGCACGTCGTTGTTGTACTCGGGATCGGAGACGTCGAAGGTCAGGGTGTGCGGCATGCCGGTGGTGTTTCCGGTCGCCTTGCTGTTCTCGAAGACGATCGTCGTCCTGCCGGCCACCGCTGTCGTGGGGAACGACAGATAGCGGTCGATGGGATCGCCCGCGGTCCAGGTGAGCACCTGGTCGGCGGCGGCCACCGGGTCGTCCGTACGGCCGTGCGCCGTGGTGGAGTTCAGCCCCAGCAGCATCAGAATGGCGGCCAGCAGGGCCGTCCAGAGCCGGATTTTTCCCCGTCGCGCTCTCACTGTTCCGCCTTCCTGGCGAGATCGGCGGCGGCCGGAGTCGCCTCGCCGCCCTTGTAGGTGACCCGCCACAGTGCCGACTTGGCGTCGGAGGTGAAGAAGCCGCGCCCGTAGTCCAGGACATAGAGCGAGCCGTCCGGGGCGAATTTCCAGTCCATCAGGTTGCGGATGCCGTTCGCACCGACCGGGACGATCTTCTTCAGATTCTCGGCGTGCACCGGCAGACCGCCCTTGCCCACGGTCTTCGGATCGGTCAGCACCGCGTGCCGCGGCTGGTCACCGTCGTAGAAGTCACCGACGAACCACTTGCCGTCCCAGTAGGCCGGCCACTTGTCCGTGGACTCGCTCGTCGCGTCGAAACGGTAGACGGGCCCGTTCATCGTGGCCTGCCCGCCGCCCTTCAGCCACGGCAGCAGCAGCTTCTGCTCCGCGATCTTGTAGCTGGGGACGCCGTTGGCGTCGCGCGGGAAGTCCGGGGCGCCGCCCTGCGGTGCGTACCAGATGGTGTTCGGCGTAACGGGCGGCAGGTTCACCAGACCGTCGTTGTTCGGCGACTCGTTCTTCGGCTTGGCGCAGTCGTACCAGCCCAGCGGCTTGGCCGGATCGGGCAGATTACGGTCGCGGTACGGCTGGTTGTTGCCCATGCAGTACGGCCAGCCGTGGTTGCCCGGCCTGGTGATCGCCGCGAAGGTGTCGTACTTGGCCGGGCCCCACGTGGTGCTGGGCGCCCCCGCGTCCGGGCCGACCCACCCCGCGTACAGGATGTCGGTCTTCTGGTCGACCGCGATCCGGGCCGGGTTGCGCACGCCCATCACATAGATCTCGCCGCGCGTCTTGCCACCGCCCTCGTCGGGCTCCTCGCCGGTGAAGAGGTTGCCCTCGGGCAGGGTGTAGGTGCCGTCGGGCTCCGGATGGATGCGCAGGATCTTGCCGTTGAGGTTGTTGGTGTTGCCGGCGGTGCGGCGGGCGTCGGCGAAGGAGACGCCCTTGAAGTTCGGCTCCGGGTTGTTGCCCGAGTAGCCGTCGCTGAACCGCGAGGAGTTGTTGTCGCCGGTGGCGATGTAGAGGTTGCCCTTGGAGTCCCAGGCCATCCCGCCGCCCGCGTGGCAGCAACTGTGGATCTGCACCGGCCACTTCAGGAGGACCTTCTCCGACGCGAGGTCGAGCTTGTTGGTCTCCAGGTCCAGGGTGAAGCGGGAGACCCTGCGCTCGGCCGTCCGCGTATCGCGGTTGATCTTCGAGTGGGGGGTGTAGTGCAGGTACACCCAGCCGTTGCTCCGGAAGGCGGGGTCGAGCTCGATGCCGAGCAGTCCTTCTTCGTTCTTGACCAGTTCGTCGCCACCGCCCTTGTTGCCGAAGACGGTGAGCGCCCCGGCCAAGGTGACCTTCTTGGTCTTCGGGTCGTAGACATGGATCTGGCCCTGGCCCTTGCCGATGTCCGGGCTGTTCCAGTCCGTGACGACGGGCGCGCTGTTGTCGCCGCCACCGCGGCCGATGTAGAGCACCCGGCCGTCCGGGGCGGTCACCAGCCCGTGCGGCTCGCCGATCTGGTCCGACTGGCCGGGCTGGTTGGGCTGGGTCACGCGCTCGGCGGCGTAGTTGGCGGTGATGGTGGCCTTGCAGTCGGCGCGTACTAGACGGGTCGTCCAGAGCAGCGCGCCGCGCAGGTGGTCGCGGAAGTCGGTCTCGGTGTACGAGTCGGCCGTCCCGCCCATGCCCGTGTAGAAGGAGCGGCCGCCGTCGTAGTCCCGGCACCACGAGACGGGATGGTCCCAGCCGTTGGCGCTCGTGCCGGGCTGGTAGGTGCTTTCGCGGACCCTTGCCACGGTGTGGACGTCACCGGACGGGTTCTGTGCCCAGTTCAGCCATTTGTCGGGGCGCTTCCACTGAAGAGGCAGGTCCTTGGTCGCCGGGTGCGTACGGTCGCCGACCTCGACGGTCGCGCGCTGTACGTTCGCGGGGCCGCCTGCCGCGGGCCGGGCGCCGACCAGGCCGGTGAACCAGCTCGAGTACGGTTCCGTACGTGCCGCGTCATGGATGCCGAGGAACCCGCCTCCGGCCTCCATGAAGGCCTCGAGACCCGCTTCCTGCTCGGAGTCGAGGACGTCGCCTCCACCGGTGAGGAAGACGACGGCGTTGAACTTCCCCAGCCTGGGCTTGGTGAAGACTGATGCGTCGTCGGTGGCTTCCACCCGGAACCGCTGGGCCGCGGGCCCGGACGCGCCGATCTTTTCGATGGCTTCGATGCCGGCGTCGACGACCGGCGACTCGGCGGTCGCCGAAGCGTGG
Organism: Streptomyces sp. NPDC051219; assembly: GCF_040682335.1. Taxonomy (NCBI): domain Bacteria; kingdom Bacillati; phylum Actinomycetota; class Actinomycetes; order Kitasatosporales; family Streptomycetaceae; genus Streptomyces; species Streptomyces sp. NPDC051219. Next base: position 99,702 of record NZ_JBFBAS010000012.1, read on the forward strand.
AAGACGAGAACCCGTACGTTCGCGCCACCGGGAGGTGAGGGTAGAGACAACGTTGTTGAAGCGGTCGATGGCGCCGACGGCTCCGGATAGGGTCTGGCGGTCGCTTCGGCGCCGCCGAGCAGGGAGGCGGCGAGGGCTCCGGCCGCCACGGCGGCGGCCGTTCCTCGTCGCGCTCTGGACCGGTGATGCGGTGTGCGCTGCATGTGTTCACCCACCCAACTTTGGTCACTGCAACAGCCGATGAAGGTAGACCTCTTTTGGTGACGCGCCAATAGGTATGGCCGAGATCCATCCGACTTTGTCCATGGTGTGGATAAACTAAGATCCTCCGGCTACCGTGTGGGCCGTCCCCGGGGTCTCCTGCGTCCCCCTCAATCCCCGGACAGCAGTAGGGAGTTCAGTGTGGACCGACGGAACTTCAACCGGCGTCTCCTGGCGGGCGGCGCGGCGGCGGCGACCGGCCTGACATCGTTGTCGCTCGCCAGCCCCGCGGCCAACTCGGCAGAGAATGTGCCGAAGACCGCCCCGGCCGGCGGGCAGGTCCGCCATATGAAGCTGTACGCCGAGAAGTTGGCGGACGGCCAGATGGGCTACGGGCTGGAGAAGGGCAAGGCCACCATCCCGGGTCCGCCGATCGAGCTGATCGAGGGCGACACCCTGCACATCGAGTTCGAGAACACCCTCGACGTCCCCGTCAGCCTGCACGTCCACGGCGTCGACTTCGACTTCGCGAACGACGGGACCAAGCTCAGCAGGAGCCATGTGGAGCCGGGCGGCACGCGTACGTACACCTGGCGCACCCATGCGCCGGGCAGACGGAAGGACGGCACCTGGCGTCCCGGCAGCGCCGGTTACTGGCATTACCACGACCACGTCGTCGGCACGGACCACGGCACCGGGGGCATCCGAAAGGGCCTCTACGGACCGCTGGTGGTGCGCAGGAAGGGCGACATCCTGCCGGACAAGCAGTTCACGATCGTCTTCAACGACATGATGATCAACAACAAGGGTGCCCATCAGGGCCCCGACTTCAAGGCGACCGTGGGCGACCGGGTCGAGATCGTCATGATCACGCACGGCGAGTACTACCACACGTTCCATATGCACGGTCACCGCTGGGCGGACAACAGGACCGGACTGCTGGAGGGCCCCACCGACCCCAGCCGGATCATCGACACGAAGATCACCGGCCCGGCCGACTCCTTCGGCTTCCAGGTCATCGCCGGCGAACACGTCGGAGCGGGAGCCTGGATGTACCACTGCCATGTGCAGAGCCACTCCGACATGGGCATGAGCGGTCTCTTCCTGGTCGCCAAACCGGACGGCACGATCCCGGACTACGACCCGCATCACCCGCACGTGCGTCCGCACTGATTCTCGTCGCACGCGCGACCGGGTGCGGCAGGACGTGGGCATGCCTCGCACTCCCCGCATGCTCCCGGTCCTGCTGCTGCCCCTCGTGCTCGCGCCGGCGGCATGCGGCAACGAGGCGTCGACGACCGATGCGTCCACCGGCGCGTCCATCGGCGCGCGGCTTCCAGGGCACGTACGTCTCGAAGTCCGCACAGATGATCACGCTGACCGTCGACCGCGGGGAGCCGGCCGGCGCCGGCTGCCCGCAGTGCGAGCGGGAGGGCGAGTTCTGATTCCGGTCCTCGCCGGGTACGCACGAGTACGCCCGTGCGGGGGGCGGCGCCAAGAACGGGCATGTGGTGCGGCTCAGTGCCGACACCGCACGAGTTGACCGCGAAACCCTGCGCGTGGCCGCCCGGTCGGCGCATCCGGCCGACGAGGCGGAGCTGGACGACTTGCTGCCGGAAGCCCCTGGTGCGGCATCGGGCGGACAGCCGGTCGAGCGCGGTGATCTGCCACCGGTGGGTGACGGGGCACCCGACAACGAGGGGGGCACGAGCGGCTGACTCCGGGCTCCGGCTCCGCCGCCCTTACCGACCCCGAGTCCTGGCCCGCAGTGATGAGGGGAGTGATTACCGGAGTCTTACGGGGGCGGTGCCCACCGGTGTCCGGGGCCGCCAACCGGTGTTGAGTGTGGGTATGAAGCTCTTCACCCGCCGCACAGTTGTTCCCGCCTTCCTGGTGGTGGCCGTCCTCGTCGCCTTCGGGCTCTACCTCTTCCAGCCGTGGAAGCTGTTCACCAACACGACGGTCGACGAGTCACTGCCCACCGTGGTGCCGTCGGCATCCGCCCCCGAGCGGCCGGGGGCGGCCACCGATTCGCCTGCCGCCGCCGGCCCAGTCGAACTCGCGCGCGGCGATTTCGTCTCGCACGAGCACTCCACCAGCGGTACCGCCACGACCGTCCGCCTCGCCGACGGCGGGCAGGTGCTGCGGTTCGAGGACCTGAAGACCGACGAGGGGCCCGATGTCCGCGTCTACCTGTCCAAGCGGTCGGCGCGGGACGTGGAGGACGGGCTCGGTGACGGCGCGGTCCAACTGGCCCATCTCAAGGGCAACCTGGGAAACCAGAACTACGTGGTGCCGGCCGGCACAGATCTGTCCGGCTTCAAGAGCGCGGTCATCTGGTGCAAGCGCTTCTCGGTCTCCTTCGGGGCGGCGGATCTGGTGCAAGCAAAGGGAGCGTGAGCCGAGGCGCCCGGCCGGAGCGCGCTCCACATGGCGAGCCCAGTCGGTGCGGGCCCCGGCGCACGGTGGTGCGGACGCTTTACGGGCGGACGCGGAGCCGGTGCCGGCATCCGTGTCCGGGGCTCGGATTGTCAGTGGCCGGTGCAGGACTCAGGATTGCAGGACAACGGGAGTCATCGAAGGAGCGACAAGATGCTCACCACCCGTTACGTCACCGGCGCGCCCAACTGGATCGATCTCGGTACCCCCGACGTCGACGGCGCGAACACCTTCTACGGCGGCCTGTTCGGCTGGGAGTTTCTGCCGGCCGGACCCGATGCGGCCGGATACGGCATGTTCCGGCTCGGCGACAAGACCGTCGCGGGTGGAAGCCCCCGAAGGGCATCTCCGAGGTTTCCCAGCCGAACACGCGGTTCGTACACCGTGGTCAGGCCCGCGGGCAGCGACGATGACGCCGCCTTCGGCGACATCGTGCCCCTCGCCACGGATCCGACGGAGGCGAAGGACGGGGCGTACTGGCTGCCGTACTTCGAGGTGGCCGACTGCGACGCGACGGCCGCCAACGCGGAGGAGCTCGGCGGCAAGGTCAGGACGGCGCCCATGGACATGGAGGGCGTGGGCCGCTTCGCCAAGCTGGCCGACCTGTTCGGTGCGCGCTTCGCGGTGATCAAGAGCGCCTACGCCGAGAGGTGAGGGCCGGCGGCGGGGCGCTCACTTCGGCCCCGCCGTGCTGGACCTGCGGTGCGGACCTGCCGTGCCCGAGCCGCCCCGTGCCGCCGCGAAACACGCGTTGATCATTCGTTGATCGGATGTCCATCCACACCCGGCACCATCGCCTGCATGCCGATCAACACCATCGCCGACGAGCGCGAACTCGCCTGGCAGGAGCAGGCGCTGTGCGCACAGACCGGGCCCGAGTTCTTCTTTCCCGAGCCGGGCAGCTCCACCCGTGAAGCCAAACAGCTGTGCGCGGCCTGCGAGGGCAGAGCCGCGTGCCTGGACTACGCGCTCGCCAACGACGAGCGGTTCGGAGTCTGGGGCGGCCTCTCCGAGCAGGAGCGGCGCCGCCTGAGGCGCCCGCCTCACTGAACCGCCCCCTGGCACCGGACACGGTGCGCGGTCATGCTGTACGCCCTCGGTGCGCGTCGCGATTGCCGGGTTCGGGCGGGCGCGACCGTAAGCCGGATGCGCGAAGCCCCGCGGAACGCAACGATGTCCGGTTCCCGACGGGCGGGAACCGGACATCGAGGGAAGGCTCGGCTCAGGCGCCCGCGCGGGCGGCCCTACGGGCCTGGCGGGCAGCCAGGCGCTCGTCGAACTTCCGCGCCTCCGCGTCCAGTCCGCCCATGAACAGGCCCAGTTCCTCCTGCGCCTTCAGCCCCTCCGGGCCGAGCCCGTCGATCTCCAGGACCTTCAGGAAGCGCAGCACCGGCTGCAGGACGTCGTCGTGGTGGATTCGCATGTTGTAGATCCCGCCGATGGCCATCTGGGCGGCGGAGCGCTCGAACCCGGGCATGCCGTGTCCCGGCATCCGGAAGTTGACCACCACGTCCCGCACGGCCTGCATGGTCAGGTCGGGGGCGAGCTCGAAGGCCGCACCCAGCAGGTTGCGGTAGAAGACCATGTGCAGGTTCTCGTCGGTCGCGATCCGCGCCAGCATCCGGTCGCAGACCGGGTCACCCGACTGGTGTCCGGTGTTGCGGTGCGAGATACGGGTGGCGAGCTCCTGGAAGGCGACGTACGCCACGGAGTGCAGCATCGAGTGGCGGTTGTCCGACTCGAAGCCCTCCGACATGTGTGCCATACGGAACTGCTCGAGCTTGTCCGGGTCCACCGCCCGCGAAGCGAGGAGGTAGTCCCGCATCACGATGCCGTGCCGGCCTTCCTCGGCGGTCCAGCGGTGCACCCAGGTGCCCCAGGCGCCGTCACGGCCGAAGAGGGTGGCGATCTCGTGGTGGTAGCTGGGCAGGTTGTCCTCGGTGAGGAGGTTCACCACCAGCGCGATCTTGCCGATGTCCGTGACCTTGGACTGGCCGGGCTCCCAGGCTTCGCCGTCCTCGAAGAAGCCGGGGAAGTTGCGGCCGTCGGTCCAGGGCACGTACTCGTGCGGCATCCAGTCCTTGGTGACCTTCAGGTGGCGGTTGAGCTCCTTCTCCACCACCTCTTCCAGCGCGAACAGCAGTCGGGCGTCGGTCCACGCCTCCGAGCTGCCGAGGTGGGAGGAGGTGATCGTCACGGGTACTCCTGTGGGACGGGGAAATACTTACGGCTTCGTAGGTTACGAGACCGTAGGTTAAGCCCCCGGTAAGGCGGATCCAAGCCCTCCGGTCGGTATGTCCGTTTACGGTCTGTTATGCATACAGGTCGCGGAGCCGTACGGAGAGGCAAGTCACGCAGCCTTCGAGCTTTTCGAACTCGCTGATGTCCACCAGAACGGGTTCATGCCCGAGATCCGCGAGCAGTTCCGCCGTCTTGGGGGCGCTCGCCGCCATCAGCAGCCTGCCGCCGCCCAGCAGCACCACATGCGACCCCGCCTCCTCCGGGACGGGCAGAAAGGCCCCGAAGGCCGAAGCGGTGTCCACCAGCGGCGGGTACCCGATCACCGTGCCGTCCGGCAGCGCGGTGACCGCGGACTTCAGATGCAGCACCTTGCTCACGGGTACGGCGACCACGCGGGCGCCCAGCGGCTCGAACGCGGCCCGCATCTGCCGCACACCCGCCGCGTTCGTACGCCCGCCCCGGCCGACGTAGATCGTGTCGCCGATCTTGAGTACGTCGCCGCCGTCGAGCGTGCCGGGTTCCCAGACCCAGTTCACCGCGCACCCGAGGCGGGCCACGGCCTCCTCGACGGCTGCCGTCTCCGGCCGGCGCGATTCCGCACCCGGCCGGGCGATGAGGGCCACGTTCCGGAACATCACCACCGTGTCCTCGACGAAGACGGCGTCCGGGCAGTCGTCGGCGGCCTCGACCTCGACGGTCTCCCAGCCGTGGGTGTGCAGCGCGTCGGCGTACGCCTCCCACTGGGCCAGCGCCAGCGCCGCGTCGACCGGCGCGCGCTCGATATGGGTGACCAGCCCCTCGGCGAGACGCGGACCGGGGCGGCGGATCAGGGCTTTCCTGCTGGGCACGGGCAATCTCCCTGGGGGTGGTACGGACAGGGGCGCGGACGGACGCGGGCGCGCGCCCATCCTGTCCTCCGGGGAGCGCCCGTGTCAGCCCGCGCGCCTGACCTGTTCACCCCGCACGTCGTGACCTGTTCATTCCGCGCGCTTGACCACGTCCATGCTGTGCTCGACTCAGGTGGTCGGCGGCGCCGGGCTCAGCCGCCGAGAACCAGTCGGCGGGTGATGCCGATCGACTCCAGGAACGGTTCGTCGTGGCTCGCCACGATCAGCGCGCCCTCGTACGCCTCCAGCGCCGCCGTCAGCTGACGCACACTCGCCATGTCCAGGTTGTTCGTCGGCTCGTCCAGCATCAGCAGCTGCGGAGCGGGATCCGCCAGGAGCAGCGCGGCGAGCGCCGCACGGAAGCGCTCGCCCCCGGAGAGCGTCCCGGCGGGCTGATCGGCCCGGGCGCCCTTGAAGAGAAACCGCGCCAGTCTTGCCCTGATCAAGTTGTTGGTGGCGGCGGGAGCGACTCTCGCCACGTTCTCCGCCACCGTCAGCCCGTCGTCCAGCACATCGAGGCGCTGAGGCAGGAAGCGCAGCGGTACGTGTGCGACCGCCTCGCCCTCCACCGGATCGAGCAGGCCCGCGACCGTACGCAGCAAGGTGGTCTTGCCGGACCCGTTGCGTCCCACCAGCGCGATCCTCTCCGGCCCACGCACCTCCAGCTCTCCGGGCAGCCGTGCTCCATACGGCAGTCGAAGATCCCGCAGGGTGAGAACGCGCCGCCCCGGATGCACCCTCGTGTACGGCAGTTCGATACGGATCTCGTCGTCGTCACGCACCGCCTCCACTGCTTCGTCGAGCCGCTCCCTGGCCTCCGCCAGCTTCTCCGTGTGCATGGTGCGGTGCTTGCCGGCGGAGACCTGGGCCTGGCGTTTGCGTTCCCCCATAACGATCTTGGGCTCCCGCTTGTTGTCCGACATCTTCTGCCCGTACCGCTTTCGGCGTGCCAACTTCACCTGGGCGTCGGACAGTTCACGCTTCTGGCGCTGCACGTCGGCCTCCGCGACCCGGACCATGCGCTCGGCCGCCTCCTGTTCCACGGCAAGCGCCTCCTCGTACGCCGAGAGGTTGCCGCCGTACCAGCGCACGTCGCCCTCGCGCAGATCGGCGATCTGGTCGACGCGCTCCAGCAGTGCGCGGTCGTGACTGACCACGACCATCACGCCGGACCATGCCTCGACAGCGGCGTACAGCCGCTGCCTGGCGTTCAGGTCGAGGTTGTTCGTCGGCTCGTCGAGCAGGAGTACGTCCGGTCGGCGCAGCAGCAGCGCGGCCAGCCGCAGCAGCACCGATTCGCCGCCCGACACCTCACCGATGGTCCGGTCCAGGCCGATCCGGCCGAGGCCGATCCGGCCGAGGCCGAGCTGGTCGAGAGTCGCGCGGGCGCGCTCCTCCACGTCCCAGTCGTCACCGACCGCGGCGAAGTTCTCCTCGGTCGCCTCGCCCGCCTCGATGGCATGCAGTGCGGCGCGAGTACGGGCGATGCCCAGGGCGGCGTCCACCCGCAGCCGGGTGTCGAGCACCAGGTTCTGCGGCAGACACCCGACCTCACCGGCCACCTTGACCTGGCCCTCGCTGGGGGCGAGTTCTCCGGCCATGAGCCGCATGAGGGTGGACTTCCCGGAGCCGTTACGGCCGATGAGGCCGGTGCGTCCGGGACCCGCGGCCAGTTGAAGGCCGTCGAAGACGGAGGTTCCGTCCGGCCAGACGAAGGAGAGGGAGGAGCAGGTGATGAAGGAAGGGACGTTTGACATACGGGCCTCCGGGTTGCGTGGGAACGGCTACGGCAACGCGTGGAGACACCGGGTCGGGCGACGACCGGACGACAGCAGGGGAACACGAAGGCCCCGCGTCGGGAAGACGGCTCAAGTGCCGAGGTCGCACGCGACACACGCGCACACAGCGGGGTGCGCGAGGTGGTGTCTCAAGACCTCAGACGAGCAATGTCTTTCTCCGATTCAGCGGGAACAGGGCTGACAACGACGTTATGCGCGGTGCCCTGGATCTGCCAACCGATTAATCAGTTCGGGAGACTCATGCTCCACAGATGCACGCTGCACGGATTCCCGTCCGCAGACTCACAGCGCGTCGCGCAGCAGCTCCGCGAGATCGTGGTCCATGTCCAGGAACAGATGCTCGCGCCCGGCAGGGACGAGGGCCGCCGTCCGCCTCAGGAAGCGGCGCAGCTCCGAGGTCCTGATGTGCACGATCGCGGTGCCCTCGGCGGCGTGGAACTCGACGACCGTACGGTCGAAGCCGTACGGCCGCACCCGGACGTCACCCATGCCCGTCGGCGCGTCCACCCCGGTCTCGAGCAGCTCACGGGCGAAGGCCCAGGACACCTCGATCCCCTCGAGCGTCGCCGGCGCAGGGAAGGCCATCCGCACGGCGAAGGGATCCTCCCGGTCGTAGCGGAGCGTCGCGGGGACACTCTCCACCTTCGGCTCGTTTGCGACCAGGCGGGCCTGCACGGCTTGCTCGATGACGGTGGACAAGGCCTGCTCCCTTGCGACGACACGGTGGACGGATGGTGGTCCCGGGCACAGGGGTAGACGTCGGAATCGGCGAATCCGTGCACGCGCCGGGTGCGTGAGCTGTATCACCGCCCGTATCACCCTTACCGCACCACACGCGCCCTTTCGTCTCTCCCTTTCCCCCTTCCACTCCCGCGTACCCGAGGATCGCCGGGCGGAACGGCCGCAGTGGCGACGCACTCTGGACGGGGTCACGGGCGTGGACTAGCTTCCGGCGCCATGAGGTCCATGGGGAAGACGAGACGGATGACAGCGGTCGGGATCTGTGGGGCGGCGCTGGCGGCGACCGTGGCGAGCCCGGCCCGGGCGTACGAGCCCGCCCGGGCGTACGAGCCCGCCCACGCCTACGAGCCCGCGGACCGGGCGGCGTTCAAGCCCGGCTGGCAGCTGAAGGACAGCGGCACCGACGTGCGCTTCCGGGGCCTGGCGGCGGTCAGCCGGAAGACCGCCTGGGTGGCAGGCTCCAAGGGAACGGTCCTGCGTACTGCCGACGGCGGCCGCAGCTGGCGGAACGTCTCGCCGCCCGGCGCCGTGGAGCTGGAGTTCCGCGACATCGAGGCGTTCGACGGAAGACGGGCGGTGGTCCTGGCCATCGGCGAGGGGGAGGCGTCCCGGGTCTTCCGTACCGAGGACGGCGGCGCGACCTGGACCGAGTCCTTCCGGAACACCGACCCAAGGGCCTTCTACGACTGCATCACCTTCTTCGACAGCCGGCACGGCCTGGCGATGAGCGATCCGGTGGACGGCAAGTACCGGATCCTGTCCACCCGTGACGGCGGCAAGTCTTGGAAGGTCCTTCCGAACGACGGCATGCCCGCCGCCCAGCCGGGCGAGGCCGGCTTCGCGGCGAGCGGCCAGTGCCTGGTAAGCGCGGGCCCGAAGGACGTCTGGCTGGCCACCGGCGGAGGCGCCACGGCGCGCGTGCTGCACTCCTCGGACCGCGGGCTGACCTGGTCCGCCGCCGAGTCGACCATCCCGGCCGGGGACCCGGCGAAGGGCGTCTTCGCGCTCGCCTTCCGCAACCGTACGCAAGGCCTCGCGGTCGGCGGTGACTACCGCACCGGCCAGGCGTCCCCGCAGGCCTCGGCGGTCAGCCGGGACGGCGGCCGGAGCTGGCAGCAGTCGAAGACCCCGCCGCCCGCGTACCGCTCGGGCGTCACCTGGCTGCCGCACAGCTCCTCGGCGGCCCTGGCCGTCGGCCCGACCGGCACGGACCTGACGCTGGACGCGGGCCGCAGTTGGCGGACGGTCGACACGGGCTCCTACGACACGGTCGACTGCACACCGGACCACGGCTGCTGGGCCTCGGGCGAAAAGGGCCGCATCGCCCGCCTGGAGAACTGAGGAAGCCCTGGCGGTCATGCCGGGACGGCGCGCCGCCCCGACATGACCGGGCAGGGAAGCCTAGGCGCGCGGCTGCTCCTGGTAGGCGGCGAGTTCCGGAGCGGTCTTGGTGGGGACGAACTCCGTGATCCGGTACGCGCACACCCCGGCCACCGTGAAGGGGTCGGCCGCCGCGATCCTCTCGATCTGCGCGCGGTCGACTCCTACGGCCAGGATCACCCCGCCGTCCCGCGGCACCTTGCGGCCCGAGGCGATGAAGACTCCGGCCGCGTACTGCACGTCCAGCCAGGAGATGTGCGCCTCCATCTCGGCATCGACGGCTTCGACGGGCGCGGTGTAGGTCAGCTCCAGTACGAACATGATCGCCAGGCTACGGCAATCGACCCCGTACCCTCTGACCCACCATGACAAGCGTACGAACCCCTGCCGACGAGGCCGAAGCCCGCGCCGTCCAGGACGAATTGCGGGCCCGCGTCATTCTGGACGAGGCCGGGCCGCCGCCGGAAACCGGCACGGTCACCGGCGTCGACGTCTCCTATGACGACGATCGTGACGTGGTCGCCGCCGCGGCCGTCGTCCTGGACGGGCGGACTCTCGCCGTCGTCGCACAGTCGACCGCCGTCGGCCGTGTCAGCTTCCCCTATGTACCGGGGCTGCTGGCCTTCCGTGAGATCCCGACGGTCCTGGCGGCTCTGGACGGCCTGACCGCCGACCCGGGGCTGGTGGTCTGCGACGGCTACGGCCTCGCGCATCCCCGCCGCTTCGGTCTGGCCAGCCATCTCGGCGTACTCACCGGCCTGCCGACGATCGGTGTGGCCAAGAACCCGTTCACCTTCTCGTACGAGCAGCCCGGCCCCCGTCGCGGCGACTCATCCGCGCTGCTCGACGCGGACGGCGCGGAGGTCGGCCGCGCCCTGCGCACGCAGGACGGGGTCAAGCCGGTGTTCGTCTCCGTCGGTCACCGCACCACCCTCGCCGCCGCGTGCGCGCACACCCTTCACCTCGCCCCCGGCTACCGGCTCCCCGAGTCCACGCGACGGGCGGACGCGCTGTGCCGGCGGGCCCTGCGTGAGGCGATCGGCTGAGTACGCCGGTCCGCCGGATCTGAGTACCCGAGCGGATGCCGGAGTGCGGCCGGGCTGGCCAGTCTTGGCCGTATGACGACGTACCGAACACACCGTGCTCCGAAGACCGCCCTCCGGCCCGCCCTCCACCCCGTCGAGCGGAGCGTCGTCGCGGCTCTCGTCGTCGCCGCGCTGGTCGGCATCGGCTGGCTGGGCTCGATGATCTACACCATCGCCGCCTGGTCGATGGACTGAGCTTGGTGATCGCCCGTTCCACGGTGTTGCGCTTCTTGTACCGCTCCTTGCGAAGCCCGGCGGGCGAGTGCCCGCTCCTCCTGGACCGGGACGAGAACGCCGCGCGCAACCTCGCCGCCCTCGCGGCCGACGCAGTGACAGATACCGCAGTGGGCGCAGACCTTGGGCGCGCAAGCGCCGAAACCTCGTGGAGCCGACCAGAAGACCCGCGCCATCTCCCGCAGCCGCATTGAGGATCAAAGAAACGGTCAGGCTGTGGTGTCGTCGTGGGCGGTGTGTGGGGTGGTGACGAGGGCGAGGAGGGCGGTGGTGGTGTGCCAGAGCATGGCGTGGCGGGGGCCGCTGAGGGTGGGGGGTGTGAGGCTGTGGATGTGGATGTGGCGGGGTGCGGTGCCGTGGATGCTGTGCCGGTCGGCTTTGACGGCGGCTTCTTTCAGGGCCCAGGCGGCGGTGAGGGTGTGGGGGTGGTCGGGGATGGTGTGGGTGCGTTCGTGGGGGGTGAGGATGTGATCGGCGACGCGGCGGATGGTGGGGGCGGAGGTGGTTTCGCACAGGTCGATGCCGACCGGGTCGGGGGCGAGGGCGGCGGCGACGTGGTGGGTGGTGTGGCTGATGGAGAGGTTCAGGCCGGGTATGGGGCGGCCGTTGATGAGGGGGTGGGGGCTGCCGTCGTGGCGGGGGAGGATTTCCACGTCGGTGGGGGGTGTGGCGAGGTGGTGGTGGATCAGGTGTTTGGCGAGGAGGCGGCCGGCAGCCCATTCGGTCTGCCGGCGGGGCGCCAGCGCCTGGTACAGGTGCCGTTCGTCGGGGGTGAGGAACGGCAGGGGTGAGCGGGGCGGTGTCGGGCCGGGGGTGCGCCGGGCCACGATGAGGGTGGCTGTGCCCCATCGGTGGATGCGGCCCGGCGTGATGGCCTCGAATGCGGTGTGCATGACCGGCGTGTCTCAGGCGGTGGTGGGGATGCCCACGCCGCGCAGCTGGTGTTGCAGCGTGGCGACGGTGTGCCGGATCTGGTCGGGTGTGTGGTCGCAGGTGACGAAGAACCGCAGCCGGGTCAGTTCCTCGGGTACTGCCGGGTAGAGGATGGGGTTGACGCTGATGCCCTGCTCGAGGAGTGCCTGGGCGAGCTGGAGGGTTTTCAGTGAGTCGCCGGTGATGCAGGGGATGATCGGGGTGTCGTGGCTGTCGCCGGTGTTGATGCCCGCTTCGCGAGCCAGACGGACGAACAGGTGGGAGTTCTCCCTCAGGCGCGTGATGCGCTGTGGTTCGGCGCGCAGGGTCCGAAGGGCGGCCAGGGACGCGGCGGTGTTCGCGGGGGTCATGCCGGCGCTGTAGACGAAGCCGGGGACGGAGTACCTGAGGTAGTCGACGATGGTGCGGTTGGCGGCGACGTATCCGCCGCAGCTGGCCAGGGCCTTGGACAGGGTGCCCGACCACAGTTCGACGGCGGAGCGGTCGACGCCGAAGTGGTCGCCGATGCCTCCTCCGCTCGCGCCGATCACGCCGATGCTGTGGGCTTCGTCGATCATCAGCAGGGCGCCGTGCCGGTTCTTGACCTCGATGAGCGCGGGCAGGTCGGCGATGTCGCCGTCCATGCTGTAGACGCCCTCGATGACGACGAGTACCCGGCGGTAATGGTGGCGGACCTGGGTGAGGAAGGCGTCGAGGGCGGCCGCGTCGTTGTGCGGGAAGGGCCGGCGGGTGGCGCCGGAGAGCTTGCAGCCCTGCATGATGCTGTCGTGGGCGAGGGAGTCGTGGACGATGAGGTCGCCCGGCCCGACGAGGTGCCCGATCACGGAGACGTTGGTGGCGTGCCCGGCCACCAGGGTGATCGCGTCCTCGCATCCGAGCATGTCGGCGAGTTCGGCCTCGAGTTCGAGGTGGAGCGGGCGGCTGCCGGACAGCAGCCGGCTGGCGGACACCGACGTGCCCAGCCCATCGATGGCCTCCTTGGCCGCCGCGTTCACCTCGGGGTGGGTGGCCATGCCCAGGTAGTTGTAGCTGGAGAAGGAGATCAGTTCCCGGCCGCCGATGACGGTGGTGTTGGTCATGCCGCCTTCGTGGATGAGGAAGTAGGGGTTGGCCAGGTCCAGCTGGGAGAGCATGCCGATGCGCTCGTCGTGCGCGGTGACCTCCGGGAATCTCTCGATCCGCGTCTGCTGTTCGGGCAGACCGGCTCCGCTGCCGGCCGGCACCGGAGCCGGCTCCGCCGCCCCCCGTGCCGGCGTCGCCGCTGCCTGTCGTGCCGGCTCCATCCTCGCCGGGTGCGCCGGGTGCGCCGGGTCCGGGGCCGTTGCCGGCCCGGCCGCGCGAGGGGCGCCGCTGTGGCCGGCGGGACCGGCGGGGCGGGCCGGCGGTGCGGTGTCCGCACGGCCGCGCGTGATCATCGCGGTGACGGCGCCGACGGTCGGCCGGTGGCAGGTCTCGTCGACGGTGAAGGAGGGCCACCGCTGGGTGAGGGAGGTGAACAGGTCGGTCAGCATCAGGGAGTCGAATCCGAGGTCGTCGATCAGCAGTTGGTCGCTGCGCAGATGACCCACCGGGAACGCGCTGATCCGGGCCACGTGCGCGAACACGGTTTCGTTGACCTCGGCCGGGTCCGGGTCCGGGTCCGGCGGGCCGGTGCCGTTGCCCGCGGGGGAGCGGGGCTGGTCACCGGCCGGTATGGCCGGCGCCGAGGTGGCGGGGGTGGCCGCGGTCTGTGCCGTGAGCGGGGCGCCGGCGGGGGCGGGAAGCGCTTCGCTGAGGCGGCTGAGCATCGTCACCTGCTGCTGGATCAGGTTGAGCAGTTCATGCATCGGGATCTCCTGGGTCGGGTCGTGAAGGGGGGTGTCTGCGGGCGGGGTCTGGAAGGCCGCGGCCGCGTCGGCGGCCGGGACGGACGGGAATGCGGCCTCTTCGGGGCGCGGTGCCGGGACGGACGGGAACGTGGCCTCTTCGGTGCGCGGGGCCGGGGCGGACGCGGTCACGGCCGCGGCCGGTTCGCAGGCCGCCGGGGTGGCCGGTTCGGAGGTGGCCGGGGTGGTGGGGGTGGTGTTGTTCTTGGCGGGTTGCGCGCGCAGTACCCAGTAGGACTGGGTGTCGAGCCGGGCGATGGGCAGCTGAAGGAGGCGGCGGTCTTCCTTGGGGATCAGGGCGCGGGGGTCGACGGGGGCGCCCAGGACGGTGAGCCGGGCCAGGGCCCGCAGGAAGCTGCGTGTGTGGTCGGGAGTGGGGCCGTCGGTGGGGATGACGTGAATGTCGTCGTGGCCGGTGAGGTTGCGGCGGATGGAGGCGAGCAGGGAGCTGCCGCCGGTGACCTGGAGGAAGACGCGGGCGCCGTGGTCGTAGGCGCTGTGGACGGCGTCGCCGAAGCGGACCGGCACAGAGGCGTGTCGGGCCCACAGTTCGCGCAGTTCGGCGGGGTCGGTGCACAGGGCCCCGTTCACGCTGGAGATGAACGGCAGGTGCGCCCTGGTGAGGGGGCGGTGGGCGAGGTCGGTGCGCATGGCGGTCTCGGCCGGGGTGAGCCGCGGTGAGTGGAAGGCGTTGGACACCTCGAGCGGCACGGTGACGATGCCCGCTTCGGCGCAGACGCGCCGCAGGGCGGCGAGTGCGTCGGTGGTGCCACTGACCACGACTTGCCGGGGCTGGTTGAAGCAGGCGAGCCACACGTCGTCGATGTCCTGGATGAGGCGCTGGCAGGTCAGTTCGTCGGTCTGCACGGCGAGCATGCCGCCGCGGGGGTCGGGCTCGGCGTTGCTGAGGGCGGTGCCCCGGTGGGCCAGCAGCCGGACGGTTTCCTCGTCGGTGAGCGTGCCGGCCGCCGCGGCCGCGGCGAACTCTCCGACGCTGTGGCCCAGGGTGAGGCCGGGGGTGACACCGCAGGCGGCCAGCAGCCGGGTGGCGGCGATCTGGACGCTGCCGAGCAGCGGCTGGCACACGTCGGTTGCGGCGAGCCGCTGCCGCTGCTCCTCGCTGTCGGGGCCGGCCCCACTGGGGCCGTAGAGCAGGTCGACGACGTCGAGGCCGGTGTACTGCCGGGCGGCGGCGCCGAGGGTGTCGATGGTGGCCCGGAAGCCGGGGAACCGCTGGTGGAGGTCGTGCATCATGCCCGGGCGCTGGCTGCCCTGGCCGGGGAAGACGAAGGCGATGCGGCGCTGTTCGGGCGCGAGGGGGGCGTCGGCGGCGAAGGCACCGTCGCCGAGGTCGCCCCGGGCGCCGTCGGCGAGCTGCTGGCGGGCCCGGCGCAGCCGGGCGGTGAAGGCGTCCGTGTCGGCGGCGACGATCGCGAGCCGGGCGGTGAGCGGCCCCCGGCTGCCCAGGGTGTGGGCCACGGCCGCGAGCGGCGGGCGGGGCGCCGGGTCCAGGGTGTCGAGCAGGTCGCCGATGTGCTCGTCCAGCAGCGTGGGGCTGCCGGCCGAGATCACCACGAGATGGGGCCCGGCCCCGGGCCCGGTATCCCGGCCGGCGGCTGATGCGGCAGCAGGTCCGGTGCCGGATTCGGGGAGCGCGGTGTGGGGTTCGGCGGTGGGTGTGGTGCCGGCCGGGTGGGTTCCGGGTTCCGGGGCGGGTGACTGCTGCAGGACCACGTGGACGTTCGTTCCGCCGAAGCCGAAGGAGCTGACCGCGGCACACGGCGTGGTGGTGTCGCTCGGCCAGGGTCGTGCGGTGTCGGCGAAGCGCAGCCCGGCGGCGTCGATGCCGAGTTCCGGGTGGGGGGTGGTTGCGGGCTGCGGCACGATCGTGCGGTGGTGGACGACCAGGGCCGTCTTGATCAGTCCTGCGATGCCTGCCGCGGACAGCGAGTGCCCGATGAGGGCCTTGCCCGAGGCGAGGTAGCACAGGCTCGGGTCTTCGTCGGGGTGTTCGGTGCGCAGTCGGCGCAGCGCCTCGATCTCGGTGCGGTCGCCGACGGCGGTGGCGGTGCCGTGGGCCTCGATGAAGCCCACGGAGGAGGGAGGCACGCCGGCGTCGCCGTAGGCGCGGCGCATGGCGCGCAGCTGGCCTTCGGGGGTGGGGGCCAGCGGTCCGGGGGCGGCACCGTCGTTGGCCGAGCCGATGCCCTTGATGACGGCGTAGACACGGTCGCCGTCGGCGAGCGCGTCCTGCAGCGGCCGCAGGACGACCGCGCCGGCGCCCTCGCCGAGGACGAAGCCGTCGGCCTTCTCGTCGAACGGGCGGCACACCCCGCCGGCGGACAGGGCGCCGAGTTTGGAGAAGCCGACCAGGCTGTCGGGGGTGAGGCTCAGATACACGCCGCCGACGATGGCGGCCGTGCAGCTGCCCTGGCGCAGGTGGGCGACGGCCTGGTCGAGGGCGATCAGCGAGCCGGAGCAGGCGGCGTCGACGGCGAAGCTGGGGCCGCCGAGGTCGAACTGCTGGCTGACGGTGGCGGGCGCCATGTTGAGCAGGCTCCCGGGCAGGGTGAAGGTCTGCACCCCGCTGAGCTGTTCGGCTTGTTCCTTCACGGCGCGCAGCATCTCGGGGTCGGCGGTGCCGCCGAGGGACCCGTCGGCAAGGCTGATGGCCCGGATACGGGCCGCCATGAGCTCCTTGTAGTCGGACACCGACATGCCGAAGAAGACCCCGGTGCCCTGCCGGTCGAAGCCGCCGCGGCCCCATCCCGCGTCGTCGAGGGCCTCGCGGGTGACGTCGAGCATCAGCCGGTGCTGCGGGTCCATGGCCAGGGCGCGGCGGGGCGGCACGCCGTAGTGCAGGGCGGCGAAGCGGTCCACACCGGTGAGGAAGGCGACCTGATCGGTGTAGGCGGCGTGGGTGACGCGCCGGTTGTTCGGCTCGTGGAAGGTGCTGTGGTTCCAGCGGCTTTCCGGCACTGCGGAGAACTGTCGCTTCCCGCTCAGGAGGAGCTTCCAGTACGCCTGGAGGTCTGTGGCGCCGGGGAAGCGGCAGCCGAGTCCGACGATGGCGATGTCATGCATGGGGGGCCTTCTTTGTCCGGATGCCCGTGGCGGGCGGCTGATGTGGGGGAGGAGGCCCACTCGTACCTGTGGCAGACAGGCACGAACGGGCGGAGGTGCAGGCGGCGCACCGTCCCGGGCAGGTGGCGACGGGGCGCCGTCCCAAGGGGGCGGTGTGCCGTCCCAGGGGGGTGGTGTGCCGTCCCGAGGAGGCGGGGGCGGGGGCGGGGGCGGGGGCGGGGGAGGAGGCGCGGAAGGAGGTGGTTGCCGCACCGGTGGGCTGCCCTGGAACACACGCGGTGCCCACCAGTTCAGGCCGCCCGCCATGCGCATCAGCGCGGGCACGAGGACGCCGCGTACGAGGGTGGCGTCCAGGAGCACGCCGAAGCCGGCACCGATGCCGAAGAACTGCAGGAGGGCGACCTCGGAGGTGCCGAAGCTCAGGAGGGTGAACGCGAGCAGGGCGCCGGCGGTCGTGACGATGCCGCCGGTGCGGGCGATGCCCCTCACGATCGACTCGTTGGTGTCGTACCCGGCGTCGTGCGCTTCCTTGATGCGCGCGAGGACGAACACCTCGTAGTCCACCGAGAGTCCGAAGACGATGCAGAACAGCAGCACCGGCATGGTGGTGCTGAGCGGTCCGGGCGTGAAGCCGAGCAGGTCCTGCAGATGACCGCTCTGGAAGATCCACACCATGGCGCCGAGGACCGAGGCGAGGCTCAGCGCGTTCAGCGCGATCGCCTTCAACGGCAGGATCAGGCTGCGGGAGAAGAAGAACAGCAGCACGAACGTGGTGACAGTGATCACGGACAGGGCCAGCGGAAGCCGGTTGCCGATGGTGTCCTTGGCGTCGACAAGGGCCGCGCTCGGCCCGCCGACGTGAATGTCGGTGCCGGCCGGCGTGGGCGTCGCGCGGATGGTGCGCACGAGCTGCTGGGCGTCGCCGGACTGGGGGTCCACCCTCGGCACCACCGACAGGATCGCCGGGCCCCCGCCGCCGGGCACAGCGCCGGTCGCGGCGCTGGGCGGGGCGATCTGCCGGCCGTTCTGCCAGATCCCGGAGGGCCCCGAGACCTGGGCGACGTCGGGCAGCGCGGACAGCAGCTCTGCGTAGTCCTTGGCGACCTGCGGCGTGGCACTGGTGGTGAAGACTGTCAGGGCGCTGGCGCCCCGCGCGTCGAACTCCTCGCGCACCAGGTCCCCGGCCTGCCGGCTGGCGGCGCTCTTGGGCAGCGTCCGGTCGTCGGGGGTGGAGAAGGTGGCGTGTGTGAACGGCCCGGCGAGAACCACCAGCAGGCCGATCACCGGCAGTGCCGCGAGCACCGGGCGGCGCACCACGACCTGCGCCAGCCGCTCCCAGAAGCGGGAGGCGGAACCGGCCTGGACTCTGCCGCGCCACGGCACCGCCAAGGCGTTCACCCGGTGGCCCAGCAGTGCCAGCAGCGCCGGCAGGACCGTTGTGGCGGCCACCGCGGCGATGGCCACCACGGCGATGCCCGCATAGGCGAAGGAGCGCAGGAAGTACGGCGGGAAGACCAGCAGCGTCGCAAGTGCCGCGCAGACTGTCGCGGCGCTGAAGAAGATGGTGTGGCCCGCGCTGTTCACGGTGCGCCGGGCCGCCTCGCGTGCCGGGTGCCCCTGGCTGAGTTCCTCGCGGAACCGGGAGACGATCAGCAGCCCGTAGTCGATGCCCAGCCCCAGGCCGAGTGCCGTGGTGAGGTTCAGTGCGAACACCGACACATCGGTGACGCTGCCGAGAAGGCTCAGGACCAGCAGGGTCCCGCCGATGGCCAGGATCCCGATCAGCAGGGGCAGCAGCGCGGCCACCCCGCTGCCGAACACCAGGACCAGAAGGATCAGTGTGCCCGGCAGGACGACGGCCTCGGCCCGCTTCAGGTCGGATTCCGAGAGGTCCTGGATCTCGGCGTCGACCAGCGCCGACCCGCCCACGTGGACCTTCAGGACCGTCGTGCCCTCCGCCGTCTTCGGCGCGGACGACGCGGGCGCGGCCGAGGAGCCGGGGGACGGTGCGGGGCGGGTCAGTTCCTCACGCAGCTGCTCGGCCCGCGGGCCGATCTCCTCCCCCTTGCCGTCCACATGCGCAAGCAGCATCGCCGAGCGGCCGTCGCGGCTGCGCAGCTCCTTGGCGTTGCCCGTCCAGTACGAACTCACGTCGCTGACGTGCGGCTGAGCCTGAAGACGCCGGGTGAGGTCCTGGCCGGCGTCGCGGGCAGCACGGTCGTCGACGGACCCGCCGCCTTGGACCTGCACGACCACGACCAGGTTCGGGGACGCTCCCAGATGCTCGGCCGTCATGCGGGCCGAGAAGCTGGAGTCGGACTGGGGATCGTCGTACCCCTGCGTCTTGAGCCGGTCCGTGGCTCCCGCACCGAGTACCACGGACAGGATGAGGAAGGCGAGCGCGCAAAGGAGCGCGAGTCGGGGGCGACGGGTCGCAGCCTCTCCCATCCAGCGGTACATCCGAGCCTCCAAACCGGGGTCGTGTCCGCTCCTGCCTCGTGCAGGGCGGCCGGTAACCACGGTCCCCGGCGCAGCAGGACGGCCCCAGTCCCGGCTATTCGTCACTTGACGGGAGACCGCGGAGGCAGTACCGGGCCCCCGGGCACGCACGAACACCCCCTGCGCGCCAGGTCCTGTCGGATTTCGGGCGGCGGATCTCGTCGGGGACGGAGCCTGAGCACGTGGCGGCCGCGTCGGCACGGGGCCGGCCGCGCTGCTCCAGCGGCCGGGCGCACAGGCGGCCTGTGCACCTCTTCGTCGGGCCGGGCACCCCGTCGGGCCTCTCCTCCGGCCCTCCGGTCCCCGCGGCGGGTCCCGGCGCGGGGACCGGTGGAAGGCCCGGCGGGTTCCGGTGGAAAGGCCCGGCGGGTCCTCGGCACGTGTGCCCCGAGCCGCCCACGTCCGCTCGCCGGGCCCCGGGACGTGCTGTGCTGGAACCCCGCCCACCCGATCATGCCCAGCCGCCGGCTTCCCCCACCCGCGCACGCGCAACCGCTGCGCCCGTGGGGCATCCAGAAGGAACGACATGGCACCACCGCCCACCAATCTCGTCCGGGCACTCGTCGAACAGGCGGTACGCGCGCCGTCCTCGCACAACACCCAGCCCTGGCTCTTCCGACGCGTGGGAGAAGCCATCGAGCTGCGCGCGGACCACTCGCGTGCCCTTCCGGTCAATGACCCCGACGGTCGCGAACTGTTCATCAGCTGCGGCGCCGCGCTGCTGAATCTGCGGATCGCGGCGCGTCACCACGGTCTCGGCGTCCGTACCGAGCTGCTGCCGGACCCGGCCGAGGAGAACCTGTGCGCCCGCGTGATCCTGTCCGAGCATCCCGACCGCAACAGCAACACAAGCAACACCAGCAACACCAGCAACACCAGCAACAGCGACGACAGCGACGACAGCGACGACAGCGACAGCGACGGTGAGGACGCCCGCCTGTACGCCGCCATCGCCCGTCGGCGTACCTGTCGCAAGCCGTTCGCCGACCGGGCCGTCCCCGAGGACGTACTGCGGCGGATGCGGCGGGCGGCGGAGCGGGAAGGCGCCTGGCTGAGTGTCATCGCCCCCGAGCGGCGAGAGGAGGTCGCCGCTGTCGTCGAGGAGAGCGACCGCGTTCAGTTCGCCGACCGTGCCTGGCGGCGCGAGCTCGCCTTCTGGATGCGCCCGCGTCGGCGGGGCGACGGCCTGACGGTCCCTGCCCTGGCCGCACCGGCCCTTCGTACGGTGGTCCGGTCCCTGGACCTCGGCAACCGCGTGGGAACACGCGACGCCGCCCTTGTACGCACCGCTCCGCTCGCCGCCGTCCTCGCCTCCGGCAAGGACGAGCGCGCCGACTGGCTGGCCACCGGGCAGGCGCTGCAGCGCGTGCTTCTCGTCCTTGCCTCGGACGGCATCCTCGCCGGCTACGCCAACCAGCCCTGCCAGCTGGGCAACCCGCTACGCGCCCGGCTGCACGACGCCGTCGCGGACCTGCGCGGCCGTCCCCAGCTCCTCATCCGGGCCGGCTACCCGCGAGGCACCGTTCCCACGACGCCTCGCCGGCCCGTCGCCGACGTTCTGCAAGGGTGACTGCCGCGCAGGGCCGGTCTAATGACCGGCAAGGAGCGCCGGCCGCCCGGCGCGTGCTGCCGGAAAACGGTGGGCTCGTTGCGGGGGCGGGTGCCGGATGTTGTCCGGTGCGGCGGCCTGGGGCGACCTCGGTAGCGCGGCCGGCGCCGGGACTGGTCGTGTGGGGGACGCCCCCGCCCTTCAGCACGCGGGCGACGACGGGCAAGCCTCGTCGATGACCATTCCAACGATCGCCGCGGTTGCCCGCCGAGGGCGGCGGGCTCGGAGAGGCCAACCAGTACCCACGGCCGGGCATCGTCTACCGACCGGTCCGCGATGCAGAACCGATCGCCGTACGGCTCGCCTGGTGGCGCGACGATCCGCATCCCGCCACCCAAGCAGCGGTCGGGCTCCTCACGGACCTCTACCGCACCGGCTGACTTCCTCCCCGGCCTAGCTAGCGCGAGTCCGCCACCCGGAACCTGATCCCCGCCGCCCGCAGCCGAGTCAGCAGCGCATCGCCCATCGCTACGGCGGTCGTTACCTGGCCGGCCGTCTTCGGCAGCTCGTCCAGGGCGAGGCAGAGCGCGGACTCCGCGAGCATCTTCGCCGTCTCGCCATAGCCGGGATCCCCGCCCGACACCTCGGTGAAAACCCGCCGGCCACCGCCCTCGCCGACGAACCGCACCGTGAACCAGCTCTTCTCCCGGCGCTCCTCGCCGGGCCCCTCGCCGGGCGCGTACCGGCTGCTCAACCACTCGCGGGTGAACCGCAGTTGCGCGAGTGCCAAGGCCGCACCGATCGCCGCCACTCCGCCGAGGGCGACCGGCAGCCACTTCACGGACGCGTAGTGCCGGTAGCGGAAGTCCGGCCCGTACCGCTCCAGGGCGGCCGCCGAGCGCGCCACCACCTGTGGATCCAGGGTCGGCAGCGGCAGTGCCCACGTGCCCGTTTCCCTGCTCAGCCGTGGCGCGCCGAGCGGGGCACGGGCGCGTCGGCCCACCAGCCGGGGTTCGTGCAGGCGCCGCTCCTTGGCGGCCCGCAGAGTCTGCGGGCCGCGGCCCATCATGTTGAGGGCGGAGGCGAAGGTGCCGCCGGAGAAGACGGCGTTGGTGCGTACGAATCCGTCGATGCGCAGCGGCACCCCCTCGGGGAGCTGCTGGACCGTGTAGTAGACACCCAGGTCGTGCGGGACCGAGTCGAACCCGCAGGCGTGCACGATCCGCGCGCCGGTCTCGCGGGCCCGGGCGTCGTACTGCAGGAACATCCGGTCCGCGAACTCCGGCTCGCCGGACAGGTCCGCGTAGTCGGTCCCCGCCTCGGCACAGGCGGCGACGAGCTCCTCGCCGTACCAGAGGTACGGACCGACGGTGGTGGCCACCACATGGGTGGATTCGGCCAGTTCACGCAGGGCCGCGGGGTCCGACACATCGGCCTCGACGAGGGGCAGCTCCGCACAGCGGGGGCTGATCGCGGTGAGCCGTTCGCGCAGCCGCTCCAGCTTCGCGTGGCTGCGGCCGGCGATGGCCCAGCGGCACTCCTCGGGCGCGTGCGCGGCGAGGTACTCCGCCGTAAGCACCCCCACGAAGCCCGTCGCTCCGAAGAGCACGATGTCGTACGGGCGCTCCGCCCCGTCCTGCCGGTTCATCCTTGACCCCTCCGCCGTTTCGCCCCGCGCCGCTGCCGGGGGCCGAGGCTAGCGTGGTCGGAACCGGCCGGTACTACCAGGGAGGGCTCAATGGCTTCGGTGCCCAAAGCCGTAGTGAGGAAATGGGAGAAGGTCCGGGAATTCACCCTCGGTCTGCCGGGTGCGGTGGAGGAGTTCCCGTGGGGTCCCGAGGACTGCGTGGCGAAGGTGAACAAGAAGATCTTCGTCTTCCTGGGTGACACCGAGGGCGACCATCCGCCGAGCGTCACCGTCAAGCTCAAGGTCGAGGCGCTGCACGAACATGCCATGGCCGCACCGGGTGCGGTGCCCGCCGGCTACGGGCTGGGCAAGGCCGGCTGGGTGCAGGTTCCGCTGGCGGAGAAAGGGGCGCCGTCCGCCGAGGTGCTCTGTGAATGGGTCGAGGAGAGCTACCGGACCGTGGCCCCGAAGAAGCTGGTCGCGGAGCTCGACGGGCGTTGACCGGCAGACGGCGAAAAGAACTAAGCACTTGCTCACCCGGAGGGCTTGTGCAGAGTGGAACACGTTCTTAGCATCATCGATGTTACATCAGTTGTGTCACAGTCTGGGGGCTTGATGGCAGCGACAGGGAACGGCCCACTGGCCGGGGTGCGCGTGGTCGAACTGGCGGGCATCGGCCCCGGCCCGTTCGCCGCCATGCTCCTGGCGGACCTGGGTGCCGACGTCGTACGGGTCGACCGGCCCGGCGGCTCGGGGCTGGGCATCGATCCGGACTACGACCTCACCAACCGCAACAAGCGCTCGGTACTCGTCGACCTCAAGGCCGAGGACGGCCCCGCCCAGGTCCTCGACCTGGTCGAACGCGCCGACGTCCTCATCGAGGGGTACCGGCCGGGCGTCACCGAGCGCCTCGGTGTCGGCCCTGCCGAGTGCCACGCCCGCAATCCGCGGCTCGTCTACGGCCGGATGACCGGCTGGGGCCAGGAGGGGCCGCTCTCCCAGCGGGCCGGACACGACATCGCGTACATCGCCGTCACCGGCACTCTCGGCATGATCGGCAACGCCGGCGGGCCGCCCGCCGTGCCCGCGAATCTGGTCGGCGACTACGCCGGCGGCTCGCTCTATCTCGTCATCGGCATCCTCGCCGCGCTCCAGCACGCACGCTCGGACGGCGGTACGGGCCAGGTCGTCGACGCCGCGATCGTGGACGGCGCCGCGCATCTGGCCACGATGATCCACGGGATGATGGCGGCCGGCGGCTGGCAGGACCGCCGCGGTGCGAACCTGCTCGACGGCGGATGCCCCTTCTACGGCACCTACGAGACCGCCGACGGCGAGTACATGGCCGTCGGCGCGCTTGAGCAGCAGTTCTACAACGAGTTCATCGAGCGGCTCGGCATCGCGGACGAGGCCCCGGCTCGTAAGGACTTCGACCGCTGGGACGAGCTGCGCCAGGCGGTGGCCGCCCGCTTCAGGACGAAGACGCGGGCGCAGTGGACCGCGGTCTTCGAGGACTCGGACGCCTGCGTGGCGCCGGTCCTCTCGCTTCGCGAGGCTCCTGCCCATCCGCATCTCGCGGTCCGGGGCACCTTCACCGACCACGGCGGGATCACCCAGCCGGCCCCCGCGCCGCGGTTCTCCCTCACTCAGGGTTCGGTCACCCGGCCGCCCGCCCGGCCGGGGGCGGACATCGAAGCGGTGGCACATGACTGGGATGTTCCGAGCCTGACGAAGGGCGGTACCGACGGATGAAGCGTCAGATCTTCACCCCCGAGCACGAGGCGTTCCGGGAGAGCGTCCGCACCTTCCTCAGCAAGGAGGTGCTGCCCCACTACGAGCAGTGGGAGCAGGACGGCATCGTCAGCCGGGACGCCTGGCTCGCGGCGGGCAGGCAGGGGCTGCTCGGCATGGCGGTACCGGAGGAGTACGGGGGCGGCGGGAACGCCGACTTCCGCTACAGCGCCGTACTCGCCGAGGAGTTCACCCGGGCCGGCGCCCCCGGACTCGCACTCGGCCTGCACAACGACATCATCGGCCCCTATCTGACGGGCCTCGCCACCGAGGAGCAGAAGCGGCGCTGGCTGCCCGGCTTCTGCACCGGTGAGATCATCACCGCCATCGCGATGTCCGAGCCCGGGGCGGGCTCGGACCTCCAGGGCATCCGGACGACCGCCGAGGACCGCGGCGACCACTGGGTGCTGAACGGCTCCAAGACCTTCATCTCCAACGGCATCCTCGCCGACCTGGTGATCGTGGTGGCGAAGACGACTCCCGAGGGCGGCGCGAAGGGGCTCTCCCTCCTCGTCGTCGAGCGCGGCACGGCCGGCTTCGAGCGTGGCCGCAACCTCGACAAGATCGGTCAGAAGTCCCAGGACACCGCCGAACTGTTCTTCCACGACGTACGCGTCCCCAAGGAGAACCTGCTCGGTGAGCTGAACGGGGCCTTCATCCACCTGATGACCAACCTCGCCCAGGAGCGGATGAGTATCGCGATGGCCGGGATCGCCGCCGCCGAGCATCTGCTGGAGATCACCACGCAGTACGTCAAGGAGCGCGAGGCCTTCGGGCGGCCGCTGTCCAAGCTCCAGCACATCCGGTTCGAGATAGCCGAGATGGCCACCGAGTGCGCGGTCACCCGGACGTTCCTCGACCGCTGCATCGTCGATCACTCGAACGGCGAACTCGACGCGGTCCATGCCTCGATGGCCAAGTGGTGGGCCACGGAACTGCAGAAGCGGGTCGCCGACCGGTGCCTGCAGTTGCACGGCGGCTACGGGTACATGACCGAGTACCGGGTCGCCAAGGCCTTCACCGACGGCCGCGTCCAGACGATCTACGGCGGTACGACCGAGATCATGAAGGAGATCATCGGCCGCTCCCTGCTTGCCTGAACCCCTCCTGCGCATTACGCATCCGAAAGGCTGTTGTCTTGAGTACCGAAGCGTTTGTGTACGACGCGATCCGCACCCCTCGCGGGCGCGGAAAGGCCAATGGCGCCCTGCACGGCACCAAGCCGATCGACCTGGTGGTCGGGCTCATCCACGAGATCCGCCGCCGGTTCCCCGACCTCGACCCGGCCGCGGTCGACGACATCGTCCTCGGTGTCGTCGGGCCGGTCGGCGACCAGGGCTCCGACATCGCCCGGATCGCCGCCATCGCCGCCGGCCTGCCCGACACCGTCGCCGGCGTACAGGAGAACCGCTTCTGTGCCTCCGGCCTGGAAGCCGTCAACATGGCGGCCGCCAAGGTCCGTTCCGGCTGGGAGGACCTCGTACTCGCGGGCGGGGTCGAGTCGATGTCACGGGTGCCGATGGCCTCCGACGGCGGCGCCTGGTTCGCGGACCCGATGACCAACTACGACACCGGCTTCGTCCCGCAGGGGATCGGCGCCGACCTGATCGCCACCATCGAGGGCTTCTCGCGCCGGGACGTCGACGAGTACGCCGCGCTCTCCCAGGAGCGGGCAGCCTCCGCCTGGAAGGACGGCCGCTTCGAGCGGTCCGTCGTCCCCGTCCTGGACCGCAACGGCCTGGTCGTCCTCGACCACGACGAGCACATGCGTCCCGGCACCACCGCGGAGTCGCTGGCCGCGCTCAAGCCCTCGTTCGCCACCATCGGCGACATGGGCGGCTTCGACGCCGTGGCCCTGCAGAAGTACCACTGGGTCGAGAAGATCGACCACGTCCACCACGCGGGCAACTCCTCCGGCATCGTGGACGGCGCCGCCCTGGTCGCCATCGGCTCCAAGGAGGTCGGCGAGCGCTACGGCCTCACTCCCCGCGCCCGGATCATCTCGGCGGCGGTCTCCGGCTCCGAGCCGACCATCATGCTGACCGGCCCGGCGCCCGCCACCCGCAAGGCTCTGGCCAAGGCCGGGCTGACCATCGACGACATCGACCTGGTCGAGATCAACGAGGCCTTCGCGGGTGTCGTGCTGCGGTTCGCCAGGGACATGGGGCTCTCGCTCGACAAGATCAATGTCAACGGCGGCGCGATCGCCCTGGGCCACCCGCTCGGCGCGACCGGCGCGATGATCCTCGGCACCCTCATCGACGAGCTGGAGCGCCAGGACAAGCGGTACGGCCTGGCCACGCTCTGCGTGGGCGGCGGCATGGGCATCGCCACCGTCATCGAGCGCCTGTAAGCGTGCGGCACACAGGCACAGCAGCCCCGTAGGCGCGGCACCCGATCGTTCCGGCAGGCCGCAGCAGCCGCGGGCGGCAGCGCCGCACCGCGCCCCGGCCGGCCACGCCGGGCAACCACCCTTGGAGACTTCGCAATGACCGAGAGCAGCACCATCCGCTGGGAGCGGAGCGACGACGGCGTCGTCACCCTCGTCCTCGACGACCCCAACCAGTCCGCCAACACCATGAACCGGGCCTTCAAGGAGTCCATCGCGGCCGTCGCCGACCGCGCGGAAGCCGAAAAGGACTCGATCCGCGGCATCATCTTCACCTCCGCCAAGAAGACCTTCTTCGCGGGCGGCGACCTCAAGGACATGATCAAGATCGGCCCGGCCGAGGCTCAGCAGGCCTTCGACGCCGGTACGGACATCAAGCGCGCCCTGCGCCGCATCGAAACCCTGGGCAAGCCCGTCGTCGCCGCCATCAACGGCGCGGCGCTCGGCGGCGGTTACGAGATCGCCCTGGCCTGCCACCACCGCGTCGCCCTCGACGTCCCCGGCTCCAAGATCGGCCTGCCCGAGGTCACGCTGGGCCTCCTCCCCGCCGGTGGCGGTGTCACCCGCACCGTACGGCTGATGGGCATCGCCGACGCCCTGCTGAAGGTGCTGCTGCAGGGCACCCAGTACACGCCGCGGCGTGCCCTGGAGAACGGGCTGATCCATGAAGTCGCGGCCACCCCCGAGGAGATGCTCGCCCGGGCCCGCGCCTTCATCGACGCGAACCCGGAGTCCCAGCAGCCCTGGGACGTCAAGGGCTACAAGATCCCCGGCGGCACCCCGTCGAACCCGCGCTTCGCCGCCAACCTGCCGGCCTTCCCGGCCAACCTGAAGAAGCAGCTGAACGGCGCCCCCTACCCCGCGCCGCGCAACATCCTCGCCGCGGCCGTCGAGGGCTCGCAGGTCGACTTCGAGACCGCACAGACCATCGAGGCCCGGTACTTCACCGAGCTGGTCACCGGGCAGACCGCGAAGAACATGATCCAGGCGTTCTTCTTCGACCTCCAGGCCGTCAACTCCGGCGCCAACCGGCCCAAGGGCATCGACCCGCGCCCGGTCCGCAAGGTGGCCGTCCTAGGCGCCGGGATGATGGGCGCCGGCATCGCGTACTCGTGCGCCCGGGCCGGAATCGAGGTCGTCCTCAAGGACGTCACGCGGGCAGCCGCGGAGCAGGGCAAGGCCTACTCCGCGAAGCTGCTCGACAAGGCGCTCTCCAGGGGCCGCACCACCGAGGCCGAGCGCGACGCGCTGCTCGCCCGGATCACTCCGGCCGCCGACCCGCAGGACCTGGCCGGCTGCGACGCCGTGATCGAGGCGGTCTTCGAGGACACCGCGCTCAAGCACAAGGTGTTCCAGGAGATCCAGGACGTCATCGAGCCCGACGCGCTGCTCTGCTCCAACACCTCCACCCTCCCCATCACCGTGCTCGCCGAGGGCGTGTCACGCCCCGCGGACTTCATCGGGCTGCACTTCTTCTCACCCGTCGACAAGATGCCGCTCGTCGAGATCATCAAGGGGGAGCGGACCGGTGACGAAGCGCTGGCCCGCGCGTTCGACCTGGTGCGGCAGATCAAGAAGACCCCGATCGTGGTCAACGACTCCCGCGGCTTCTTCACCTCGCGCGTCATCGGCCAGTTCATCAACGAAGGCGTCGCGATGGTCGGCGAGGGCATCGAACCCGCGTCGGTCGAGCAGGCGGCGGCACAGGCCGGCTACCCCGCCAAGGTGCTCTCGCTGATGGACGAGCTGACCCTCACCCTCCCGCGCAAGATCCGCAACGAGACCCGGCGGGCCGTCGAGGAGGCCGGCGGCACGTGGACCGGGCACCCGGCGGACGAGGTCATCGACCGGATGGTCGACGAGTTCGGGCGTACGGGCCGCAGCGGCGGAGCCGGCTTCTACGCGTACGTGGACGGCAAGCGTGCCGGGCTCTGGCCGGGTCTGCGCGAGCACTTCTCCAAGCCGGACTCGGAGATCCCGTTCGTCGACATGCAGGAGCGGATGCTCTTCTCCGAGGCGCTGGACACCGTGCGCTGCCTCGAGGAGGGGGTGCTCACGTCGGTGGCCGACGCCAACATCGGCTCGATCCTCGGCATCGGGTTCCCGGGCTGGACCGGCGGAGTGATCCAGTACATCAACGGTTACGAGGGCGGCCTGCCCGGCTTCGTGGCCCGCGCCCGCGAACTCCAGGCGGCGTACGGCGACCGCTTCGCGCCCTCGGCGCTGCTGGTGGAGAAGGCCGAGCGGGGCGAGACGTTCAGCGACTGACCTCGTTTTCTCTCGCAGGGCGGGCGGTGTTCACGGCTGTTCATTCAGCGGTGAACGCCGCCCGCAGCTCCTCCTTCAGCGACCGCTGGAAGGCCGTCACCAAGGCCTGCACCACGAGGGGCTGCATATGGGCGGACAGCGACTTCATCGCCGCGACATGTTCGGGGTCCGACTCGCGCTCGCGATAGGGCCCCCACACCTCGTCGCGGAAGAGCCTCGTCAGCTCGTGCGCCACCGACCGGGTGTGCTCCATCAGGACCGTGCGGGCCGCCAGGATGGTCTCGTGCGCGATGGGCACGTCCAGCAGCTGTACGCCGAGCCGCAGCAGGCCGGGATCCACCCTGTAGGTGTCGGGCGCGGCACCGCGCTCCAAAACGTTCATCGCGGCGAGCCGGTCGACGTCCTCCTCGGCCAGGGCCCGCCCGGCCCGCCGCTCAAGCTCCGCACGGGAGGCGTCCTCGGCCGAATCGGGAGACCAGGAGGCCACCAGCGCTCGGTGGATGGCGAGATCATGGGCGCTCAGGTCGGCCGGCAGCTGCTCCAGGTACCGTTCGATCGCGGACAGCGTCATGCCCTGGTGCTGAAGCTCCTCGATGAGTGCCAGCCGGGACAGATGCGCGGGACCGTAGTGGCCGACCCGGCGGGGGCCGATGACCGGCGGCGGCAGCAGCCCGCGCGTGCTGTAGAACCGCACCGTACGGACGGTGACCCCGGCCCGGGCGGCCAGCTCGTCGACCGTGAGCGTGGGCTCCTCCACCGGAGTGGCCTGCGCCGGAGAGGCCTGAGTCCAAGTTGCCCGACTGGCCCGACTGCCCTCGGCTCGAGTCGTCATCGGCTGTGCCTCGCTCTCTCGTCCGCATCCCTGAGCGGTTCAACAGTATTGCTGTCTCACCACTGATGTGAAACGTTCGGGAATCACGCGGGAGATCGACTACATCCGGGGAGACGCCACCGCACCGCACGGCAAGGGCGGGAAGCTGATCGCGCACGTGTGCAACGACCTGGGCGGCGGTCGCGCATCGAGCCGCTCATCACGGAGCGGCTGGTGGCACGCGGGGTGCCGGTCACGGTCTACGACCACGACGGGTGACGGCTCGCCGGCCGTCGGTCGGGGG
Organism: Streptomyces sp. NPDC051219; assembly: GCF_040682335.1. Taxonomy (NCBI): domain Bacteria; kingdom Bacillati; phylum Actinomycetota; class Actinomycetes; order Kitasatosporales; family Streptomycetaceae; genus Streptomyces; species Streptomyces sp. NPDC051219. Next base: position 129,829 of record NZ_JBFBAS010000012.1, read on the forward strand.
CGGCGGTCACCCGAAGTGGTGCGCCAGGGCCGCGTGCGGGTCCTGGTGGGCTCCGCCGGGCGGGCCGTGGTCGACGTGGACGGTGGCGGCGGCCAGCCGGGGGACCGCGTGCAGCAGGGCGTGTTCGGCGGCCACCGCCAGCGCGTGGGCCTGGACGACGGTGAGCTGCGGGTCCACGACGATGGCCGCCTCGGCGCGGAGGCTGTGCCCCAGCCAGCGCAGGCGCACCGCGCCCACCGCGCGTACGCCCGCCACGTGACCCAGCGCGTGTTCTGCTTCGTCCACCAGCGCCGGGTCCACCGCGTCCATCAGCCGGTGCCACATCTCGCGGGCCGCGCCCCGCAGCACCAGCACGATCGCGCCGGTAATGGCCAGTCCCACCAGCGGGTCGGCCAGGCGCCAGCCGAGTGCCGCGCCGCCCGCACCCAGCAGCACCGCGAGAGAGGTGAAGCCGTCCGTGCGGGCGTGCAGGCCGTCGGCGACCAGGGCCGCCGACCCGATGCGGCGGCCGGTACGGATCCGGGCGCGGGCCACCCATTCGTTGCCGGCGAAACCCACCAGCCCGGCCGCCGCGACCGCCGGGAGGTGGCCGACGTCCTGCGGTTCGACCAGCCGTCGCACGGCCACGTACCCGGCGAACACCGCGGAGCCCGCGATGACGAGGACGACGAACACCCCCGCCAGGTCCTCGGCCCGGCCGAAGCCGTAGGTGTAGCGGCGGGTCGCCGCACGCCGGCCCAGCACAAAGGCGACGGCGAGCGGCAGCGCGGTGAGCGCGTCGGTGGCGTTGTGGACGGTGTCGCCCAGCAGCGCGACCGAGCCGGACAGCGCCGCGATCACCGCCTGGACCGCGGCGGTGGCGGCGAGCACCGCGAACGAGAACCACAGCGTCCGCAGGCCCGCCGCCGACCCCTCCAGCGCGGCGTCGAGTTTGCCGCCCGGCTCATGGCTGTGAGGGGTGAGGGCATGCGAGAGGCGGTGCCGCAGTCGCGACCGTGAGGACGGCGGAGTCCGGTGCGTGTGGTGGTGTCCATGACCAGCCATGGCGCCACGGTCGCACAGGAACTCCCTTGCAGCCACTGCCGAAAAACGGGGCGGCGCCAGCTGCGTCCCGGCCGCAACTGCTCCCTTACAGCACCTGGGGCCCGCAGGGCCTAGCGAGCGACGACCGGGTAGTGGTCGGAGAGGTTGGTGTACGTGTAGCTGGTTCCCCAGCTGGTGACCGTCCAGGGCTCGCTCTGCTCCTTGACCACGTCGTTGGTCCAGCCCGCGGGCCTGGCGTGGCCCTGGCGGTGCAGCACGTAATCGAGGTCCTCGCGCGGGTCGTCCGGGTAGCGCTCGGAGGCGATCGAGTTGTCCCGGGTGTCGAACGAGTACGGGTGCCCGGTCCGCGAGTCGGCGCCCACCAGTCCGCCGTCGGCGAGCATCGTGGCGTACTCCGGCGTGTGTGAGTCGACATTGAAGTCGCCCGCGACCAGCACCTGTTCACCCGCGGGTATGTTCTTCGCGTCCAGGAAGGCATCGACGGCCCGGAACTGCCGGCTGCGCATCTGGGCCGCCTCGCCCGCCTCGCAGCCGGGGTCGGTGGACTGGGCGTGGGTGCCGACGACATGCACCTTGGTGCCGTTGACGCTCAGCACGGCATAGACGAAGCCCTTGTTCGACCACCAGTCGGCGCCGCAGGCGTCCTTGTAGACGTACTGCTCCTTGCGCACGATCGGCCACTTGCTCAGGACGGCGACCCCGCCGTCCTCGGGCGTGGTGGCCGAGTAGGAGCCGCCGGTGGCGTCCCAGCCGCTTCTGCTGCGGCCCATCACCGGTGTCTGGTGCGGGTACTGCGCGGCGGCGTTGCTCTTCAGCGCGTCGGAGGCGGAGTTGTCGAAGGCCTCCTGGATCACGACGACGTCGTGGCCCTGGAAGAACGAGGCCGCGGGGATCGCCTTCGCCCGGTGGTCCTGGCCCCAGTTGGGGTACAGGTTCTTGCTGAACAGGAAGGCGTTGTACGTCAGCACATCGAGCCGCGGGGTCTCTGCGGCCGAGGCGGTGGGCGCCGTCGCGGTCGCTGCCAGGGTGGCGGCGGCGAGGACGGTGGCGAGGGCCGCGCCATGGGTGCGGCGAAGCGTGGAGAGCGGCACTGGATCTCCTGATTCCTGTGGGGAAAAGGCGGCGCCGCACATCAAATCAGCCAGGGTTACTTCCAGGTAACACCTGTGCGCCAGGAATCTGGACGGGTGCGCACGGGCGCGACAACTTTCCAGCTCCCGCACGGTAGTTCAGGCCGGGGACGCGGGTATCGACGACCGCGGAACTGCTCCCGCCGGGCATCGGCCCCCTCGACCCGGCCCCGCGGACCTGTTCGGCGGGCGCCTGATCCGTGCACCCGGTGCCTCCCGCCGATCACCGAAGCGCCGCCGATCCGCTACCGGCCGGTGATCGCATACTGGAGGGAGGAGACCGGGGAGCCGCCGTATGCCTGAGAACCCGCACAAGGATCCGGCAATGCCTCCGCCCGGGGGCGTCCTGTGGAGTGTCGCCGGTGACATCCGTGCGCTGCTGATGCTGCCCGCCGCGCTCACCATGCAGGTGGCCCACCCGGCGGTGGGTGCGGGTGTCGACGAGCACTCGGTGTTCCGGACCGACCCGTGGGGGCGCGGCGAACGGTCGGTGCGGTCGGTCCAGCTGTGGGTGTACGGCGGCCAGGCGGCCGCCGAGGAGGGCCGGCGGCTCCGAAAGCTGCACCGGAACATTCAGGGCACGGACGCGCACGGGCGTCCCTACCACGCGCTGGACCCGGCCTCCTACTCCTGGGTCCATGCCACCGGCTTTCCGGTCTACCGGAACGCGATGGGCTACCTCGTCCGCCCGCTGTCCGAAGTGGCGGAGCGGCAGCTGTACGCGGAGTGGCTCCAGGTCGGCCGCATCCTCGGAATCCGCGACCGGGACATGCCGCAGACCGTCGAGGAGTTCTGGCCGTACTACCGCAAGGTCCTGGCGGACGAGCTGGAGGCCACCGTGGTCGTACGGGAACTCGTCGCCACCGACGCCCCGGTGCCGCCGCCGGACCGCGGCCCGCTGCCGGTGCGGCTGCTGACGCGGGCGTTGTGGCCGGTACTGCTGCCGCCGCTCGCCCGCTTCCGTTCGTTCGTCACGATCGGCTACATGCCTCCGGACGCGCGCGAGGCCATCGGGCTCGCCTGGAGCGACGCACAGGAACGCAGGCTCCGCCGGTTCAGCGCCGTCGTCCGGACCGTGGTGCCGGTGCTGCCCGAGCGGCTGCGCTATCTGCCGATGGCCCGTCAGGCGCGGGCACTCGAACGGCGCGAGACGCGTCGACGCACGGCACCCCGCCGACGCGCGACTGCCCGCTGAGTCCCGACCGCCCGCTGCGAGGCACGGCGCGGTGATAGAGGCCGCACAGAGCCACCGGGCAGTGCGCCGACCCGGGCCCCGGGTGCCCCGGTAGTCGCATTCGTACCCAAAGGCGCTCTGTCGCCCAGGAGTTGACCGGAGTACCGTCCCCGGCCGTGGCGATACGTGCGCGGGGCACCCGCATGCCGTCCCGGGCCCCACGCCCACAGCCGCGCCGTTCGAGGCACGCCTCGACGGCGTGGCCGGGCCGGTGCGCACCCAGCGGGTGCCGGGCGCCTGAACACACCCGCGGGGCCGCGTCGCGGACGCGGCCCCGCGCGTCGCCGGCGTGTCCGGCTCGGCCCGGCGCGTCTGCCCTCCCTACCCCCGAAGGCCCAGGAGGATCCGTCCATGACCCGCAGAGTCCGCATCTCCCTGCTCGCCGCAGTACTGGCAGTCCCGCTGCTGGTGGCTGCTCCGGCGCGGGCCGTCGACCCGGGCCGGGCCCTGGCCGTCGTCCCGCCCAGGACCGGCTTCGAGAAGTCCGACGGAGCCCGCTGGACCACGGAGTCCGAGGAGCAGCACTTCCTGGCCGCGGTCGACCGGGCGAGCGGACGCGTGACCGTGGACCGCATCGGGACCACCGGACAGGGCCGGCCGCTGCGGCTGGTACGGATCGGCGCCTCTCACGCGGCCGGCACGCTGCTGCTGATCTGTGCCCAGCACGGCGACGAACCCTCCGGCCGGGAGGCATGCCTGACCACCGTCCGCGACCTCGCGTACGCCAGGGACGAGCGCACGCTGCGCTTCCTCCGGCGCACGACGGTGCTCGTCGTGCCCACCGCCAACCCCGACGGCCGGGCCGCGGACACCCGCGGAAACGCCGACTCCGTCGACATCAACCGCGACCACATCGCGCTGGCCACCGCCGAGGGCCGGGCTCTCGCCGCGGTCATCCGCGACCGCCGGCCCGACACCGTCTACGACCTGCACGAGTACGGATCCACCTCGCCGTACTACGACAAGGACCTGCTGGCCCTTTGGCCGCGCAACCTCAACACCGCCGACGCCGTGCACCAGGAGGCGAAGACGCTGTCGGAGACGTACGTCCGCCCGGCCGCCGGAGCCGCCGGCTACAGCACCGGCATCTACGGCATCTGGACCGACCCCGCCACCGGTGATCCGATCCGGCAGGTCGCGGGTGATGGCCAGGAGCGCATCCTGCGCAACACCGCGGGAGTGAAGTCCGCCGTGGGCCTGCTCGTCGAGACCAGGGCCGACCCCCTCACGGACGTGGAGAAGGCGGACGCGGCGCTCAACAACAAGCGCCGGGTGCGTTCCCAACTCGCCGCGCTGAAGGGGGCCGTCGCCTTCACCACCGAACGCCGGGGGCGGATCGAAGCGGCCACAGACGCCGCGCGACGTGCCGGGTACGCCGACCACGGCCCGGTCGCCTTCGGCGGCGCCGACAACGACCCGGCGGAACCGGCCGAGATCATCCAGGACCCGCCCTGCGGCTACCGGCTCACCGCCACTCAGTACGCGCAGACCGGCGACGAACTCGCGCTGCACGGCGTCGTGGTGCGGCGCGAGGGCGCCGGAGCGTACGTACCCCTGAGGCAGTCGCTGCGTGCACTCGTCCCGCTGCTCCTCGACGAGCGTGCGGCGTACCGCCTCACCAGCGGGCGGCCCGACACCAACTGCTGAAACGGCCGGACGCGGGGCACATCGCTGGGCAAGCACCAATAGGCTTTGTCGGGTGGCCCCCCGGGGGGGAGGGCGGGGTGGCCTTTCGTGTCCGGTCAGCGCACCGGGATGATGTCGGGGGCCCCGAGCCGTACCGCGTCGGCGGTCCGGTCGTCCGGCTGCCGCTGGGCCTCGCGTTCGGCCGCCACCCGCTTGAGGTAGTGGTCGACCTCGCGGTCCTGCTGCGCACCGTCCCACCCGAGGTGAGGTGCCATCAGTTGGGCGACGGTGCGCGCCGCGTCCACACCCCGGTCCCAGGACTCGATGGAGATCCGGGTACGCCGGGCGAGCACGTCGTCCAGATGGCGTGCTCCCTCGTGGGTCACCGCGTACACGGCCTCGACGCGCAGGTAGTCGTCGGAGCTCGGCAACGGCTCGCCCAGCGAGGGGTCGGCCGCGACCATGTCGAGTAGTTCGTCCACCAGCGAGCCGTAGCGGTTCAGCAGGTGTTCGATGCGTACGACGTGCAGACCGGAGCGCTTGGCCAGGCTGTGCCGGGAGTTCCACAGGGCCGGATAGCCGTCGGCGCCGAGCAGCGGAACGCGCTGCGTGACGCAGTCGGCCACCTTCTCGTCCAGCCCGCGGGCAGCCTCGTCGACCGCGTCCTTGGCCATTACCCGGTACGTCGTGTACTTGCCGCCGGCCACCACGACGAGCCCGGGGACCGGATGTGCGACCAGGTGCTCCCGGGAGAGCTTGCTGGTCTCCGCGGCCTCGCCGGACAGCAGGGGGCGCAGACCGGCGTAGACGCCTTCGACGTCCTCCGGGGCCAGCGGCGTGACCAGCACGCGGTTGACGTGTTCCAGCAGGTAGTTGACGTCCTTGGAACTCAACGCGGGGTGGGCCTTGTCCAGTGTCCAGTCGGTGTCGGTCGTCCCGATGATCCAGTGCCGCCCCCAGGGAATGACGAACAGCACGCTCTTCTCCGTGCGCAGGATCAGCCCGGTGCGGGAGATGATCCGGTCACGCGGCACGAGCAGATGCACGCCCTTGGAGGCACGGACGTGGAACTGGCCGCGAGTACCGACCATGGCCTGGGTGTCGTCCGTCCACACGCCGGTCGCGTTGATGACCTGCTTGGCGAGCACCTCGGTCTCGTTGCCGGTCTCCAGGTCGGTGACCACGGCGCCCACCACCCGCTCGCCCTGGCGCAGGAAGCGGCTGACGCGGGTGCGATTGGCGGCCAACGCCCCGTACGCGGTTGCCGTACGGGCCAGGAACATCGTGTGCCGGGCATCGTCCACCTGGGCGTCCCAGTACATGATCGCGCCCACCAGGGCGTCGGAGCGCAGCGCGGGCGCCTCGCTCAGGGCCTGGCGCCTGAGCAGGTGGCGGTGGTGGGGCAGGCCGCTGGAGGTGCCCGAGGCCGCGGCCATGGTGTCGTAGAGCAGCACGCCGGCACCGACGTAGGGGCGCTCCCAGACCCGGTGCTGGAGCGGGTAGAGGAAGGACACCGGCCGCACCAGATGCGGGGCCAGCAGCTGGAGCAGCAGTCCGCGCTCCTTGAGCGCTTCGGCGACCAGCCGGAAATCCAGCATCTCGAGGTAGCGCAGGCCGCCGTGAATAAGCTTGCTGGAGCGGCTGGAAGTGCCCGAGGCCCAGTCCCGGGCCTCGACGATGCCGACCCGCAGGCCGCGAGTGGCGGCATCCAGGGCCGCCCCGGCACCCACGACGCCGCCGCCGACGACGAGGACGTCCAGCTCACTCTCTCCCAACCTGACGAGGGCCTCCGCGCGTGCCTCGGGCGAGAGAGCCATTGGATTCACCATCGGGTCTCCTACTCCTGCTGCCGTCATGCGCCGCGCACGTGGCCGGAGGCGTCTTACGGGCGCCTCCGGCCCGGGCTCATTCGACCTTGGCCCAGTCGAAGGTGCGTTCCACCGCCTTCTTCCAGCCCGCGTACCCTTCCTCGCGCTGCTCCTCGGACCACTGGGGCTCCCAGCGCTTGGACTCCTGCCAGTGGCTGCGCAGTTCGTCGGTGTCCTGCCAGAAGCCGGTGGCCAGACCGGCCGCGTAGGCGGCACCGAGCGCCGTGGTCTCGGCAACGACCGGGCGGCTGACCGGTACGCCGAGGACATCGGCCTGGATCTGCATGCACAGATCGTTGGCCGTCACGCCGCCGTCGACCTTGAGCACGTCCAGATGGACGCCGGAGTCCTGCTCCATCGCCTCCACCACGTCGCGGCTCTGGTAGCAGATGGCTTCCAGAGTCGCCCGCGCCAGGTGGCCGTTGTTGTTGTACCGGGCGAGGCCGACGATCGCGCCGCGGGCGTCGGAGCGCCAGTACGGCGCGAACAGGCCCGAGAAGGCCGGGACGAAGTACATACCGCCGTTGTCCTCGACGGTCAGGGCCAGGCGCTCGCTCTCGGCGGCGTCATTGATGATCTTCATCTGGTCGCGCAGCCACTGCACCGCGGACCCGGTGACCGCGATCGAGCCCTCCAGGGCGTAGATCGCCGGGCTGTCGCCGAACTGGTAGGCCACGGTGGTGAGAAGGCCGTGCTGCGAGCGGACCAGTTCGGTGCCCGTGTTCAGCACCAGGAAGTTACCGGTGCCGTAGGTGTTCTTGGCTTCGCCGGGCGCGTAGCAGACCTGCCCGACGGTGGCCGCCTGCTGGTCGCCGAGTACCCCGGTGATGGGGATGGCGGCGCGCAGCGGCCGGGAGGTCCGGGTCTCGCCGAACGCCTCCCGGTGGGAGGACGGGTTGATGGTGGGCAGCATCGCCCGGGGGACGCCGAAGAAACCCAGCAACTCCTCGTCCCAGTCGAGGGTTTCCAGGTTCATCAGCATGGTGCGGCTGGCGTTGGTGACGTCGGTGGCGTGGATTCCTCCTTCGGGGCCGCCGGTGAGGTTCCACAGCACCCAGCAGTCCGTGTTGCCGAAGAGGGCATGGCCCTGCTCCGCCGCCACGCGCACGCCGTCGACGTTCTCCAGAATCCACTGGATCTTGCCGGCGGAGAAGTAGGTGGCCGGCGGCAGGCCCGCCTTGCGGCGGATGACGTCGCCCTGGCCCGAACGTTCCAGAGCGGCCGCGATCGAGTCCGTGCGGGTGTCCTGCCACACGATGGCGTTGTAGTACGGACGGCCGTTGCGGGGGTCCCAGACGACTGTGGTCTCCCGCTGGTTGGTGATGCCGATCGCCGCCAGGTCGGACGGGGACAGGTCCCCGTGCCGGAGGGCGTTCTGTATCACCGAGTTGGTGCGTTCCCAGATCTCCACCGGGTCGTGCTCGACCCATCCCGAGCGGGGGAGTATCTGGGAGTGCTCCAGCTGGTGCTTCGCCACTTCGTTGCCGGCGTGGTCGAAGATCATGAAACGGCTGCTGGTGGTTCCCTGGTCCACCGCGCCGACGAAGTCCGCCATGGCATGTCGCCTCTCCTGTGGGATGGACTGGGTTGCGGCCTCACGCGGGGCCGGTCAGGCCTCGGGGGCCGGAACGCGTCCGGGGGGCTCCGGCTCTGCGGTTGGCAGGAACCGGCCGACGAAGAGCTTGTACAGGAACGCTCCGAGCAGGCCGCCGATCAGCGGACCGAGGATCGGCACCCAGAAGTAGAAGTTCCCGTACTGATCTCGCCACGCTCCGCCGTACCCGGTGAGGAAGCTCGCCAGCCGGGGACCGAAGTCACGTGCGGGGTTGATCGCGTAGCCCGCGTTGGTGCCCCAGGCCATGCCGATCCCCACGACGACCAGGCCGATGATGAACGGCGCCATGTTGGCGCCGGGGGGCGTGTTCAGCAGGTCTGTGATCGCCAAGATCATCAGCAGCAGGATCGCGGTGCCGATGACCTGGTCGCGGAACGCGCCCCATTCGCCGACCGGCAGGTTCGGGTTGCCGTTGGCGGGCAGTGTGGAGAAGACGCCCTGTGTCTTGATGGTGTGGGTGGGGTCCGCCTTCGCGAGCGCCTCGGTGTAGTTCCAGCGCACCAGCAGGGCTGCCACGAAGGCGCCGGCCGTCTGGGCCAGCGCGTAGGGCGCCACCTTGCTCCATGGAAAACCCTTGAACGCGGCCAGCGCCAGGGTCACCGCCGGATTGAGGTGAGCACCGCTCAACCGCGCCGCCACATAGACGCCGAGGGTGACTCCGATGCCCCACGCCCAGGCGATGCTGTCGTGGTCTCCAAGACCGCCCGCGGGATCCGTGAGGGCTCCGCCGGCGACCACTTGGGCCACCACACCGCAACCGAAGAGGATGAGGATCATGGTGCCGGCGAATTCGGCTGAAAGCTCGCCGACCAGCCCTGACCTTTTAAGCCGTTCAGCCATGGGAGCCCGCTTCCCGCCGGCTCAGGACCGGCCGTCGCTTGCCCGATTCCCCCAGAGCATCATCGTATGACGATCAAGACCCGGTCGCATGCGAGGCGAAGTTGCCCCGTACCTGACCAGGGCGGAGACCGAAGACCGCCCCGCAGGGCCTAAGTCCGGACGAGCCGTGCCACCGCTGCCGCGCAGCCCCAAGCGACGGTGACGCCGGCGCCCCCGTGGCCGTAGTTGTGCACGCACAGCGTCCCGGTCGGCAGCCGTTCCGCCTCGAGCCGCACCCCGCCGTCCCGGGCCGGCCGCAGCCCCACCCGGTGCTCCAGGACCTTCGCGTCGGCCAGCTCGGGGCGGATGCGCGCACAGCGCTCGATGATCGCGCGGGCGGTCACCGGGTCGGGCTCCCGGTTCCAGGAGTCCTCCTCGGCCGTCCCGCCCAGCACGACTCCGTACGGCTGCGGGAAGACGTACGCCGTTTCGGCGGAAGCGTGATCCGCGGCCACGAACCACTCGTCGATCCCCGGGTTCTCGACGATCACCAACTGGCCGCGCACCGGTCGGACCAGCGGGTCCGGCACCAGCTCGCGGGCGCCGAGCCCGGAGCAGTTGACGACCACTGGCCCCGTCTCCGCCGTACTCCCTGCCTCGCGCCGCTCCACCACCCCGCCCGCCGCCTCCAGCCGCCCGCGCAGATACCGGAGATGGGCAGGCATGTCGATCAGCGGGACACGGGCGCGCAGCCCGTGCATGTACCCGGCCGGCACTTCGTCTGCCCTCGCGTCACGCAGTCCCGGCACCTCGGCGGCCCACGGCCCCAGCCCCGCCATGGCCGTGTCGGCCATGAATCCCGGAACCAGCCGTACGCCGGTCTCCTCGGGCCGCTCGGCGAGCCTCGTGAAGATCCGCAGCGAAGCGAGCGACCACGCGCCCGCCGTCTCCTCGGGCTGGATGCGATAGGGCCACCACAGCGCTCCGGCCACCGCCGAGACCGTGTCCGTGCCGGACTCACGGGCCCACACCCGGACCCGCCGGCCGTCCTCGGCAAGCGTGACGGCCGTGGTCAGTCCTATGACGCCGGCGCCCATGACCACTACGTCGTCGATCATCTCGGGACAGTACCGCGCCCCGGCGGTCCCGGCCGAGCGGAATGTGGCATGCCGGGCTCACAACGCGCGTCGGCTGGGGATACTCAGGACATGTCAGCCGAGTACGCGACTTTCGCACTGGCTCCCGCGGTGCGCGCCGGCGGTGTTCTCGCCAACGGTTCGTACCAAGCACACCGGGAATTCCTCGACTTCGTTGTGAACGGCAGGCCACTGCTGTTCCAGCTCTCCGACCTCGACGCGGTCTCGCCGCTCGCCTCGGACGTACCGCCAGCGATCTTCACCGCGCATGTCCGGGCGCTGCTGCTCGAAGCGGAACCGCCGCTCGACGGCGGGCGCTACATCATCTACGGGTGTCCCGAGTGCGAAGGCCTCGAATGCGGGGCGGTGACCGCCGCCATCGAACGGGGCGGAGCGGACGGACAGGACTTCGTCTGGCGGGACTTCGCGTGGCAGACGGACGGGACGGCCGACCTGGAGCGGAACGGTTACGGCATAGGGCCGTTCAGCTTCCGCGGCGGACAGTACCGGGAAGAACTGGAAAAGCTCCTGGCCGACGCCGAACGCGTGGCCCCGGCCCGCCGCGTGCTGCTCATCGGCGCCCGCGTCGCCGTGCTCGCCAAGCTCGCCGCGGCTCTGCGGACCATCGGCATCGGGGCCGAGATCACCCACGACGCGGCTGCCGTCCCCGCCGACGAGCTGCGCACGTACGGCGCGGTGGCGTTCGGGCGTGCCGTGAGCGAGCGGGAACGCGCCGCCGTGCGGGCGGCTTTCAGCGCGGCGGGGGTCGACGTCGCGTACGTCGACGGACTCGCCCCGATCATTCCGCTCCTCGTCGCACAGATAGAACACGCGCTGGACCGGGTCCCGTTGGAGCGCCGCCGCCTCACCGGACTCGTCGTGACGGACGGCGAGGCCGGCGTGGAAGTGACCTCCGGCTGCCGAGTGCAGCTGACCGCCTACCGCCTCGACCGGCTGTACCGGACGCACGTCCAGGAGCTGTTCGACGGCAGCCTGGAACCGGGCGCCCACAGGATTCCGCTGGACGGCCGGGCCACCAGGGGGGAGTCCTTCATCGTCGCGCGCACCACGGGGAGCGTGCTGGTCGCGCCGATGGTGCGATGACGCGGGGCTGCGGCTGGGTGCGGCGGTGGTGGGCTGCGGCCGGGGCGACGCCGACCCCGACCGCCGACCCCGACCGCCGGCGCCGACACCGACGCCGGCACCGGCGTCCGGGATGCCGGGGTGCCCGGCACCGGCCTGGCGGGCACCCTGCGCAGGCCGCCCCCGCATGGCCGGACGCCACACCCCGGCAGGGCCGGGGTGAACCCCGTCTAGGATCGGTGTCCTCATGACTGCCACTCTCGTCGCCAAGGACCTCGCCGCCGGCCACGGCGAACGCTCGCTCTTCTCCGGCCTCGACCTCGTCGTCGCGCCCGGCGATGTCATCGGCCTCGTCGGCGTCAACGGCGCCGGCAAATCCACCCTCCTGCGTCTCCTCGCGGGCCTCGACACCCCGGAGGACGGCGAGCTGCGTCTCTCCCCGCCCTCGGCCACCGTCGGTCACCTTCCGCAGGAGCCGGAGCGGCGGGAGGCGGAGTCGGTACGGGAATTCCTGGCGCGCCGCACCGGTGTGGCCGCCGCGCAGCTCGCGCTCGACGAGGCCACTCAGGCCCTGGTCGACGGCGCGCCCGGAGCCGACGACGCCTACGCCACGGGCCTTGACCGCTGGCTGCACCTCGGCGGCGCGGACCTCGACGAGCGGGCCGAGGAGGTCGCGGACTCGCTGGGCCTCACCGTCGGCCTCGACCTGCCGATGACGGCGCTTTCCGGCGGCCAGGCGGCTCGCGCCGGCCTCGCCTCGCTCCTTCTCTCCCGCTACGACGTCTTCCTGCTGGACGAGCCCACGAACGACCTCGACCTCGACGGGCTCGACCGGCTCGAATCCTTCGTCAAGGGTCTGCGGGCGGGCACGGTCGTGGTCAGCCATGACCGCGAGTTCCTGACCCGGACCGTGACCAAGGTCCTCGAGCTCGACCTCGCGCAGCAGCAGATCAACCTGTACGGGGGCGGCTACGCGGCGTACCTGGAGGAGCGGGAGACGGCCCGCCGTCACGCCCGGGAGTCGTACGAGGAGTACGCGGACAAGAAGGACGCCCTCGAGGGCCGCGCCCAGATGCAGCGCTCCTGGATGGACAAGGGCGTCAAGAACGCCCGCCGGAAGGCCGGCGACAACGACAAGCTCGGACGCAAGTTCCGCAGCGAGGCGAGCGAGAAGCAGGCGGCCAAGGCGCGCCAGACACAGCGGATGATCGAGCGGCTCGATCAGGTCGAGGAGCCGCGCAAGGAGTGGGAGCTCCGGATGGAGATCGCGGCCGCCCCGCGCTCCGGCTCCGTGGTCGCCACCCTGCGCGAGGCGGAGGTCCGCCGCGGTGACTTCACCTTCGGTCCCGCGACCCTGCAGATCGACTGGGCCGACCGCGTCGCGATCACCGGAGCCAACGGCTCCGGCAAGTCCACCCTGCTGGCCACGCTGCTCGGCAGGCTGCCGCTGGACGCCGGGCACGCCGCGCTCGGATCGGGCGTCGTGGTGGGCGAGGTCGACCAGGCCCGCGGGCTGTTCCTGGGCGACGAGCCGCTGCTGGAGGCGTTCTGCGCGGCGGTGCCCGAGACGGAGCCGGCCGAGGTGCGCACCCTGCTGGCGAAGTTCGGCCTGCGAGCGGCGCACGTCCTGCGTCCGGCCGCGACTCTCTCTCCGGGTGAGCGCACCCGCGCGGCGCTCGCCCTGCTCCAGGGCCGGGGCGTGAACCTGCTCGTCCTGGACGAGCCGACGAACCACCTGGACCTGCCGGCGATCGAGCAGCTGGAGTCGGCGCTCGACTCGTACGAGGGAACGCTGCTCCTGGTCACCCACGACCGCCGCATGCTGACCGCGGTCCGCACGACGCGCCGCATCGAGGTGGCGGCGGGCAAGGTCACGGAACTCTGACGCCTTGCCGGGGTTCCGGCCTGCCACGCGGCCCCGCTGCCGCGGTTGCCCGTGGAGCGCGAGCGACCGCGTGAAAGGCGCGGGAACGCAGAGGTACTCGTACCTCCACAACGAAGGGCGCGTGAGTGGGCGGCGCCCCGCCCCTCGTTGTGGAGGTGTTCCTGCCCCTCGGCGTCAGCCGCGTCGCTTCGGGTCCGTCAGGCCCGCCCGGCGCAGGGCGTCCGCCATCGCGCTGTTGGCCGGCGGAGGTGAGGGCCGGCCGCCGCCTCGCCCGGCCGGCTGTTCGCGGCGCTGCCTCGGCGGCCGGCCGCCGCGGTCGCGCGACGCGGGCGCCGGGGTGCCTGCCTCGTCCTCCAGGCGCAGGGTCAGCGAGATCCGCTTACGGGGGATGTCGACGTCCAGCACCTTCACCCGCACGATGTCGCCCGGCTTCACCACGTCCCGCGGATCCTTGACGAACGTCTTCGACATCGCCGACACGTGGACGAGACCGTCCTGGTGAACACCGACATCCACGAACGCACCGAAAGCGGCGACATTCGTCACCACGCCCTCCAGCAGCATCCCCGGCGCCAGATCCCCGATCTTCTCGACGCCGTCCTTGAAGGTCGCCGTCCTGAAAGCCGGCCGCGGGTCGCGCCCAGGCTTCTCCAGCTCACGCAGGATGTCCGTCACGGTCGGCAGACCGAACGAGTCGTTCACGAATTCGGCCGGCTTCAGCGACCTCAGCAATGCCGTGTTGCCGACCAGCGCCGCGACCTCGCTGCCCACAGACTTCCCCATCGCCCGCACCACCGGGTACGCCTCCGGGTGCACGCTCGACGCGTCGAGCGGGTCGTCGCCGCCCCGGATCCGCAGGAAGCCCGCGCACTGCTCGTAGGCCTTGGGGCCCAGCCGCGCCACGTCCTTGAGCGCCTTACGGGACCGGAAGGGCCCGTTCGCGTCACGGTGCGCGACGATGTTCTCCGCGAGACCCGAGCCGATGCCCGACACCCGCGAAAGCAGCGGCGCGGAGGCGGTGTTCACATCGACACCGACACCGTTCACACAGTCCTCGACCACCGCGTCGAGCGAGCGGGACAGCTTCACCTCGGACAGGTCGTGCTGGTACTGGCCGACACCGATCGACTTGGGGTCGATCTTCACCAGCTCGGCCAGCGGGTCCTGCAGCCGCCGCGCGATCGACACGGCGCCGCGGATCGACACATCGAGGCCGGGCAGCTCCTGCGAGGCGAAGGCCGAGGCGGAGTACACCGAGGCGCCCGCCTCCGAAACCATGACCTTCGTCAGCTTCAGCTCGGGGTGCCTGTCGCACAGTTCACCGGCGAGCTTGTCGGTCTCGCGCGACGCCGTGCCGTTGCCGATGGCAATGAGCTCGACAGAGTGCTCCTCGGCCAGCCGGGCGAGCTTCGCCAGCGACTCGTCCCACTTGTTGGCCGGCACATGCGGGTAGATCGTGTCCGTGGCGACGACCTTCCCGGTCGCGTCCACGACGGCAACCTTCACGCCCGTACGGAAGCCGGGGTCGAGCCCCAGCGTCGCCCGTGTCCCGGCGGGCGCGGCCAGCAGCAGGTCCCGCAGGTTCGCCGCGAAGACGCGCACCGCCTCGTCCTCCGCCGCCTGCCGCAGGCGCAGCCGCAGGTCGATGCCGAGGTGGACCAGGATCCGGGTCCGCCACGCCCAGCGGACCGTGTCGGCCAGCCACTTGTCGGCCGGACGGCCCCTGTCGGCGATGCCGAAACGCCTGGCGACCATCCCCTCGTACGTCGAAGGGCCGGGCACGTCCGAGGGCTCCTCGGGCTCCAGGACGAGGTCGAGCACCTCTTCCTTCTCGCCGCGCAGCATCGCCAGCACCCGGTGCGAAGGCAGCGCGGTGAACGCCTCGGCGAAGTCGAAGTAGTCGGCGAACTTGGCGCCCGCCTCCTCCCTGCCGTCCCGGACCTTGGCCACGAGCCGCCCGCGCGTCCACATCCGCTCACGCAGTTCACCGATGAGGTCGGCGTCCTCGCCGAACCGCTCGGTCAGGATCGACCGGGCGCCGTCGAGCGCCGCGGTGGCGTCAGCCACTCCCTTGCCCGGGTCGACGAACGCGGCCGCGGCGGCCGCGGGGTCCACGCCCGGATCCGCGAGCAGGCCCTCCGCGAGCGGTTCCAGCCCGGCCTCGCGCGCGATCTGCGCCTTCGTCCGGCGCTTGGGCTTGAAGGGGAGGTAGATGTCCTCCAGCCGCGCCTTGGTGTCGGCGGCGCGGATCCGCGCCTCCAGCTCGCCGTCCAGCTTGCCCTGCTCGCGTACGGAGTCGAGGATCGCGGTCCGCCGCTCCTCCAGCTCCCGCAGATAACGCAGCCGCTCCTCGAGCGTGCGCAGCTGCACGTCGTCGAGCATCTCGGTCGCTTCCTTGCGGTAGCGCGCGATGAACGGCACGGTGGAGCCGCCGTCGAGCAGCTCGACGGCGGACCTCACCTGCCGCTCACGTACGCCGAGCTCCTCGGCGATCCTGCCTTCGATGGACGTCGTCACGATGCCGTACCGCCTTCTCGCTGAGCTTGAAGGCAGCATTGTGGCAGGTGGAACCGACATCCGGGGATCAGGCCCGGCGCGTCC
Organism: Streptomyces sp. NPDC051219; assembly: GCF_040682335.1. Taxonomy (NCBI): domain Bacteria; kingdom Bacillati; phylum Actinomycetota; class Actinomycetes; order Kitasatosporales; family Streptomycetaceae; genus Streptomyces; species Streptomyces sp. NPDC051219. Next base: position 145,870 of record NZ_JBFBAS010000012.1, read on the forward strand.
TGCCGCCGCGGCCCGACGCGTGCGAGGCGCCGCCGAACAGCCGGGCGAGCGCCCGGAACGGCAGAGTCACCACCGCGGCGACCGTGGAGCCGATGGTGCGCAGCACATCTGCGATAAGACATCCGGCACATGGCGGGCGACGAGGGCGTGGTTGAAGTTGTAGAACGTCGCGGCGAGCGTGCCCGCGGTGACCGGTCCCATGGCCGCGGCCCGCCCGGCGAAGTACGCGGCGTTGCGGTCGTCCACTCCGATCCCGGCGAACTCGTCGGTGTAGTCGGGAGAGAAGTACACCGCCGAGTGGAGCGGGTTGAGGACGTTGTGGCAGCGGCGGCCGGCGCGTGCGGGAAGCGAGGTCATGACCTCACGTTACCGACTGGTCAGTACGCACGAAAACCGAGGGAGGAGGATGGGACGAAAGGTGGGGTACTCGTCATTGCGGACCTTCGCACACCGCGAACCGAGCGGACCGTGCTCGTCCTCCTCTTCGACGACGTACAGAGCCTCGTCGTCAGCGGCCCGGTGGAGGTCTTCACCGGAGCCGCGCTGTACGCCGGAGATCCCGGAGGTGCCTACCGCATCCGCACCGCCTCGCTCGACGGCCGGCCGGTGCGGACCGGGTTCTCCACGGCGAGAACTGAGCCGTGTGTCAGCCGCTCCAGGTGAAACGCGGCAGCCTGCGCTCCAGGAACGCGGCGACACCCTCAGTGGTGTCGCCGCTCTCCCGCGCCTGCCCTGCCCAGTACGCGTCCCGCCCGGTGCGTCCCGACGCGAACTCCTTCGCCGCCGCCTGGGTCAGCCGAGAGCGGCTCGTCAGTACGCGCGTGAACTCGGCCACCCGCTTGTCCAGTTCACCTACGGGCAGCACCTCGTCCACCAGCCCGGTGCGCAAGGCCCGCTCGGTCCCGATCAATTCCGCGGAGAACAGCAGGTACTTCGCCGCGGCCGGCCCGACCAGGGAGGCCAGCCGACGGGTCGAGCCCGCTGGGTAGACGATGCCGAGCTTCGCCGGAGTGACACCGAAGGACGCACCCTCCTCCGCGAAGCGCAGGTCGCAGGCCGCGGCCAGCTGGCAGCCGCCGCCCACACAGTGGCCGCGGATCGCCGCGAGTGTGGGTTTGGGGAAGGCGGCCAGTGCCTCTTCGGCCCGTACGGCAAGGCTCTGCGGATCGGCGCCGGGACCCGCGTCCGGCGCGCGCAGCGACGAGATGTCCGCGCCGGCGCAGAAGGTGGCGCCGGCGCCGGTCAGCACCAGCACGTGGACGGACGCTTCGGCGGCCAGCTCCCCGAGCAGCTCCGGCAGCCGACGCCACATCGCCGACGTCATGGCGTTGCGCTTGGCGGGATGATCGATGACGAGGGTGGCGACACCGTCGGCGACGGTGTGCTGCAGCTGCGGCTCCATGGGCCGGATGCTATCCGGAGCGGACAAGGTCAGGATCGGTCGCTTATTCGACGCTGTCGTACGCGACCAGACAGAAGTCATCGATAAGCGCTGACTTCTGGTCAGCGGAGCGGTCCGGTCCCGCCCGTTCCCAACACTTGCACCGTGGAGACGATCGAGCACGGCGGCGGGGGGCGGGACATGGAAATCCGCGGGAGTGTCCCGCCGGATGAATACCAGGACCGGGACCGGGACCGAGCACTGGTCACCGGCTCACTGGCATACGAAGGCGTCTGGCGGTTCACCGCTCCCGCAATCGAAGAATCCGTTCCGCAGGCCCGGCACGCGGTGCGGGACCTGCTCAACCGGCAAGGCGTGCCCGTCCAGGACGACACCGTCCAGGGCCTGCTGCTCATCGTCTCCGAGCTGGTCACCAACTCGGTACGGCACGCCGCCCTGCTCTCGCCCGAGGTCGCGGTCGAAGTGGCCATCGGGAGGGAGTGGGTACGGGTGGCTGTCGAGGACAACCACCCGTACCGCCCGAAGGCCCTGGAGGCCGACTTCGCACAGACGGGCGGCCGTGGTCTGCTACTCGTCCGTGAGATCACCTACGAGGCGGGCGGGGTCTGCGACGTCGAGCACACCGCCGGCGGCGGCAAGGTCATCTGGGCGGCCCTGCCGCTCACCAGCCCGCCGACGCTCCGGTCAGCTCCCTGATCGCCGGCCGTGCCGCGTCCAGCACGGTCATGAACCACGCAGAGAAGACTGCCTTCTCATGGCGGGAGGCCAGCTCGGCGGGAGTGACGAACGCGGTCTCGCCGACCTCCGCCGGGTCCGGCCGGACTGGAGCCTGCGCCATTCCCACGAAAAGGTGGTTGTACTCCTGCTCGACCAGTCCCGAAGCCGGGTCCGGGTGGTTGTAGCGGACCGTGCCGGCCTCCGCGAGCAGCGACGGCGAGAGGCCGAGCTCCTCATGCGTACGGCGGGCAGCCGCGGCGAACGGTGCCTCCCCGGGGTACGGATGACCGCAGCAGGTGTTCGACCAGACGCCGGGGGAGTGGTACTTGCCGAGCGCCCGGCGCTGGATCAGCAGCCGGCCGGCCTCGTCGAAGAGGAACACGGAGAAGGCCCGGTGCAGCTGGCCGGGCGCCTGGTGGACGGAGAGCTTCTCCGCTGTGCCGATGGTGTTGCCGTCCTCGTCGACCAGTTCGAGCATGATCGCTTGTGCGGCGCCGTTCGACGAGCTGTTCGTCGCGGTGGCTGGTGTGGTCGGCATAACCATCCTTCGCTTTGGTCTTCGGCCTTCAGTCTGCCGTACAAAAGCGGCTTGTCCGCACTTCGGCAGCCCGCGCATGTCTGCCCCCGCCACGGCACGCGCGGCGGGGGCAGAGCAGGGCGCAGGATGAAGCGTCAGACGCCGAAGGCCTCCGGGTAGTGGATCGTGCCCGTCGGAACCGGCCGGGAACCGTCGAGCACCAGCGCCATCATGGCCTCGTCCGGGACCTCGAAGCCGGGCCGGATGCCGGCCCGTGAGGCAGGGGTGAAGCCGAACCTCGGGTAGTACTCCGGATGCCCGAGCACCAGTACGAGGTGCTCCCCGCGGTCACGGGCCGCCGCCAGCACCGCCTGTACGACGGCTGTTCCGGCGCCCTGCTTCTGGTACCGGGGCAGTACGGCGACCGGAGCCAGTGCCAGGGCCTGCACCGCCGACTGCCCGATGTGGCAGCGGGTGAGCAGCGCGTACGCGGCGATCTCGCCGTCCGGTGCCTCGGCGACATAAGACAGCCCCGGCAGCCAGCACTTCTCGTCGGCGCGGAGGGCGTCCACGAGCCCCGCTTCCTCGGGAGTGGGGAAGGCGGCGGAGTTGACGGCCCGGACGGCCGCGATGTCCCGCTCCGTCTCCGGCCGGGTCCGCCACGGCGCCGGCGCCGCCGGGCGCAGCACATATCCCGTGTAGCCGTACTCCGAGCCGTGCTCGCGCCGCATCGCGATCTCCTCGCGGGTGGCGGCGAGCGCCCGGTCCATACCGGGCGCGCCGGGATCGGCCGCGTCGGCGCGTGTGGCGAGCGGGACGTAGTACTCGTCCCAGTCGGACTCCGGCTGCGGGACGACACCGAGAACCGTGTAGCCGGCCGCCTCCGCGGCCGCACGGTTCCCGGCGGTGGTCCGCAGGCTGTAGTGCTGCTCCCAGAAGGAGCGTGCCTCGGTCGACGGCGTCGCGGCGGTCCACTCGCACTCGGTGAGGACGAGGGTGCCGCCCGGCGCGAGCAGCCGCTTCCAGTCGCGCAGTGCGGTGTCGAAGCCGATGGAGTAGACGGAGCTCTCCGCCCAGACCAGGTCGAAGGACCCGTCGGGGAAGGGGAGTTCGGCCATGTCGGCCTTCAGGATGCGCACTCGCTCACTGAGCCCGCGGGCCTCGGCGCCCTGCCGGAGTTCGTCGAGCATGTCCTGGTTCAGATCGACGGCGGTCACCTCGGCGCCGGCCTCCGCGGCCAGCAGCAGCGCGGACCGGCCGGGGCCGCAGCCCAGGTCGATCACCCGCGGACGGGCGGGCAGCGGTCCGGCGAGGGAGAGGAGGCGGCGGGTGGTCGCGTCCGAACCGGGTCCCTGACGGGGAAGCCCGCGGTGCAGCGCGAAGAATGCGTCGAAAAAGTCGTTGTCGGTCAACGTGAGAAACCCTTGGGTGTGAGGGCCCCCGGCCTGCATGCCTGTGGCGTCAGCCGAGTACCCGGAAGGCGGGGATGAACCTGTCGTCGCTGCGCACTGCAGCAACCGCTGCGACGGTCATCAACCCACCTCCTGCTCTCACGTCTTGGGGAGACCCGGGGAAGACTTCGGGGGAGCCCGAAGGACCGGACGTCTCTTCGTCCTCACCCTATCAGGGCACGGTTTCGATCAGTGGCACAGTTTCGCCTCGTGCTCCGCGTGGCCCACCGGCTCCAGCTGGAACGTGCAGTGACCGACGTCGAAATGGGTGCCGAGGCAGCCCTGGAGGTCGTGCAGTATCTTCTCGTGCCCGACCGAGTCCAGCGCCTCCTGGTCGACCACCACATGCGCGGAAAGCACCGGCATACCCGAGGTGATCGTCCAGGCATGCAGATCGTGCACGTCCTCGACGCCGGGCAGGGCCAGCATGTGCGCCCGCACATCCGCCATGTCGACGTTCGAGGGTGCCGCTTCCAGCAGTACGTTCAACGTCTCCCGCAGCAGCTTCCAGGTGCGTGGGACGATCATGAGGCCGATCACCAACGACGCGACCGGGTCCGCGGCCTGCCACCCGGTGGTCAGAATGATCAGCGCCGAGACCAGCACCGCCGCCGAGCCCAGAGCGTCCGCCATCACCTCCAGGAAGGCGCCGCGCACGTTGAGGCTCTCCTGCTGCCCACGCATCAGCAGGCCGAGCGAGACCATGTTCGCCAGCAGACCGACGAGGCCGAAGACGATGGTCAGCCCGCCGTGGGTCTCGGCCGGTGTGATGAACCGCTGCACGGCCTCGTACAGGATGTAGCCGCCGACAACGAAAAGCAGCAGGCAGTTGGCGAGCGCCGCGAGGATCTCGGCCCTCGCGAAGCCGTACGTACGGCTCTCGCTGGCCGGGCGGCTCGCGAAGTGGATGGCCAGGAGGGCCATCCCGAGCCCCAGCGCGTCGGTGGCCATGTGGGCGGCGTCCGCGATGAGGGCCAGCGAATCGGCGGCCAGGCCGCCCACGATCTCCACGACCATCACGGTCAGCGTGATGCAGAGCGCGATGCGCAGCCGCCCCTTGTACGCGGCGGTCGCCGTCCCGGTGGCCGGCGGCCCCCCGTGCGTATGCCCGTGGTCGTGCCCAGCCCCCATGACGCCTGCCTCCCGGATCGGTGTGTGCGCTGTCCGAAATCACAGTGAACTACGGGCCATGGGTACGGGGCAACACGGTGCTGAACACCGTTGTCATGTGCTGTGACCTGCGGAAACGATCGCAGGCCCTGGCGCCGCGAAGGTCAGCGGCGGCGCGCCTCCGGGTGGCGCAGGCGCCAGCCCTCCCAGGCCGACTCGACCATCTCGCGTACTCCGCGGCGGGCCGTCCAGCCCAGTTCCTTGGCGATCAGCTCGGCCGAGGCGACAGCCTGCGCGGCGTCGCCGGGGCGGCGGGCTTCGACGATCGGGGGACGCGTGATGCCGGACACCTCCACCGCGAGGTCGACCAGCTCCCGGACGGAGACGCCCTCGCCGCGTCCGATGTTGAGGGTCAGGTCGCCCGGGCTGTCGCCCGAGCCGTCCCGCGAGGACAGCCGGCGGGCAGCGGCGAGATGGGCCTCAGCCAGGTCGCCGACGTGGATGTAGTCCCGGATACAGGTGCCGTCGGGGGTCGGATAGTCGTCACCGAAGATCCGGGGGGCCTCGCCGCGCGTGAGCCGGTCGAAGACCATCGGAATGACGTTGAACACCCCGGTGTCCGCGAGTTCGGGAAGCCCGGCGCCCGCCACGTTGAAGTAACGCAGGCACATCGTGTCGATACCGTGCGCCAGTCCGGAGGCCCGGACCAGCCACTCACCGGTGAGCTTCGTCTCCCCGTAGGGGTTGATCGGTGCGCAGGGGGTGTCCTCGGTGATCAGTTCCACAGCGGGGACGCCGTACACCGCGGCGGAGGAGGAGAAGAGGAAACGTCCGACCCCGGCCGCGGCCACCGCTTCGAGCAGCACCGTCAGGCCGTACACGTTGTGGCGGTAGTAGTGGAGCGGCTGCTCGACGGACTCCCCGACCTGCTTCTTCGCCGCGAGATGCACCACACCGGTGACCTCGTGCTCGGCGAGGGTCCGGTCGAGCAGGGACCGGTCCAGGTAGGAGCCCTGTACCAGGGGAATCTCCTGCGGCAGCCGTCCCGCGACGCCGCTCGAGATGTCGTCGAGGACGACGACCCGCTCGCCCGCGTCCGCCATCGCCCGCGCCACATGCGCTCCGATGTAACCCGCGCCACCTGTGATCAGCCACGTCATGCAGCCACCCTAGACGAGGAGCAACGCGGTCCCGGCTGTCTCGCGACGACTGGCAGGACGTCCTCCGCAACGCCCGCTCTCCGGGTGGACCACGGTTCGCCGGGCCCGCTCGGCCGGCCACCGCCCTGCGGTTTGTGGGCCGTGGCCTTGATCGACCATGATGATCGCGACGGTGGGCGGCTGTCCGGCCCCCGGCCCATCGGGGGCGTAAACGGGCGGTGAACGACCGCCTCCGTTCATCCGATAGCCTCTGCCGACGTGCTGCCCGCCCCGCTGAGGGGCTGGCCGGCCCATGCACACCGCCGGGCAGGCATGCGTACCGCCGGCGCCCGTTCCAAGGAGTGAGTTCGTCTGTCGACCGCCATCCTCACCGGTCAGCCGGTACCCGGATCGCCGCTCGAGGGCGATCTGCGGTCGCTGGGCTTTGATGTACGGATCGCCTCGGGCACCCAGGACGCGGGCTCCCTGCTGGCCGCGATACCGGCCGACGAGCGGGTCGCGGTCGTCGACGCCGGATTCGTCGGCCACGTACACGCTCTGCGCCTGGCGCTGACGGATCCCCGTTTCCCCGCCGCCGCCGTACGCGGTGCGCTGACCGTTCAGCCCGAGGCCCGCACGGGCCTGTCCCGGGCCGTCGCGGCGAACGCCGCCACGCAGCCCGGCGAGTGCCTGCCCGACCGGCTGGCCGACGCGCTCGAGGCCGACGGCACCGGCGTGCAGCGCCCCGAGCTCGGCTCGCTCGTCGCCACGGTCCCTGCCGACCCGCAGTCCCGGCACGAGGCCAGGGCCGCGGTCGCCGCCGTCGACGACGAGGCCGTACGCCTGCGCACCGCCGTGAAGTCCCGGGACGGGTTCTTCACCACCTTCTTCGTCAGCCCGTACTCCCGCCACCTGGCCCGCTGGTGTGCCCGCCGGGGCTACACCCCCAACCAGGTCACCACCGCCTCGTTGCTCACCGCGCTGATCGCGGCCGGCTGTGCGGCGACCGGCACACGGGGCGGTTACATCGCCGCCGGCCTGCTGCTCCTCTTCTCCTTCGTCCTGGACTGCACCGACGGGCAGCTCGCCCGCTACTCGCTCCAGTACTCGACGATGGGCGCGTGGCTGGACGCCACGTTCGACCGCGCCAAGGAGTACGCCTTCTACGCCGGCCTCGCGATCGGCGCATCGGCGAACGGGGACGACGTATGGGCCCTGGCGCTCGGTGCGATGGTGCTGCAGACCAGCCGCCACGTCGTGGACTTCTCCTTCAACGAGGCGAATCACGACGCGACCGCCAACACGAGCCCGACCGCCGCGCTCTCCGACAAGCTCGACAGTGTCGGCTGGACGGTCTGGCTGCGCCGGATGATCGTTCTGCCGATCGGCGAGCGCTGGGCGATGATCGCCGTACTGACGGCCGTGACTACCCCCCGGATCGTCTTCTACGCCCTGCTGATCGGCTGCGCCTTCGCCGCCTGCTACACCACCGCCGGCCGGGTCCTGCGCTCGCTGACGCGCAAGGCGCAGCGCACCGACCGCGCGGCGCAGGCCCTGGCCGACCTCGCCGACAGCGGGCCGGTCGCCGAGCTCGTGGCCGGGGCGCTGGGCCGCCTCAAGGCCTTTCCGCCCCGCGGCTCGCTTGCCGCAGTCGCAGCCGGGGGCGCGGTCGTCCTGGTGGCGACCGCCTGGCTCGTGCCGTTCGGCAGCCCCTGGATGATCGGTGCTGCCCTCCTGTACGCAGTGAGCTCCGGCGCCGCGGTCGCGCTGCCCCTCAAGGGCTCCCTCGACTGGCTCGTCCCCCCGGTCTTCCGGGCCGCCGAGTACGGCACCGTCCTCCTGCTGGCTGCCCGCTCCGAGGTGAACGGGGCCCTGCCCGCGGCTTTCGGCCTGGTTGCCTCGGTCGCCTACCATCACTACGACACGGTGTACCGCATCCGCGGTGGCACCGGCGCGCCCCCGCACTGGCTGGTCCGGTCGGCCGGCGGGCACGAGGGCCGGGTGCTGGCGGTGGCGGTACTCGCCGCCGTGCTGGGCCGCAACACCGACTTCACCGTCGCGCTCACGATTCTCGCCGTGGCCGTGGCGCTGGTGGTGCTCGTGGAGAGCATCCGCTTCTGGGTGTCCTCCGGAGCACCCGCCGTACATGACGAAGGAGAACCAGCATGATCGGCCTCGTACTGGCGGCCGGCGCCGGAAGGCGTCTGCGCCCCTACACCGACACGCTTCCCAAGGCCCTGGTTCCGGTCGGCCCCGACGGCCAGGAGGACAGCCTCACCGTCCTCGACCTGACCCTGGGCAACTTCGCGGAGGTCGGTATCACCGAGGTCGCGATCGTCGTCGGCTACCGCAAGGAGGCCGTGTACGCGCGCAAGGAAGCTCTCGAGGCGAAGTACGGCGTCACCCTCACCCTCATCGACAACGACAAGGCCGAGGAGTGGAACAACGCCTACTCCCTGTGGTGCGCCCGTGAGGTCCTGAAGCAGGGCGTCATCCTCGCCAACGGCGACACCGTGCACCCTGTCTCCGTCGAGAAGACGCTGCTGGCCGCCCGCGGCCAGGGGCAGCGAATCATCCTCGCCCTCGACACGGTGAAGCACCTCGCCGACGAGGAGATGAAGGTCATCACGGCCGACGGCCAGGGCGTCCGGAAGATCACCAAGCTGATGGACCCGGCCGGCGCCACCGGCGAGTACATCGGCGTGACCCTGATCGAGCCCGAGGCCGCCGAGGAGCTCGCCGACGCCCTGAGGACCACCTTCGAGCGGGACCCCGACCTCTATTACGAGGACGGCTACCAGGAGCTGGTCAACCGCGGTGTCACCATCGACGTGGCCCCGATCGGCGACGTCAAGTGGGTCGAGATCGACAACCACGACGACCTCGCCAAGGGCCGGGAGATCGCGTGCCAGTACTGACCCGCCTCATCCCGTCCCCGGTCGTCGTCGACATCAGCCGCGGCGCCATGGACGACCTGGCCGGCCTCCTGGCCGACCAGCGGATCTCCGCCTCCGGGAAGCTGTCGATCGCCATCAGCGGCGGTTCCGGCCAAGCCCTGCGCGAGAAGCTCGCACCGGTGCTGCCCGACGCCGACTGGTTCCCCGTCGTGGACGGGACGATCGACTCCGCCGTCAAGCTTGCCGACGACATAAAGGGCAAGCGGTACGACGCGGTGGTCGGTCTCGGCGGCGGCAAGATCATCGATGTGGCGAAGTACGCGGCGGCGCGCGTCGGACTGCCGATGGTGGCCGTCGCGACGAACCTCTCCCACGACGGCATCTGCTCGCCGGTGTCCATCCTGGACAACGACAACGGCCGGGGCTCGTACGGCGTCCCCACGCCCATCGCCATGGTTATCGACCTCGACGTGATCCGCGAGGCCCCGGTCCGGTTCATCCGCTCCGGTGTCGGCGACGCGATCTCCAACATCTCGGCCATCGCCGACTGGGAGCTCTCGCACCGGATCAGCGGCGAGGCCGTGGACGGCCTCGCCGCGGCCATGGCGCGGACTGCCGGCGAGTCGGTGCTGCGGCACCCGGGCGGAGTCGGCGACGACGAGTTCCTCACGGTCCTCGCCGAGGCCCTGGTCCTGTCCGGTATCGCCATGTCGATCAGTGGGGACAGCCGGCCCTCGTCCGGTGCCTGCCACGAGATCAGCCACGCCTTCGACCTGCTCTACCCCAAGCGCTCCGCGCTGCACGGCGAGCAGGTCGGCCTCGGCGCCGCCTTCGCGATGCACCTGCGCGGCTCCCACGAGAAGTCCGGGCTGTTCGTCGACGTCCTGCGCAGGCACGGCCTGCCGGTGCGCCCCGAGGAGATCGGCTTCAGCGTGGACGAGTTCGTCGCGGCCGTTGAGTACGCCCCGCAGACCCGTCCGGGCCGCTTCACCATCCTGGAACACCTCAACCTGTCAGCAGCCGAGATCAGGGACGCTTACGCCGACTATGCCAAGACCATCAGTAGCTGAACTCCGTCCGGTCGTTCACCCCGAGGGAGTGAAGGACCGGCGCAGCGGTGAGCACTGGGCCGGGCGCCTGTACATGCGAGAGATCTCGCTGCACATCGACCCGTATCTGGTGAACACCCGGATCACGCCCAACCAGCTGACCTACCTCATGGTGGTCGTGGGTGTGCTGGGCGGCGCCGCCCTGCTCATCCCCGGGCTGACCGGCGCGATCCTCGCGGCGGTCCTGTTCCAGGTGTACCTGCTGCTCGACTGTGTCGACGGCGAGGTCGCGCGCTGGCGCAAGCAGACCTCGATCACCGGTGTCTACCTGGACCGCATCGGCCACTACCTCTGCGAGGCGGCCCTGCTGGTGGGCTTCGGCGTACGTGGCGCGGACGTCTTCGGGGACTCCCCGAACTGGCTGTGGGCCTTCCTCGGCACGCTTGCCGCGCTCGGCGCGATCCTGATCAAGGCCGAGACGGATCTGGTCGACGTGGCCCGTGCCCGCAGTGGGCTGCCGGCCGTGAAGGACGAGGCCTCGGTGCCCCGCTCCTCCGGTCTGGCGCTGGCCCGCCGTGCCGCGGCCGCCCTGAAGTTCCACCGGCTGGTGGGCGGCATCGAGGCGTCGCTGCTGATCCTCTTCGTGGCGATTCTGGACATGATCAGTGGCGACCTGTTCTTCACCCGCCTCGGTATCGCCGTACTCGCCGGCATTGCGATCGTGCAGACGCTGCTGCATCTGGTCTCGATCCTGGCGTCGAGCAGGCTGAAGTGAGTACGGCGACGGGCGGGGGCATGAAGCTCGGCGTGGTGATCATCACCATGGGCAACCGCCCTGACGAGCTGAAGGCCCTGCTGGACTCGGTAGCGCGGCAGGAGGGCGACCCGATCGAGGTCGTCGTGGTCGGCAACGGCGCCCCGGTGACCGATGTCCCCGCGGGCGTACGCACCGTCGAGCTGCCCGAGAACCTGGGCATCCCGGGCGGCCGCAACGCGGGCATCGAGGCATTCGGGCCCGGCGGCTCCCAGGTGGACGCTCTGCTGTTCCTGGACGACGACGGGCTGCTGGCCAACTCCGACACCGCCGAGTTGTGCCGTCGGGCGTTCGAGGCCGATCCGAAGCTGGGGATCATCAGTTTCCGGATCGCGGACCCCGACACCGGGCAGACCCAGCGCCGGCACGTGCCGCGCCTGCGTGCGGCCGACCCGATGCGGTCCTCCCGGGTGACCACCTTCCTCGGCGGCGCCAACGCGGTGCGTACGCAGGTGTTCGCCCAGGTCGGCGGCCTTCCGGACGACTTCTTCTACGCCCATGAGGAGACCGACCTGGCCTGGCGGGCGCTCGACGCCGGCTGGCTGATCGACTACCGGGCCGACATGGTGCTGTTCCACCCCACGACGCCGCCGTCCCGGCACGCCGTCTACCACCGCATGATCGCCCGGAACCGCGTCTGGCTGGCCCGCCGCAACCTGCCCGCGCCCCTGGTGCCGGTCTATCTCGGGGTGTGGCTGCTGCTGACCCTGCTCCGGCGTCCTTCGCTGCCCGCGCTGAAGGCCTGGCTGGGCGGTTTCAGGGAAGGCTGGTCCTCTCCATGTGGGGACCGGCGTCCGATGAAGTGGCGTACGGTGTGGCGCCTGACGCGACTGGGCCGACCTCCTGTCATCTGAGAAGCTCGGTTCTGAGAGCATCGGGAATGTTCCCGGGACCGGCAGCTGTGCCCCTGCCCCACTGGCTGCGCATCTTGAAGACGAAAGTTTCAACTTGTGAGTGAGACAAAGCATGACGGTGCGGTCGCGATGAGCGCCCCGCCATCTCCGGACGACGGCCTGTCGCCGGCGGAACTGGCCACGAAGTACGGCCTCACGGTCAGTGGGGCCCGGCCGGGCCTGCGCGAGTACGTCCGCCAGCTGTGGGGGCGGCGCCACTTCATCGCCGCCTTCGCCAGCGCGAAGACGACCGCCCAGTACAGCCAGGCCAAGCTCGGCCAGATCTGGCAGGTCATGACGCCGTTGCTGAACGCGACGGTGTACTTCCTCATCTTCGGCCTGCTGCTCGACACCAGGAAGGGCGTGCCTGACTTCGTCCCGTTCCTGGTCACCGGTGTCTTCATCTTCACGTTCACGCAGAGCTCGGTGCTGGCCGGTACCCGGTCCATCTCCAGCAACCTCGGTCTGGTGCGGGCACTGCACTTCCCGCGGGCCTCACTGCCCATCGCCTTCTGTCTGATGCAGCTCCAGCAGCTCGTGCTCTCCATGGGCGTGCTGGCCGTGATCGTGCTCGCCTTCGGCGTGCCGATCGCCTTCTCCTGGCTCCTGGTCGTCCCGGCTCTCGCGCTGCAGTTCGTCTTCAACGCCGGCCTCGCACTGATCATGGCCCGGCTGGGCAGCAAGACCCCGGACCTGGCCCAGCTGATGCCGTTCATCCTCAGGACGTGGATGTACGCGTCCGGTGTGATGTACAGCATCGAAGAGATGCTCAGGGGCAAGGAAATCCCGCAGTTCGTCGGGTGGCTGCTCGAGGCGAATCCCGCGGCGATCTACATCGACCTGGTGCGTTTCGCCCTGATCGACTCGTTCACCGCGGACCAGCTGCCTCCGCACATCTGGGCCATGGCTGTCGCCTGGGCCGTGGTCGTAGGAATCGGCGGCTTCGTGTACTTCTGGAAGGCTGAGGAGCGGTACGGCCGTGGCTGAGCACACCAATGCCACCGGGGCACGCATCCCGACCGTCGTCGCGGACAACGTGCACGTGGTCTACCGGGTGCAGGGCGCGGGCGGCGGCAAGGGCAGCGCCACCGCGGCACTGAGCCGGATCATCGGCCGTAAGGGCGGCAGATCCAACGTACGCGAGGTGCACGCCGTCAAGGGCGTCACTTTCACGGCGTACAAGGGCGAGGCCATCGGCCTCATCGGTACCAACGGCTCGGGCAAGTCGACCCTGCTGCGGACGATCGCCGGGCTGCTGCCGGCCGAGCGCGGCCGCGTCTTCACCCATGGGCAGCCGTCGCTGCTCGGCGTGAACGCCGCCCTGATGAGCGATCTGACGGGCGAACGGAACGTCATACTCGGCGGCCTGGCGATGGGCATGACGCGCGAGGAGATCCGCGGGCACTACCGGCAGATCGTCGATTTCTCCGGCATCAACGACAAGGGCGACTTCATTTCGCTCCCGATGCGGACGTACTCCTCGGGCATGGGCGCCCGGCTGCGCTTCTCCATCGCGGCGGCGAAGAGCCACGACGTACTGATGATCGACGAGGCACTGGCCACCGGTGACGCCAAGTTCCAGAAGCGCTCCGAGGCCCGCATCCGCGAGCTGCGCAAGGACGCCGGCACGGTCTTCCTGGTCAGCCACAGCCTCGGTTCGATCCGGGGCACCTGCGACCGAGTGCTGTGGCTGGAGAAGGGCGAGCTGCTGATGGACGGCCCCACCGACGAGGTTCTCGCGGCGTACTCGAAGGAATCCGGCAAGTAGTCCGGTCGTCCGCCAAGGCCTCCGCCGGCACCCGGCGGAGGCCTTTCGCGCGTTGTCGAATACGTCGACTCGTAATCCGCCGAACACCCAAGCGGGCTGACGGTCGTTGTACAACGTAAGCTGTACCGGTGCTGATTCGCGGCAAGTGGGGCGATACACCTCGGTTTCCCCGCTTGTGGATGTCTCCGAAGTGCGGCCCCGCCCGGGGCGGACCGGCGGCGTGTCCGAAATAGGATGTATTGGGTCGGCAGTGTAGAACGGGAGATGTGACGGCAATGGGAACGTACGGCGCCCGCCCCGACGCCCACTCGCTCGCCACCCTGGACAAGGCCGCGGACGAGAATTTCCCCGTGGCGCCGTTCTTTCTGCCTCGCGCCTGGCGCGGGGATCTCATGGCCGTGTACGGATACGCCCGCCTGGTCGACGACATCGGCGACGGCGACCTCGTGCCCGGCGGCCGGGACGCGGCGCTCCTCGGCCTCGACCCCGCACAGGCCGAGGACCGGCTCGCCGTTCTCGACGCCTTCGAGGCCGACCTCAAGCGCGTCTTCGACTCCGCCGGCACCGGACCGCGCCACCCCATTCTCCGGTCCCTGCGGCCCGCCGTACGCCGCCACGGCCTCACCCCGGAGCCGTTCCTCGCGCTGATCGAAGCCAACCGCCAGGACCAGCTGGTCAGCCGGTACGAGACCTACGAGCACCTGCGCGCCTACTGCGAGCTCTCCGCCAACCCCGTCGGCCGCCTGGTCCTCTCCGTCACCGGGGCCGGCAGCCCGGAGCGGGTCCGGCGCTCCGACGCCATCTGCACGGCGCTGCAGATCGTCGAGCATGTCCAGGACGTCCGCGAGGACCTCGGCCGCGACCGTATCTATCTGCCGGCCCAGGACATGAAACGGTTCCATGTCCAGGAGGCCGATCTCACCGCCGCGTCCGCGGGCGCATCGGTGCGCGCGCTGGTGGCGTTCGAAGCCGAACGCGCCCGTCTTCTGCTGAATGAAGGCACCCCGCTGGTGGGTAGCGTCCACGGCAGGCTCAGGCTGCTGCTCGCCGGCTTCGTGGCCGGGGGGCGGGCCGCACTCCACGCGGTCGCAGCCGCGGGACACGACGTACTCCCCGGACCGCCCAAGCCCACCAAGCTCAGTCTGCTGCGCGAAATGGGAGCAGTCTTGCGAAGAGCGCCGAGAGAGGGGTGAGCCGGACGGTGGAAGGACACTCGTATGCGTCCGCGCCGGTACTCGCTGCGTACAGCTACTGCGAGACCGTGACGGGACAGCAGGCGCGCAACTTCGCTTACGGCATCAGGCTGCTGCCGACCGAGAAGCGGCAGGCCATGTCCGCCCTGTACGCCTTCTCGCGGCGTGTCGACGACATCGGTGACGGCCCGCTCACGCCGGAGGCCAAGCAGGCCCGGCTGGAGGACACGCGCGTACTGCTCGGCCGCATCGGTGAGGGCGTCATCGACGAGGACGACACGGACCCGGTCGCGGTCGCCCTCGCGCATGCCGCCGGGTGCTTCGGTATTCCGCTCGGCGGACTCCATGAACTCATCGACGGCGTACTGATGGACGTACGCGGCGAGACCTACGAGACGTGGGACGAACTCAAGGCCTACTGCCGGTGTGTCGCGGGCGCCATCGGACGGCTCTCCCTCGGCGTGTTCGGCACACAACCGGGCGCGCGGAACGCGGAACGCGCCCCCGAGTACGCCGATACGCTCGGGCTCGCCCTCCAACTCACCAACATTCTCCGGGACATTCGCGAGGACGCGGCCAACGGCCGTACCTACCTGCCCTCCGACGACCTCGCCAAGTTCGGCTGCGCGGCGGGCTTCCGTGGCTCCATCCCGCCCGCCGACTCCGACTTCGCGGGCCTGGTGCACTTCGAAGTCCGGCGCGCCCGTGCCCTGTTCGCCGAGGGCTACCGGCTGCTGCCCATGCTGGACCGGCGCAGCGGCGCGTGCGTCGCCGCCATGGCGGGCATCTACCGACGGCTCCTGGACCGCATCGAGCGCGAGCCCGAGGCGGTGCTGCGAGGCCGTGTCTCGCTGCCCGGCCGGGAGAAGGCCTACGTCGCCGTCCGCGGACTCTCCGGGCTGGACGCCCGGCACATCTCCCGTCAGACGGTCAGGAGGCGGGTCTGATGCGCCGGTACGCCACCTCCCGGACGAACAGGGTCCTACGGGGCGCAACCTCGCGTCGGGCCACTGCGTCCCTGAGGTCGATGGCCATCCCGGGGGAGGGCACATGAGAGGGAACAACGCGGTGGTGGTCGGCGGCGGCCTGGCCGGAGTGACCGCGGCCCTCGCACTCGCCGATGCCGGGCTCTCCGTCACTCTGCTCGAAGGCCGCCCCCGTCT
This sequence comes from Streptomyces sp. NPDC051219, assembly GCF_040682335.1. Taxonomy (NCBI): domain Bacteria; kingdom Bacillati; phylum Actinomycetota; class Actinomycetes; order Kitasatosporales; family Streptomycetaceae; genus Streptomyces; species Streptomyces sp. NPDC051219. The sequence continues at coordinate 161,983 of NZ_JBFBAS010000012.1, forward strand.
GGGCGGCCTCGCCTTCTCCTTCCGCCGGGGCGAACTCACCGTCGACAACGGCCAGCACGTCTACCTGCGCTGCTGCACCGCGTACCAGTGGTTCCTCGACCGTATCGACGGGGCCGCGCTCGCGCCCCTGCAGGACCGGCTCGACGTACCCGTCCTTGACGTGGCCCACCCGAAGGGGCCGAGGCTCGGACGGCTGCGCCGCAGCGCCCTGCCCGTGCCCCTGCACCTGGCCGCAAGCCTCGCGGCTTACCCGCACCTCTCCCTCGCCGAGCGGGCGGGCGTCGGACGGGCAGCGCTGGCACTCAAGGGCCTCGACCCCACGGATCCCGCCCTGGACGGCGTCGACTTCGCCACCTGGCTCGGCCGGCACGGCCAGTCCGACCGCACCGTCGAGGCGCTGTGGGACCTGGTCGGCATCGCTACGCTCAACGCCACCGCCGGCGACGCCTCGCTGGGGCTCGCCGCCATGGTCTTCAAGACCGGACTGCTCTCCGAGCCGGGCGCGGCGGACATCGGCTGGGCGCGTGTCCCGCTCGGCGACCTCCACGACACGCTTGCCCGCAAGGCGCTCGACTCGGCCGGCGTACGCACCGAACTGCGCACCCGGGCCGAGGCCGTCTCCCGTACCGAGGACGGCACTTGGCAGGTCGCCGTCGCGGGCGGCGAGCGGATCACCGCGGACACCGTCGTCCTCGCCGTACCGCAGCGCGAGACGCACGCCCTGCTGCCGCACGGCGCCCTCGACGACCCCGACAAACTGCTGGACATCGGCACCGCTCCAATCCTCAACGTCCATGTGGTGTACGACCGCAAGGTTCTGCGCCGCCCGTTCTTCGCCGCGCTCGGCACCCCGGTCCAGTGGGTCTTCGACCGTACGGACGCCTCGGGGCTCCAGGGCGGCGGACAGTACCTCGCCCTCTCCCAGTCCGTCGCGCAGAACGAGATCGACGACAGCGTGTCCGTCCTGCGTGAGCGCTACCTCCCCGAATTGGAGCGGCTGCTGCCCGCCACCCGAGGCGCCCACGTCCGGGACTTCTTCGTCACCCGGGAACGGACAGCGACGTTCGCCCCCACCCCCGGCGTCGGACGGCTGCGTCCCGCGGCCCGTACGAACGCACGCGGCCTGTACCTGGCCGGTTCGTGGACCGCCACCGGCTGGCCCGCGACCATGGAGAGCGCTGTGCGCAGCGGCATCAGCGCCGCCGACGCCGCCCTCTGTGCACTCGGCCGCCGCTACGAACATCCGCTGCAGGAGGCGGCATGACTGCAAGCACAGGAACAAGAGGAGAGACCGTGAACACGGCGAATCCGGCTGTCGACACCGCGGACAGTGCGGACACCGTCGCGCTTCTGGAGCGCGGCCGCACCCTGTCCGCACCGGTGCTTCGCGCGGCCGTGGACCGGCTCGCGCCGCCCATGGACACCGTCGCCGCCTACCACTTCGGCTGGATCGACGCCGACGGCCGGCCGGCCGACGGCGACGGCGGCAAGGCGGTACGCCCGGCTCTCGCCCTGCTGTCCGCCGAGGCGGCCGGCGCCGCGCCCGAGGTCGGTATCCCCGGCGCGGTCGCCGTCGAGCTGGTGCACAACTTCTCGCTGCTGCACGACGACCTGATGGACGGCGACGAGCAGCGCCGCCACCGCGACACGGTGTGGAAGGTGCACGGCCCCGCCCAGGCGATCCTGGTCGGTGACGCGCTCTTCGCCCTCGCCAACGAGATCCTGCTGGAAATCGGCACCGCCGAGGCGGCCCGAGCCACCCGCCGGCTCACCACCGCTACCCGCAAGCTCATCGACGGCCAGGCCCAGGACATCTCCTACGAGCACCGGGAGCGGGTCACCGTCGAGGAGTGCCTGGAGATGGAGGGCAACAAGACAGGCGCCCTGCTCGCCTGCGCCGTCTCCATCGGCGCGGTGCTCGGCGGCGCCGATGACCGGACGGCCGACACCCTCGAGGCGTACGGCTACCACCTCGGCCTCGCTTTCCAGGCCGTGGACGACCTGCTCGGGATCTGGGGCGACCCGGACGCCACGGGCAAGCAGACCTGGAGCGATCTGCGCCAGCGAAAGAAGTCCCTGCCGGTCGTCGCGGCGCTCGCCGCCGGCGGTCCCGCGTCGGAACGGCTGGGGGAACTGCTCGCCGCCGACGCGAAGAGTAATGAATTCGACAGCTTCTCCGAGGAGGAGTTCGCCACCCGGGCGGCTCTGATCGAGGAGGCGGGCGGCCGGGAGTGGACCGCCCAGGAAGCCCGCCGTCAGCACGCGGTCGCCATCGAGGCGCTCGACGGTGTCGACATGCCGGCGCGGGTTCGCGCGCAGCTCACGGCGCTGGCGGACTTCGTCGTGGTGCGGAAGAAATGATCATGATTCTGATACGCGGCCTCGCTGGGGGTTAGCCGCCATACCCCCGGCAGTCGCCGGCCGGTGTCCCTTTCGGACACCGGCCGACGGCGGACCCCAGCACAGCAGAGGACAGACTGCAGAAGGGGAAGCCATGACAGCGACGACCGACGGAAGCCCCGGGGCATCACGGCCCCGCGCAGCCTCGGCCAGCCGAACCACCGACAGTCCCGCCGCAGCCGACGTCCTCGTCGCCGCCGAGCGGGCCATCGCACGAGGAGTCGGGCCTCTGCTCGGCCGGCAGGACGCCCAGGGGTGGTGGAAGGGCGACCTGGAAACCAACGTCACCATGGACGCCGAGGACCTGCTGCTCCGTCAGTTCCTCGGTATCCGGGACGAAGCGACCACGCGGGCCGCCGCCCTGTTCATCCGCGGCGAGCAGCGCGAGGACGGCACCTGGGCCACGTTCTACGGCGGCCCGGGTGAACTGTCCACCACCATCGAGGCGTACGTCGCGCTGCGGCTCGCCGGGGACCGGCCCGACGACCCGCACATGGCCCTCGCCTCGGCCTGGGTCCGGGCCCACGGCGGCATCGCCGCGAGCCGTGTCTTCACCCGGATCTGGCTCGCCCTCTTCGGCTGGTGGAAGTGGGAAGACCTGCCCGAGCTGCCGCCCGAGCTGATCTTCCTTCCCGAGTGGTTCCCGCTCAACATCTACGACTTCGGCTGCTGGGCCCGCCAGACGATCGTGCCGCTCACCATCGTCTCCGCCAAGCGGCCGGTGCGTCCGGCGCCCTTCGCGCTCGAGGAACTGCACACGGACGCCCGTAACCCGAGCCCCGCCAAGCGCCTTGCGTCGCCGGCCAGCTGGGACGGCGTCTTCCAGCGGCTCGACAAGGCGTTGCACGTCTACCGCAAGGTCGCGTCCCGCCGTCTGCGTGGGACCGCGATGAACGTCGCGGCGCGCTGGATCATCGAGCGCCAGGAGAACGACGGCTGCTGGGGAGGCATCCAGCCGCCCGCCGTCTACTCCGTGATCGCCCTGCACCTCCTCGGCTACGACCTGGCACACCCGGTGATGCGGGCCGGGCTGGAATGTCTCGACCGGTTCGCCGTCCACCGCGAGGACGGTGCCCGGATGATCGAGGCCTGCCAGTCGCCGGTGTGGGACACCTGCCTCGCCGCGATCGCACTCACCGACGCCGGAGTGCCCGCCGACCACCCGTCGCTCGTCAAGGCCGCCGACTGGCTGCTGGCGGAGCAGGTCGTACGGCCGGGCGACTGGTCCGTACGCAGGCCCGGACTCACGCCCGGCGGCTGGGCGTTCCAGTTCCACAACGACAACTACCCCGACATAGACGACACCGCCCAGGTCATTCTGGCACTGCGCCGGATCATGCACCCCGACCCGGGGCGCATCGAAGCCGCCATCGAGCGCGGGGTGTGCTGGAGCTTCGGCATGCAGTCGAGGAACGGCGCCTGGGGCGCTTTCGACGTGGACAACACCAGTGCCTTCCCCAACCGGCTGCCGTTCTGCGACTTCGGCGAGGTCATCGACCCGCCGTCCGCCGACGTCACCGCGCATGCGGTGGAAATGCTGGCCGTCGAGGGCAAGGCGCACCATCCGCGCACGCGGCGCGCCATCGCCTGGCTGCTTGCCGAACAGGAGAAGAACGGCGCCTGGTTCGGACGGTGGGGCGTCAACTACCTGTACGGCACAGGGTCTGTCGTGCCCGCGCTCACCGCCGCCGGATTACCCGCCTCGCACCCCGCGATCCGGCGCGCGGTCGACTGGCTGGAGTCCGTACAGAACGACGACGGCGGCTGGGGCGAAGACCTTCGCTCGTACCGGGATGCCGAATGGGTCGGGCGGGGCGAGTCGACCGCCTCGCAGACCGCGTGGGCACTGCTGGCCCTGCTCGCGGCCGGCGAGCGTGAGGGCAAGGCAGTGGAGCGCGGGGTGGGGTGGCTCGCCGAGACCCAGCGCGAAGACGGATCCTGGGACGAGCCCCACTTCACAGGCACCGGCTTCCCGTGGGACTTCTCGATCAACTACCACCTCTACCGGCAGGTCTTCCCGCTCACGGCGCTCGGACGGTACGTCCGCGGGGAACCCTTCGTCACACCGGCCCCCGCCGGCATCCGCAAGGGGGACTGATGGCCCGAGCGCCGGACTCCCCGGACGGCACACCGCTGCTGATCGCCTGCGCGCTCGGCATCGAGCACCTCGCCCTGAGCCGCGGGGACCGCGGCGGTGCGCCGGGGCCCGTGCGGCTGCTCCGTACGGGTATGGGGCCCGGGGCCGCCGAGCGGGCAGTCACCCGTGCGCTCGACGAGGAGGCACTGCGCGACGCGGCCGTCGTCGCCACCGGATTCTGCGCCGGGCTCGCCCCCGGCATGCACCCCGGTGACCTGGTGGTCGCCGGCGAGGCCCGGGATCCCCGCGGCGTCACGGCCTGCACCGGCACCGACCTGCTGGCCGCGGCGCTGGCCCGGGCGGTCCCCGGGCGCGCGGTCCACACCGGTGCGCTCACCGGCTCCCACCACGTCGTACGGGGTCCCGAGCGGGCCGAGCTACGGGCCACCGGGGCAATCGCGGTGGACATGGAGTCCGCGGCGACGCTCTGGTGTGCCACACGCTGCGCGCCGCGTCCGGTTGCGGCCGTCCGGGTGGTCGTGGACGCTCCAGAGCATGAGCTCGTCCGCATTGGGACGGTGCGCGGTGGAATATCGGCCTTCCGCGTCCTTCGCTCCGTCCTGCCGGCTTTCTTTGAATGGCACCGTTCTTTGCTGCTCCCCAGGAGGTGAGCTAGATGGCCATGCCGCTCCGTCAGACCATCAGGGTCGGGACGTACCTCTTCGAACAGAAGCTCCGCAAGCGTGAGAAGTTCCCGCTCATCGTCGAGCTCGAACCGCTCTTCGCCTGCAATCTCAAGTGCGAGGGGTGCGGGAAGATCCAGCATCCTGCCGGAGTCCTCAAGCAGCGCATGCCGGTGGCCCAGGCGGTCGGCGCGGTGCTGGAGTCCGGCGCTCCGATGGTGTCCATCGCGGGTGGCGAGCCGTTGATGCATCCTCAGATCGACGAGATCGTCCGTCAGTTGGTTGCACGGAGGAAGTACGTCTTCCTCTGCACGAATGCGATGCTGCTGCGCAAGAAGATCGAGGAGTTCACGCCCTCGCGCTACTTCGCGTTCGCCGTGCACATCGACGGGCTGCGAGAGCGGCACGACGAGTCCGTCGCCAAGGAGGGCGTGTTCGACGAGGCGGTGGCCGCCATCAAGGAAGCCAAGAAGCGCGGCTTCCGGGTCACCACCAACTCGACCTTCTTCAACACCGACACTCCGCAGACCGTCATCGAGGTTCTCAACTACCTCAACGACGACCTCCAGGTGGACGAGATGATGATCTCGCCCGCGTACGCCTACGAGAAGGCCCCCGACCAGGAGCATTTCCTCGGTGTCGAGCAGACCCGTGAGCTCTTCAAGAAGTCCTTCGCGGGCGGCAACCGGCGGCGCTGGCGGCTCAACCACTCACCGTTGTTCCTGGACTTCCTGGAGGGCAAGGCGGACTTCCCGTGCACCGCGTGGGCCATTCCCAACTACTCGCTCTTCGGCTGGCAGCGGCCCTGCTACCTGATGGCGGACGGGTACGTGCCCACGTACAGGGAGCTCATCGAGGAGACCGACTGGAGCAAGTACGGCCGTGGCAAGGATCCGCGCTGCGCCAACTGCATGGCGCACTGCGGCTACGAGCCGACCGCCGTCCTCGCCACCATGGGCTCGCTCAAGGAGTCCCTGCGCGCGGCCCGCGACACCGTGTCCGGAAACCGCGGGTGACCTGATGGCCACCGGAACGCCCGTCGCGGGCCGTTGCGGTGGCCGTCGCCGTCTTGGCGAACTGACCAGATTCCGAGAGGGGGCCGTCGTGTCGATCTTGGAGAATATCCGGGGGCCACGCGACCTGAAGGAGCTCGACAAGGCGCTGCTGGACCAATTGGCGGGGGAGATCAGGGACTTCCTGATTCAGGCGGTGGCCAGAACCGGGGGTCATCTGGGTCCCAATCTGGGGGTGGTGGAGCTTTCGATAGCTCTGCACCGGGTCTTCGACTCGCCCAGGGACCGCATTCTGTGGGACACCGGCCACCAGAGCTACGTACACAAACTGCTGACCGGCCGGCAGGACTTCTCCAAGCTGCGCGGCAAGGGAGGGCTCTCCGGCTATCCCTCGCGGGCGGAGTCCGAGCACGACGTCATCGAGAACTCGCACGCCTCCACCGTGCTGGGCTGGGCGGACGGGCTCGCCAAGGCCAATCAGGTGCTGGACCGTGAGGACCATGTGATCGCGGTCATCGGGGACGGCGCGCTCACCGGCGGCATGGCCTGGGAGGCGCTGAACAACATCGCCGCCGCCAGGGAACGCCCACTGATCATCGTCGTCAACGACAACGAGCGGTCGTACGGGCCGACCATCGGGGGACTCGCGAACCACCTGGCCACGCTGCGTACCACCGACGGCTACGAGCGCTTCCTCGCCTGGGGCAAGGACGTCCTCGAGCACACACCGGTCGTCGGCCGGCCGCTGTACGGGTCCCTGCACGGCGCCAAGAAGGGCTTCAAGGACGCCTTCGCGCCCCAGGGCATGTTCGAGGACCTGGGACTGAAGTACGTCGGTCCCATCGACGGGCACGACACCGCCGCCGTCGAGTCGGCTCTGCGGCGCGCCAAGCGATTCCACGGGCCCGTGCTGGTGCACTGCCTGACTCAGAAGGGCCGTGGCTTCACACCCGCGGTGGAGGACGAGGCGGACCGCTTCCACACGGTCGGCGTCATGGACCCGCTGACCTGTGAACCACTCGCGCCCGCCCAGGGGCCGTCCTGGACCTCTGTCTTCGGCGACGAGATCGCGAAGATCGGCGCCGAGCGGCCCGACGTGGTGGCCGTTACCGCCGCCATGCTGCATCCCGTGGGTCTCACCGGTTTCGCGGAGGCCTTCCCGGATCGCGTCTGGGACGTGGGAATCGCGGAGCAGCACGCCGTGGTGTCGGCGGCGGGCCTCGCGACCGCGGGACTTCATCCGGTCGTCGCCGTGTACGCGACCTTCCTCAACCGCGCTTTCGACCAGCTGCTGATGGACGTCGCCCTGCACCGGTGCGGGGTGACGTTCGTACTCGACCGCGCCGGTGTGACCGGGGTCGACGGACCCTCGCACAACGGCATGTGGGACATGTCGATCCTGCAGGTCGTCCCGGGCCTGCGGATCGCCGCCCCGCGCGACGCCGGTCAGCTCCGCGCCCAGCTGCGGGAGGCCGTGGACGTCGACGACGCGCCCACCGTCCTGCGCTTCCCCAAGGAGGCGGTGGGCGAGCCGGTGCCCGCCGTCGGCCGGGTGGGTGGCATGGACGTACTGCGGCGGGCCGAGGGGGCGGACGATGTGCTGCTGGTGTCGGTCGGGGTGCTCGCGCCCGTCTGCCTGAAAGCCGCGGAACTGCTCGAAGCGCGCGGGGTCGGCTGCACGGTCGTCGACCCGCGCTGGGTCAAGCCCGTCGACGAGGCGCTCGCGCCGCTCGCGGAGCGGCACCGGCTGGTCGCGGTCGTCGAGGACAACAGCCGCGACGGCGGAGTCGGTTCTGCCGTCGGCCAGGCCCTGCGGGACGCGGGCGTGGACCAGCCGCTGCGTACCTTCGGGATTCCCGGCCAGTTCCTGGCGCACGCCAAGCGAGGGGAAGTCCTCGCCGACATCGGACTCACGCCGGTGGAGATCGCGGGGCGGATCAGTGCGGCATTGGCCCGTAGGGAGAAGCGAACATGACGACCGCCGAGCCGGGCGCGAGCAAGGACTTCGACCTCGGCAGACTCCTCGCCGAGCGCGGGGCGGAACGGTACGAGCTGCACAGCCGGTATCTGAACCACCAGTTGCCGCGGATGCTGCACACCATCGGCTTCGACAAGGTCTACGAGCGGGCGGAGGGCGCCCACTTCTGGGACTCCGAAGGCAATGACTACCTCGACATGCTCGCCGGCTTCGGAGTCATGGGGCTCGGCCGGCACCATCCCGTCGTCCGCAAGGCCCTGCACGACGTCCTGGACGCCTCGCTCGCCGATCTGACACGCTTCGACTGCCAGCCGCTTCCGGGGCTGCTGGCCGAGAAGCTGCTCTCCTGCAGTCCGCACCTGGACCGGGTGTTCTTCGGCAACAGCGGTACGGAGGCCGTCGAGACCGCGCTCAAGTTCGCCCGGTACGCGACGGGCAGGCCCAGGATCCTGTACTGCTCGCACGCCTTCCACGGACTGACCGCCGGCTCGCTCTCGGTCAACGGGGAGGACGGCTTCCGGGACGGCTTCGCGCCGCTGCTGCCCGACACAGCCGTCGCCCTCGGTGATCTGGACGCGCTGGAGCGGGAGTTGAAGCGCGGTGACGTGGCGGCCTTCGTCGTCGAGCCGATCCAGGGCAAGGGCGTGCACGAGGCTCCGCCCGGGTTCCTGCGCGCCGCACAGGAGCTGCTGCACCGGCACGGGGCGCTCCTCGTCGTCGACGAGGTGCAGACCGGCCTGGGCCGGACCGGCGACTTCCTCGCGTACCAGCACGAGGACGGCGTCGAGCCCGACCTGGTCTGCCTGGCCAAGGCCCTGTCGGGCGGCTATGTACCGGTCGGAGCGACCCTCGGGAAGGACTGGATCTTCAAGAAGGTGTACTCGTCCATGGACCGGGTGCTCGTGCACTCCGCCAGCTACGGCTCCAACGCGCAGGCGATGGCGGCCGGGCTGGCCGTGCTGTCGGTCATGGAGAACGAGGAGATCGTCGCGAACGCCCGGACGACCGGTGACCTGCTGCGCACCCGGCTCGGCGCCCTCGTCGACCGCTACGAGCTGCTGCACGAGGTACGCGGACGGGGCCTGATGATCGGCATCGAGTTCGGACGGCCCAGGTCGCTCGGCCTCCGCGGCCGGTGGACCATGCTTCAGGCGGCCCGCAAGGGACTCTTCGCGCAGATGGTCGTCGTCCCGCTGCTTCAGCGGCACCGCATCCTCACCCAGGTGTCCGGCGACCGTCTTGAAGTGATCAAGTTGATTCCGCCGCTGGTCATCGACGAGGCGGACGTGAACAGGTTCGTCGCCGCCTTCACGGACGTCATGGACGAGGCCCACAGCGGTGGAGGCCTCATGTGGGACTTCGGCCGGACGCTGGCCAAGCAGGCCCTCGGGAACAGATGAGGCGTCGGCGGTGTCGTTCACTCCGGCGGACGGACGGCGGGAGGCCGCCACTTGCCTGTCGGGCAATAGATTTGCCTCAGAGGTAGGACGTGTGGCTCAATGGCGGCATGGACTCAGGCACCACCGAGGCGGCCCAGGAGCTGTCCGCCGTCGCACCGCAGCTGCGTGATCTGCGGCGGCGCGCGGCGCTCACCCTCGAGGCGGCCGCCGCTCGCGCAGGTCTGTCACCGGCTCATCTGTCCCGGCTCGAAACCGGACGCCGGCAACCGTCCCTGCCGATGCTGCTCGCGCTCGCCCGTACCTACGGGTCGACGGTCTCGGAGCTGCTCGGCGAGACCCTGCCCAGCAGGGAGCCGGTCGTCCGAGCCGCGCTGACAGAACCGGTCGATGCCGACGGCTGGACGTACTGGCAGGCGGGCACCCCGGGGCGCGGCATGCAGGCCCTGCGCCTGCGGGTCCCGTACGCCACGCGGACCGACCTGGTCCGCGTTCACCCCGGCGAGGAGTGGCTCTACGTTCTGCAGGGCTCCGTGCGGCTCGGGCTCGGTGATTCCGAGCACGTCCTTGCCCCGGGGGACAGCGCGCACTTCGACTCGCTGACCCCGCACCGGATCGCGGCCGCCGCCCGCGGTGGGGCCGAGCTGCTCTTCGTACACACACTGCTGCAGAGCGCCGCTGCCGAGCTGTGCCTCGGAAACGGCGCATCCATACGAACGCCAGGAGAACTGTCATGAGCGACTCGGAGACCCAGGAGAAGAAGACGTCGGCACGCCGCTTCGTCGAGGACAAGATCCCCAGGGGTCTCGCGATCCGGCTGTTCGTCTATGTCGTGGCCGGCCACCTCTTCGCCGCCTTCATCTACATGCTCTTCACGCTCGGCGCGCAGCGGTAGACGCCCCGGGCCCGGCGTCGGTCCCAGTGTCTCAGTCCAGCAGGCGGGCGCGCAGCCGCTCGCGCACCTCGGGAGTGACCTTCAGGCCCTCCTCGAGGTAGCGATCGGTCGTGCCCCACGTCTGGGTGATGGTGTCGAACGCCGCCGCCAGATACTCGGCGCGGGCGTCGAACAGCGGGCTCAGCAGCTCCATGACCTCGGGGGACATGGCGGCGGGCGAGTTGTCGCTGCGGTGGACCTTGTAGCGGCGGTGGGTCGCGTTGGACTCCAGGTAGTCGGCCTCGATGGCGTCCCGCTCGACCCCGAGCGCGAGCAGCGTCACTGCGACCGACAGGCCCGCACGGTCCTTGCCCGCCGCGCAGTGCATCAGTGCGGGCACGCTGTCCTCGGCCAGTGCGTGCAGCACGCGGCTGTGCTCCGCGGTGCGGTGCTTGATGATCACGCGGTAGGAGGCGGACATCCGCCCGGCGGCCTTGCCGTCGGCGAGTATCGAACGCAGCTGGTTGAGATCGCCGTCGCGGACCATCTTCCAGAACTCTGCGCCGTCCGCCGGGTCGGTCAGCGGGATGTTCACATTCCGCACGCCGGGCAGCTCGACGTCGGGGCCTTCGAGGGCCTTGTCCGCGTCGTTTCGGAAGTCGAAGATCGTGTGCAGCCCGAGCGAGCCGAGGAAGGCGGCGTCGGTGTCGCTCGCATGGGCCAGGTGACCGCTGCGGAAGAGCCGCCCCTGCCGGACCCGCCGGCCGTCCAAGGTCGGGAGGCCGCCCACGTCACGGAAGTTGCGCACTCCGGTCAGCTCGGGCTCGGTCGACGGGACCTGGGGAAGCTGCTGCGTCACGGGGTCTCCTCCGTGTCTACCGTCGGCGCGGCTCGCCGGCGAGGGTTATCGCTTCGACGATACGACATGGGTTCCTGGGGCAATCATCTCGGGAGGTCCGGCACGGTCGTTCAGGCGCGGGCACACCGGCCACCAGCACCTGCCCTGGCCGGCGCTGGACGAGGGCGGGGCGGAGGAGGAGGGGGGCGAGGTCTACGGCTGCGCGCTCGGCTGGTCCGGCTCGTGGCGGATCTCAACTTCAACCGCTGCTTCATCAATGCGGAACCGTATCCGCAAGAAACTCTGGCCCGAGCATGTGCATGCCCTGTAAGAGCTGCTCGACCGGCTGCGCGCCGAGTATCCGCAGGTCGCGTTCGAGTCGTGCTCCGGCGGCGGTGGCAGGATCGGCCTTGGCGTTCTCTCCCGTACCGACCAGGTGTGGACCTCCGACAACACCGATCCGCTGGACCGGCTCGACATCAAGTACGGCTTCAGCCGGCTGCACCCGGCGCGGATCATGGCCGCGTGGGTGACCGACAGTCCGAATGTGCAGCTCAACGGCCGGGCCCGCTCGCTGCGCTTCCGCTTCGTCAGCGCCGTGGCGGGCGTGCTGGGGGTAGGCGGTGATCTTTCCGTCTGGAGCGAGGAGGCGCTTGCCGAGGCGCTGGAGTGGGTGGATCTCTACAAGGAGATCCGGCCGGTGGTGCAGCAAGGAGAGGTCTACCGGCTGCGGCGGCCCACCGGAGGACTGCGCGCGCCGTTCAGTACGTACGGGCGACGAGGCCGTGGTCCTCGCCTGGCTCCAGGCCCAGCGTTACGGCGAGCCACCGCCGGCGCTGCGGCTGGCCGGCCTCGACCCGGCGGCCACGTACGAGTACCTCGGCACCGGGGGTGTCCACCGTGGCGCGGGGCTGATGCACAGGGGGCTGCGGACGGCACTCAGTGGCGATTTGGATGCGGCAGTTATCCGGCTACGCCGCATCGCATAAGGATCGCACCTATAGGGCCGATAGCAGGCGAATGTCCGGTCTGACCGAATTGCTTGGCTTGGCGTCAAGTTGCCATGCTTAAGCGGTAGATGGCCCGTCGCCCAGTGAGCAGGATCATATCGGTGACGGTGCGTGGCGGGGCGGCAGAGCTCAATTCCTTTGCTCGGGCGGCTGTTGGGGAGCCGCACTCCACGGAGGGTGACTGGAGAAATCCGGCATATTCACCGCGTCGAATGGATTCCGGATGGAGTCCGGAATACATGGCTTGTTCCGCCTGCCCGGCTCGCCTACGGTCACCGTCAATCCAGGTGGACCGCCGAATCCTGCCACCGCCTGGAACCGCACCCACCACTTACGCACGGCAGGAGCGGGGGACCCAGGTAAGCCGCCGATCCGGAATCCGGAACGGCTCGGGGTTAAGTCGCAGCCACACCGCGGCCGGGCATCTCCAGCCCGAACCCGACAGCTCACCTCGCAGGCGACGGAGAGGAATTCGTCATGCCCGCAAAGGGTAAGCACCGTCGTCCCAAGGCCAACCCGATCACCCGTGGCTTCGTGGCCGCGGGCACCGGTGGCGCCGCTCTCGCACTGCCGCTGATGGGCGCCACCGGCGCCAACGCGGCCGAGAAGGCCGCGCCGGCCGTTGCCGCCGAGAAGGCCGCCGCTCCGGTCGCAGCCGCCGCTCCGGTCGCCGTAGCGAAGGCCGCCCCCAAGACGTACTCCGTCGTCGCGGGCGACTACCTGTCCAAGATCGCCGACGAGCAGAATGTCAACGGCGGCTGGCAGAAGCTCTACCAGGACAACCGCGCGGTCGTCGGTGGAGACCCGTCGCTGATCCACCCGGGCCTCAAGCTCACCATCGGCGCCAAGGCGAAGGCGCCGGCGAAGTCCGACGCCGCGACCGAGCGGGCCGACCGGTCCGAGCGCAAGAGCGCTCCGGCGAAGGCGAGTGCCCCGGCGAAGGCGAGCGCCCCGGTCAAGGCGAGCGCCCCGGTCAAGGCGAGCGCCCCGGCCAAAAACACCGGCACCGCCACCTCGAACAGCGGGGCGGCGAAATCCTCCGGCTACTTCACCGCCCCGGTCGACGCGCCCGTCACCACCTCGTACCGCATGTCCGGATCCATGTGGTCCAGCGGCTACCACACCGGTGTCGACTTCGCCGCGGGCTCCGGCACCAGCCTCAAGGCCATCGGTGCGGGCACCGTCGTCTCCGCCGGCTGGAGTGGCGCGTACGGTAACGAGGTCGTCATCCAGCACACCGACGGCCGCTACTCGCAGTACGCCCACCTGTCCTCGCTCTCCGTCTCGGCGGGCCAGAGTGTCGCCGGTGGCCAGCAGATCGGCCTGTCCGGCTCCACCGGCAACTCGACCGGCCCGCACCTGCACTTCGAGATCCGGACCTCGCCGAGCTACGGCTCCGACATCGACCCGCTGGCGTACCTGCGCCAGCACGGTGTCAGCCTCTGAGACGCGCATCCCCCCTGACGGGGCGTCACCAGGAGGCCGGATCCGGCGGATCCGGCCTCCTGGCGTATTCCCGGAACGCGAAACGGCCCCGGTGGTCTATGTCACGCCGCGTCAACCCCTCCTTACGGTCGCGTAGGTCACATCCGCCGGTGAAGGATGTGCTCCCGTGGCAGACGATTCGAGATCAATGAGCAGCGGTGCATTCGGGTCGTACGCGGCGATCGGTGACAGCTTCACCGAGGGCGTGGGCGATCCAGGACTGGATGGCTCCTTCGTGGGGTGGGCCGACCGCTTGGCGGTGCTCCTCGCCGACCAGCGACCGGAGCACGCGTTCCGGTACGCCAACCTGGCGGTGCGCGGCCGGCTCCTGGACCAGATCGTGGAGGAGCAGGTGCCGCGGGCGAAGGCGCTCGCGCCGGACCTGGTGAGCTTCTGTGCCGGCGGCAACGACATCATCCGGCCGGGCAGTGACCCCGACGCGGTTGCCGAGCGGTTCGAGGCGGCCGTCGCGGATCTGACGTCGGGGGTCGGGACGGTAATGATCACTACTGGGTTCGACACCCGCGGGGTGCCGGTGCTGCGTCATCTGCGGGGCAAGATCGCCACGTACACGGCGCATGTGCGGTCGATCGCCGACCGCTACGACTGCCCGGTGCTCGACCTGTGGTCGCTCAAGTCGGTCCAGGACAGGCGCGCCTGGGACGGCGACCGGCTGCATCTCTCGCCCGAGGGGCACACGCGGGTGGCGCTCCGGGCCGCCCAGGTGCTCGGCCTCGAGGTGCCGGCGGATCCGGACCAGGTATGGCCGCCGGAGCCGCCACGGGGCTCGGCGGAGGTGCGCCGGGACAACATCCAGTGGGCGCGGGAACATCTGGTGCCGTGGATCGGACGGCGGCTGCGCGGCGAGTCGTCGGGCGACCACGTGGAACCGAAGCGGCCGGACCTGCTGCCGCTGTAGGGGCAGGGGAGAGTTGGGGCGCCTTCCGGATTCGGGGGCGGGGCCGCCGGGCACGCACGGTTCTCGGGCGGCCGGGGATGGCTCAGTGGCTGCCGGCCGGTGGGCGGTTGCGAGTCGGCGGGACGCGGGGTCGCCGCCTCAGCTCCCCATCAGGTGGTCACGCCCGATCAGGGCCGTGCTGCCCTCCCCGGTGCACGCGTAGGCGCCCGCCACCGCGCCCAGCCTCGCGCACTCCTCCAGGTCCCGGCCGGCCAGGCGTCCGTACAGGAAGCCGCAGAGATACGCGTCGCCCGCGCCGTTGGAGTCCACCACCCGCGCCGGCGGCACCGTCGCCGGGACCGGACGCGGCGTGCTGCTTCCGCCCCGCGACAGCACGTACGAGCCTCCCGCCCCCGCCGTGGCGATCACCGCTTCCGCACGTCCCTCCCGGAGAATCTCCCGCATCACGGAGGCTATGCGGTCGCCCGCGCCCGCCGCGCTCAGGAAGACGAGGTCGGACCGGAGCGCGAACTCGCGGTGGTGGTCGGCCAGGCCGTCCCAGTCGTGCAGGTCCGTGGACACCGGGACCCCCAGCGCCTCGATGTCGTCGTACAGAAAACGGGCGAAATGCATGATCGAGAGATGCACGTGGCGGGCGCGGCGCAGGTGGGGCAGATAGAACTCCCGAGGCATCCGAAGATCGCTCGGATCACGCCCGTCGTAGAACGACATCCGGCGTCCGGTGGTCTCCACCAGGTTCACCGCACGCCGCGTCCCCGCCGGCGAGGTCAGCGGCTCGAAGTCCACCCCTCCCTCGGCGAGACGCTCACGGACCATCGCGCCGGCCCAGTCGTCGCCGATGAAGTCGAGGAGTTTGACGTTCAGTCCGAGGGCCCGGCACCCCAGCGCCACATTTCCGCCCGTGTGCCCCGGCCATTCCCTGATCGGGGACACCCCGACCGAGTCGGCGAGTGGCACGGGCAGGGAGTCGACACGGACGACCGTGTCCACCCCACTGCCGCCGATCGCGAGTACGTCGTACGCCGTGTCCGTGTGCTCGGGTGACACCACAATCCCTTCCGGCCGTCGGACAGTTGCGTCCTCAGCGCGCGGTTGCCGTGAGTACCGCTCTGTCTATGCCCAGCTCGCGTGCGAGCGCGTCGTCCACCCACTCCTGCATGGCTGTACGGGAGAGGGATCCCTCGTACGACGTCATCTGCACGGCCAGCCCGTCCAGCAGCGCGGTCAGCCGCCAGGCCGCCGCCGCCGGGTCGGGGCACGGGAACTCTCCCGCCGCCGTGCCTTCCGCTATCACCTCGGTCAGGGCGGCCTTCCACCGCAGGTCGAGATCGCGTGCCACGTCGCGCAGGGCCGGCTCGCGCAGCGCCGCGGCCCAGCCCTCGATCCACAGCTTCCAGCCCTTGGCCGACCCGGTCGGCGCGTACCAGCGCACCGCGGCGCGCAGTCTGCGCACCGCGGTGGTGCGGCGGTTCAGCAGTTTGTGGAGATGAGCCAGGTCGCCGTGGGCCGCGTAGTCGAAGGCCCCGGCGACGAGCTGCTCCTTCGTGGAGAAGTGGTACAGCACGAGCGCATTGCTGACACCGAGGGCCGAAGCGACATCGGAAATCCGGAGCGCGTCGACCCCACGCACCTCGATCTGCTCGACGGCGGCGCGCAGCAACTCCTCGCGCCGTTCCTCCACGCTCAACCTGACCCTTGCCACGACGTCACCCTACACACGAGTAACCCGCCTGACCCTGGACACCCATGACAGGGCCGGCGCCCCCCCCGAGGTCACCTGTACCAGCCGAAGCGCTCGGCCATCACCGGCAGCCGGTCGGCGGCGATCGCATGGGCGGCGGCGCGCGGCGAGGTGCCGTCGGTGTCCGCCCTGGCCAGAATCTGACCGGTCAGAGCGCGCATCGAGGCGCGTACGTAGGCGAACGCCTCGTCCGGGTCGGCGCCGATGTCCCCGAAAAGGGTCCACCACCACCACGCGTTCGTTCCGGAGTTGACGACGACGTCCGGCAGTACGGTGATCCCTCGCCGGGCCAGCAGCTCCTCGGCCTCCGGCAGCACCGGCATATTCGCCGCCTCGACGATCCAACGCGCCCTGATCGCCTCCTGGTTCGTGGTGTCCACGGCGTACGAGACGGCGGCGGGCACCAGCACCTCCGCCTTCGCCGACAGCCAGGCGTCGCCCGGCAGTTCCGCGTCGTCCGGCCGCAGCGCCGTACGGTCGACCGTGCCGTAGGAGTCCCGGGAGGCGAGCAGCGCCTCGACGTCGAGACCGTCGGGGTTGGCGATCGTGCCCTTGACGTCGGCGACCGCGACGATCTTCAGCCCGGCACGGGCGAGAAAGCGCGCGGTCGCCCCGCCCATCGTGCCGAGTCCCTGGACGGAGACCCGGGTCCCCGCGTACGCCGCACCCGCCCGGTCGAGCGCCGCCAGCACCGATTCGGCGACCCCGCAGCCTCCCACCAGTTCGTCGAGCCCGATGCCGTCCACCTCGACGGCGAAGGCGTCGGAGAGCCGGCGGCGGGCGGCACGTTCGTCGTCGAGCAGCGGGTAGACCGCCTGGATGGAGGAGACCAGCCCGGCCTCGGTGGCGGCCTTGTCGACGATGTCCTGGGTCAGGCCGAGGTCCTCTCCCGTGGTCCAGAAGTTCTCGAGGTACGGGCGCATGGCGCGCAGGTAGCGCACCAGGATGCCGTGCGCCGCGGGGTCCTGCGGATCGCAGTCGATACCTCCCTTGGCGCCGCCGAGCGGGATGTACCGGGTCGTCGGACTGTCCGGGTGGAAGTGCAGGGCCTCCTTCATCGTCATGCCGCGGGCGAGACCCGCCACCTCCTCCAGGGTGCAGCCGGCGCGCATGCGCAGTCCGCCGCTGGAGACGCCGCGCACAAGCCTGTCGACGACCAAATGCCCCTGGCGGCCGGTTACGTGGTCGGTCCAGGTGAGTGAGATCAGGGGGCTGGTCATCGTGCGCTCTCCTCGGGAATGCTGATCACGGCGGACCCGGGACAGCCAGGGCGCGGGCGACGGACCGCGCCGTTCGGGTACGTAACTGAATGGTCGTTCAGTATCTGGAGATCGGTACGCCACTGTCAACGAGGGAGCAGGAATCTTGGAGGCGGCACAGACGTTGCTACGGTCATGAGGGAGGACGACGTGCACCGGGACGCACCACCGGCAGGGAAGCCCGAACATCCGGCCGCTGTAACGGCGCTGTCACTGCCGCCGCTCATAATGCTGTGACACGGACACCATTCACACGGACACCGTGCGACCCCCCCACCGTCCCAGGAGGCACCGTGACCGGCTCGAGACCCCTGCGTTCCGGGCTGCGCGCCCTGCGCCCCGCTGCCTTCGGCGCGGATCCGGCAGGCGAGCGGATGGAGCGAATCCGCCGCTCACCGAACTTCGCGGACGGTGTCTTCCAGAACCCGGAGGGCGCCAGGACGCGTCCGACCGGTTCCATGAAGGAGTTCGCGAAGAACTACTTTCGTAAGGAGGAGCGGGTCCGCCGTGCCCCGGCGAGCGCCATTCCGGTGCATCCGACCACCCTCGCCGACCTCGCCAGGCCGCCCGTCTCGGGACTCCGGCTGACCTGGATGGGACATTCGAGCGTGCTCGCCGAGATCGACGGCCGCCGGATGCTGTTCGACCCGGTGTGGGGCGAGCGCTGTTCCCCCTTCCCCTTCGCGGGCCCGAAGCGCCTGCACCCCGTCCCCGCGCCGCTCGCCGCCCTCGGCCCCGTCGACGCAGTGGTCATCTCGCACGATCACTACGACCATCTCGACCTGCCCACGATCCGCCGCCTGGCCGGCACCGGAACGGTGTTCGCCGTACCGCTCGGCGTCGGCGCCCACCTCGAGCGCTGGGGCGTACCTGCCGACCGTGTCCACGAGCTCGACTGGAACGAGACCGTCAAGGTCGCCGGGACGAGCCTGACCGCGACCCCGGCCCGGCACTTCTGCGGACGCGGCCTGCGCAACCAGCAGCACACCCTGTGGGCCTCCTGGGCCGTCGCCGGGCCCGAGCACCGGATCTACCACAGCGGCGACACCGGATACTTCTCCGGCTTCAAGGACATCGGTGCCGAGCACGGCCCGTTCGACGCGACGATGATCCAGATCGGCGCGTACAGCGAGTACTGGCCCAAGAACCACACGGATTCTACGCCGGTGCCGGGCGCGTGGCCGGACATTCACATGACCCCCGCTCAGGGCGTCCAAGCACACCTTGACCTGCAAAGTGGTGAGCCCGGTGGTGTGCTGTTGCCGATCCACTGGGGGACGTTCAACCTGGCCTTTCACCCGTGGGCCGAGCCTGGCGAGTGGACGAAGACTGCTGCTGATGCGGTGGGACAGGCCGTTGCTTTCCCCGTTCCGGGTCAGCCGTTCGAGCCCGCGGGAGTCCTGCCTGCCGATCCTTGGTGGAGGGGTGTGGGGTATGTACCCGACCACAAGTGGCCCGTTCCGGAGATCGCTCGAAAGAAGAGTCGTGAAGACCTCGATCTTGTGGGCGAGGTCTGATCTCGACGAGCTGAGGCGTGTGACGGATGTTCTTGCTGCTATGCCGGAGGATGAGCGGAAGCAGGATCTACGAGCCATTGACGGGGCGCCGCGTCGACAGATTCAGGATCAGGCATCGCAGTACCGGCGGCTGCCCTTCATGTCGCGTACGGACGTGTGCGTCCGAGTGAGGGTGAGCCAAAGCGGCGCACATTCTCCGCGGAGTACAAGCTGCGCATGGTCGCCGAGTACGACGCCGCCCCGGCCGGGGAGAGGGGCGCGATCCTGCGCCGTGAGCGGCTGTACCACTCGCACGTCATCGAGTGGCGCCAGGCCCGCGAGGCCGGCGCCCTGGATGCCCTGGTCGACCGGCGGACCTCGGCGGTCCGGGCCAGGAAGGTCGCCCAGGTGCCGGAAGGGGGTGGGTACCCGGCGGGCGGAGGAGCGCACCAGGAACTGCGCGCCGGTGGCCTGGCCGGGCGAACTCGTTCGCATCGAAGCCGGCATCGGCCAGCAGGAGCATCGTGCGGTCCAGCCCACTCAACAGGCGGCCTGCGTAGGTGAGTTCGCCGTCACTCTCGGGGCCGAACGCGACGGCCAGGACTGCGCGGGTGCCACACTCGACCAGGACCACGAGTCGCAGCAGCGGGTAGCCGAACTCCACGCTCTCGCCCGCTCGCTTGGGGTAGCGCCAGGTGAGCGCCTCTTCATCGGGCACGTGTAGCAAGGTGCCGTCCACGGCCACGGTCCGCAGCCCTCGATAGAACGAACCGGCCTGCCCGAGGTGAGCGACGGGCCCAGCGAGGATCTCGAACAGCCGCCGCAGCGGTGCCGCTCCTATTCGCCGTCGGGCCCTGGACAGCGAGGAGACCGCCGGACGCACCAACGGCAGTCCCTCCAGCCCCGCCGTCAACTTGCCCCACACGCCCCGATAGGAGCAGTCCTCGAACAGGGCCAGCGCGAGGACGAAGTAGACCACGACCCGGGACGGCAGCAGCCGCAGCCGCCTCTCACGTGACCCGGTCTCCTCGATCATCGTGTCCACCAGTACGAAGTCCACGATCTGGGTCAACTCGCCCAAGTGGCCGGGCGCGTACACACCGTCCCTAAACACTGAGCGGGAGTGAGTCCTGTTGCCAGGACCCATGCTCAGCCGCGTGCCCCGAACGGTGTTGGACACGCTGGTTCCCCGCTGTGACCACACGGTCACGCCCCCGGGTGCCCGATTCGGCCTGGACGTTCCGATGCCCGCCACCATCGCTCTGGTGGGTGCGGGGCGGTTTCGTCCGTCGCCGGATCGG
>NZ_JBFBAS010000013.1:0-176832 GCF_040682335.1 Streptomyces sp. NPDC051219
CGACCACGTCGCCGGGGTCAACGTGCGCAACCGTGCACGCTCGGCGTGGGTTCTCGTCAACGGACCCGTACCACAAAGGACCTGAACACCTCCTTCCGCTGGTAGATGCGACCCGTGACCGTCCTGCCGTAGTGGGCAGTCGGGAGCGCGACAAGGTGGAGCGCGGCCACCTCCGCGTCCCCGTGCGGCACGGCGGCCGTCGGCACCCACTGCTGGACGGCCGACCCCGCCAGAGCCCGTAGTCCGGGGTTCTCGTCCGTCAGAGGCTTACGGGCGCCCGGAGTTGGGGTACTCCGCCCTCCGCGCGCATGAGGCGGAAGGCGGCCCGTCCGGTGTGGGTGGGCCGGTCCTCGGCGAGGCGTCGGGCGAGCCACTCCTCGGGCAGCCGTTCCAGCGACCCCACGAGAGCCGTGACCACCTCCCGCACCACCGAGGGGGAGGGATCGTCCAGAAGCGGGCGCAGAAGTTCCGGGTCCGTCGTGTCCAGCAGGCGCAGACCGGCGACCGCCTGGGCCCGGACCGCCCCCACGGGGTGGGCGAGGAGCGGCACGAGCAGCGAGGCGTCGGCCCGCGTGCCGCACTCGGCGAGGCCCACCGGCGCGCCGGGCGGGAGATCCCCGGCCTTCGGGTCCGCGCACAGGGAGCGATAGAGGGGGAGCGGATCGGTCGCTTGCTGCCGCAGCACCCAGCAGGCACAGGCGCGTACGAGACCGGAGCGGTCGGCGAGGAACGGTTCCGCCTGCGCGGTGCGCCCGGCCCGGCGCAGCGCGTTGACCCCCGCGGAACGCACCCGTGGCTGCCGGGAGCCCAGCAGCGGACCCACCACCTCGTCGTTACGCGCCGTTCCGCACCGCGGAGAGTGCAGCCTCCGCGCACAGATCCTGGATCACCACATCGCCGTCGTCGGCGGCCGCGCGGAGCACCTCGCGCAGGGTCCGCTCCAGCAGGTCGCGGCCGAAGCCGCCGTGGCGGCGGCCCGCGACCAGCAGGATCAGGGCGGCGAGCGCGCCGAGGCGGGGCCCGGCGGTGGGCAGCGAGTCTGCCAGCAGGAGCCGGGCCCGCTCGCGCACGGGGTGACCCAGTCCGCGCCGCGGATCACGACCAGCGGCAGCAGCGCCGGGAAGGCTGCCGCCCGGCCGAGTGCGGCTTCGCGGATCCGGCGGTCGGGGTGGCAGAGGGCGAGGGCGAGCTCGCTCTCGCCGAGCGGCTCGGTGCGGCGGCGAACCGCCGGCAGCCGGCCGCTCCACCCCCGGATCGGCCCGCCTGCCATCCGCGGTCGGATGGGGAGCGGCACCTCGGGCCGGTGGGCCGGGGCGCGTAGCTCGATGTCGAGTCCGGTCCAGGCGGCGGCATCGGCGGTGTCGATGACGGTGCCGACCGGCTCGCCCTGCGCCAGTCGCTCCGCCACGGCCCTGCCGGACGTGTGTGCCGTGCTCACTGTGGCCCCATCGTGCGCTCCCCGCCCGAAGCGCCGATCGTAGGTGCGGGGCGGGCCCGGTGCCCTCCGGTTGTCGCCCGGGGCGACCGCGGCACATCGAGACGCGTTGACGAAACATACGGAGTAGTGCATAGTTATGCCTGTCGCTGAATGCACCGTAAGGAGAAACCCGTGACCGAGCGCGTCGTACTCGCCTACTCGGGCGGCCTGGACACCTCCGTCGCCATCGGCTGGATCGCCGAGGAGACGGGCGCCGAGGTCATCGCCGTTGCCGTGGACGTCGGCCAGGGCGGCGAGGACCTGGACGTCATCCGCAAGCGCGCGCTCGCCTGCGGTGCCGTCGAGGCCGAGGTCGCGGATGCCAAGGACGAGTTCGCCGACGAGTACTGCCTCCCGGCGATCAAGGCCAACGCGCTCTACATGGACCGCTATCCGCTGGTCTCCGCGCTCTCCCGGCCGACGATCGTCAAGCACCTCGTCGCCGCCGCGAAGAAGCACAACGCCGGCATCGTCGCCCACGGCTGCACCGGTAAGGGCAACGACCAGGTCCGCTTCGAAGCCGGTATCTCCGCTCTCGGCCCCGACCTGAAGTGCATCGCGCCGGTCCGTGACTACGCGATGACCCGGGACAAGGCGATCGCCTTCTGCGAGGAGAAGAACCTCCCGATCGCGACCACCAAGAAGTCCCCGTACTCGATCGACCAGAACGTCTTCGGCCGGGCCGTCGAGACCGGATTCCTCGAGGACATCTGGAACGCGCCGATCGAAGACATCTACGAGTACACCTCGAACCCGGCCGTCGCCCGAGAGGCCGACGAGGTCGTCATCTCCTTCAAGGAGGGCGTGCCGGTCGCCATCGACGGCAGGCCCGTGTCCGTCCTCCAGGCCATCCAGCAGCTCAACGAGCGGGCGGGCGCCCAGGGTATCGGCCGGATCGACATGGTCGAGGACCGGCTCGTCGGCATCAAGTCCCGGGAGGTGTACGAGGCCCCGGGCGCAATCGCGCTGATCACCGCCCACCAGGAGCTCGAGAACGTCACCGTCGAGCGCGAGCTGGCCCGGTACAAGCGGCAGGTCGAGCAGCGCTGGGGTGAGATGGTCTACGACGGCCTGTGGTTCTCCCCGCTGAAGCGCGCCCTGGACGGCTTCATCAACGAGGCCAACCAGCACGTCACCGGCGACATCCGGATGACGCTGCACGGCGGCCGTGCCGTCGTCACCGGCCGGAAGTCCGAGGAGTCGCTGTACGACTTCAACCTGGCGACCTACGACTCGGGCGACACCTTCGACCAGTCCAAGGCGCAGGGCTTCATCGAGATCTTCGGCCTGTCGTCGAAGATCGCGGCGAAGCGCGACCTCGCCTGATTCGACACGCGCAGGAAAGTCGCCTCCCTCCCCGTTCCTCCGCGGCGGGGTGGGGTCCCCCAGGCCGGATGGCCGGGGGTTGTCCGGATCATGCCGGGCGTCGCGGGCCCGGCATGATCCGGAAGACGGCCCCCAGGGGGCGGTCGTCCATCCACCCTCTTGAGGAGCAGCAGTGAGCAGCAACACCGGTGATGTCCGGCTCTGGGGCGGCCGTTTCGCCGACGGCCCGGCCGAGGCCCTGGCCAAGCTCTCCGCGTCCGTCCACTTCGACTGGCGGCTCGCGCCGTACGACATCGCCGGCTCCCGCGCCCACGCCCGTGTGCTCCACAAGGCGGGCCTGCTCACCGCCGACGAGCTCCAGCGCATGATCGCCGGACTCGACCTGCTGGAGGCCGATGTCGCGTCCGGGACCTTCACCGGCACCATTGCCGACGAGGACGTCCACACGGCGCTGGAGCGCGGCCTGCTGGAGCGCCTCGGCCCCGACCTCGGCGGAAAGCTGCGCGCCGGCCGGTCCCGGAACGACCAGGTCGCCACCCTCTTCCGGATGTACCTGCGCGACCACGCCCGGATCATCGGTGGGCTGATCGCCGAACTCCAGGACGCGCTGGTGGGCCTCGCCGAGGGACACCCGGATGTCGCCATGCCGGGCCGTACGCACCTCCAGCACGCCCAGCCCGTCCTGTTCGCCCACCACGTCCTGGCCCATGTGCAGTCGCTCTCCCGTGATGCTGAACGGCTGCGCCAGTGGGATGCCCGCACGGCGGTCTCCCCGTACGGATCGGGCGCGCTGGCCGGATCCTCGCTCGGCCTGGACCCGGAGGCGGTGGCCGCCGACCTCGGCTTCGAGCACGGCAGCGCCGGCAACTCCATCGACGGCACGGCGTCCCGCGACTTCGTCGCCGAGTTCGCCTTCATCACCGCGATGATCGGCGTCAACCTCTCCCGGATCGCCGAGGAGATCATTATCTGGAACACGAAGGAGTTCTCCTTCGTCACCCTCCACGACGCCTTCTCGACCGGCTCGTCGATCATGCCGCAGAAGAAGAACCCGGACATCGCGGAGCTCGCCCGCGGCAAGTCGGGCCGCCTCATCGGCAACCTCACGGGTCTTCTCGCCACCCTGAAGGCGCTGCCGCTCGCGTACAACCGTGACCTCCAGGAGGACAAGGAGCCGGTCTTCGACTCCTGCGACCAGCTGGAGGTCCTGCTCCCGGCGTTCACCGGGATGATGGCCACGCTGACCGTCAACCGCGAGCGCATGGAGGAGCTGGCCCCTGCCGGATTCTCGCTCGCCACCGACATCGCCGAGTGGCTGGTGAAGCAGGGCGTGCCCTTCCGGGTGGCGCACGAGGTCGCGGGGGAGTGTGTCAAGGAGTGCGAGCAGCACGGCATCGAGCTCGATCAGCTCACCGACGAGCAGTTCGCCAAGATCTCGGAGCACCTCACGCCCGACGTGCGCTCGGTCCTCAACGTGGCCGGCGCCCTGGCGTCCCGCAGCGGTCGTGGCGGCACCGCGCCCTCCGCGGTCGCGGTCCAGCTCGCCGAGGTCAAGGCTGATCTCGCGCTCCAGCACGCCTGGGCGACCGCCAAGAGCTGACGCGCAGCAGGGGTGCGCGTGGCAGGCCCCGCAGTCCTAGCTCGGACACCAGGGAGCAAGTAGCCCGCTGGTAGTTTTCAGGGCTTCGCGGCGGCGGTCTTCTTCGGCTGGCGAGGCACAGTCTCGGTCTTGTCGAGGTGCCCGTACACCGTGGAGCGGGGCACGTTGAATATGTCGGCGATCTGCTGGACGGTCTTCTCGCGGGCGTCTTAGTTTCCGACAATGCTCATCGGCTACGCGCGGGTCTCGACCGCCGACCAGAAC
This sequence comes from Streptomyces sp. NPDC051219, assembly GCF_040682335.1. Classification (NCBI taxonomy): domain Bacteria; kingdom Bacillati; phylum Actinomycetota; class Actinomycetes; order Kitasatosporales; family Streptomycetaceae; genus Streptomyces; species Streptomyces sp. NPDC051219. The sequence goes on from NZ_JBFBAS010000013.1 coordinate 4,668, forward strand.
CCCGATCATCAGATCGACGCCCTGCTGCGGGCCGGCGTCGACCGCGACAACATCCACGTCGACAAGGCGAGCGGCGCAAAAGCGTCCCGGCCCAAGCTCGACCTCGTCATGCAGCTGCTGCGCGAGGGCGACACGGCCGCGACCGCCACCACCCCCAACACAGGCGGCATGTCCCGCGCCCGCTGGGCCCATCTCCACCAGGGCGACCCGGCCGCGCTGCACAGCGCGAACTCTTTGAGCAGGCCGCCGACGAGCTGTGCTTCATGCTCGGCCCGGTGCTCGCCCCGTTGCTGTGCTCGGCGTTGTTCCCGGAAGCGGGCACGCTGGTCGGCGCGATCCTGATGATGACCGGCATCCTCGTCTTCGCCGCCCCAGCGCTCCACCGAGCCGCCGCCGGCCGGACGCCCGGCCGGATCGCGCTCCCCGCTGCGCGCGCCCGGCATGCTGGGGCTGCTCACGGTCTTCCTCGCCACCGGCGCGGTCTTCGGAGCGCTGGAGGTGAGCACGCTCGCGCTGCTCGACGGCCCGTCGGCGGGCCTGCTGCTCGGACCCCAGGCGGCCGGATCATGCGCGGCGGGCCTGCTGTACGGGACCGTGCCCACGGCCCGGGGATTGGCGGGACGGCTGGCGGTCTGTCTCGCCGCCATGACCGCGCTGATGACACTGCCGCTGTTCGCCGCCCGTACCGGCTCGGCCGCCCTGCTCGCCGTGGCCCTGCTGCTGGCGGGCGCGGCGACCGCGCCGACCGCGCCGACCATGGTGACCGGCATGACGCTGGTCCAGCGGCTGACGCCGGCGGGCAGCCTCAATGAGGGGATGACACTCGCCGTCACCGCGATACTCGGCGGCATCGCGGCGGGCTCGGCGAGCGCGGGCTGGACGGTGGAGCACGCGAGCCCGACGACCGGGTACGCGATCCCGGTCACGGCCGCCGCCGTTGCGCTGCTGCTGTCCCTGTCGGCCCGTGCGGAGCCGGTCGGCGAGCCCGTTCGTCCGGCCCCTCGGACTTCCGCACCGTTTCCGGTCAGCACCATTGACTGGTTCCGGACACGCCCTTACGGTCCTCCGTCGAAGCGCTTCAACGAATTTAGTCGAAACGATTCGACGACGGCGTCGACGGCGGTGTCGGCCCTTCCAACCCATCCGGAGGCACTGGATGTTGACGGCACGAAGGCGTGCGGCGGGGCTGGCGGTGGCCCTGGTGGGGTCGCTGCTCCTGGCCTCATGCGGCGAAGGCTCGGACGGCGGCTCTTCCGACGGCAAGACCCTCAAGCTCTGGCACTACGAAGGACCGGACAGCGCGATGGGCGCTGCCTGGAAGGAAGCCATCAAGGAATTCGAGGACACCCACCCGGGCGTCAAGGTGACGTTCGAGGAGAAGGGCTTCGAGCAGATACAGAAGACCGCTCCGATGGTCCTCAACTCCGACGACGCACCCGATCTGATGGAGTACAACAAGGGCAACGCGACCGCCGGGCTGCTCTCCAAGCAGGGCCTGCTCACCGACCTCTCCGCCGAGGTCGGCAAGCGGGGCTGGGACAAGTCGCTCAGCGCCGGCGTCCGCACCACCAGCCAGTACGACGCCCAGGGCGTGATGGGCTCCGGCAAGTGGTACGGAATACCCAACTACGCCGAGTACACGATGGTCTTCTACAACAAGGACCTCTTCGCACAGCACGGCGTGAAGGTCCCCACCACCTTCGACGAACTGACCACCGCCATGGACGCCTTCAAGGCCAAGGGCGTCACCCCGCTCGCCAACGCGGGCGCCGAGTACATGGCCCAGCAGTACCTCTACCAGCTCGCCCTCTCCAAGGCCGACCGCTCCTGGGTGGACAAGTACGAGCTGTACAAGGGGAAGACCGACTTCCACGACGCGGCCTGGACGTACGGCGCCGAGACCTTCGCGGACTGGGTGAAGAAGGGCTACATCGCCAAGACCTCCAGCGGCGCCAAGGCCGAGGACGCGGGCGTCGCCTTCATCGCGGGCAAGAACCCGATCCTGTTCTCCGGCAGCTGGTGGTACGGCCGCTTCAAGGCGGAGAACAAGTTCGCCTGGAGCACCTCCCTGTGGCCGGGCTCGAACATGACCCTCGGCTCCGGCGGCAATCTCTGGGTCGTGCCGAAGGGCTCCAAGAACAAGGAACTCGCCTACGACTTCATCGACATCACGATGAAGAAGAACATCCAGAACCTGCTCGGCAACAAGGGCGGCGTCCCGGTCTCGGCCGATCCGGCGGCGATCACCGACCCGCAGGCCAAGAGTCTCATCGAGAACTTCAACACCGTCTCCGACCGCGACGGCCTCGCCTTCTATCCCGACTGGCCGGTCCCCGGCTTCTACGACGTCCTGGTGTCGGAGACCCAGAAGCTGATCACCGGCAGCACCGAGCCGGACGCCTACCTCGACGCGCTGCAGAAGGCGTACGACGCGGGCGCACCGAAGCAGTGACCACCGTGACCAAGGCGGGCCCGGTGGGTGTCCGGGCCCGCGGCCGCGAGCGGCCCCCGGGCCCGGGCCGCCCACGGAACTCGTACGCGCTCTATCTGCTGCCAGGCGCGCTGGCCTTCTTCGCCGTCATCGTCGTCCCGTTCCTGATGAACACGGGCGTCAGCTTCACCGAGTGGCAGGGGGTCGGCACGCCGAACTGGACGGGGCTCGACAACTACCGCCGGCTGGCCGAGGACTCCGCCTTCTGGGAGTCCTTCCGGCACAGCCTCGCGATGGTCATCGCGATGGCGGTGGTCCCCACCGCCATCGGCCTCGTCCTCGCGGCCGCGCTCTTCGACTTCGTTGCCAAGCACTTCGGCTCCCGCTGGGCGGCCGTCCTGCGCGCCTGCTTCTATCTGCCGCAGGTGCTGCCGATCGCGGTCGCGGGCATCGTGTGGAGCTGGATCCTCGCCCCCGAGAGCGGCTCCCTCAACGAGCTGCTGCAAGCCGTCGGACTCGGCTCCCTCCAGCAGGACTGGCTGGGCGACCCGGACTTCGCGCTCTACAGCGTGATGGCCGTGATGGTCTGGGTGCAGATCGGCTTCCCGCTCGTCATCTTCATGGCCGGACTGCAGCGGGTCGACCCCGCGCTGCACGAGGCCGCGGAACTGGACGGCGCGGGCTGGTGGCGGCGGTTCTGGCACGTCACCCTCCCGCAGATCCGCCCGGAGATCTACGTCGTCCTGCTGTGGTGCACGATCGCCGCGCTCAAGGTGTTCGGCGCCGTGTACGTGCTCACGAAGGGCGGCCCTGGCGGGGCGACCAGTGTCCCCTCGTACTTCTCCTTCCAGAACTTCTTCGAGAAGACGCAGGTCGGCTACGGCTCCGCGGTCGCGACCGTACTCACCGTGATCATCCTGGTGCTGGCCCTGATCGGCCTGCGCCTGCAGACCAGGGCGGAGGACGCGCATTGACCGCGGTCCGCAGATCTCCCGTACTGCTCAGCAGATATCCCGTGCTGGTCGCCCTGATCGTGGGCGCGCTCTTCATGGTGCTGCCGTTTCTGATCGTCACGGTCAACGCGGTCAAGTCGCCCGCCGAGTACTCCGCGAACGGGCCGCTCAGCCTGCCCGACGGCCTCTATCTGGACGGTCTGAAGGACTTCTGGGAGCGGGTCGACTTCGGACAGAAGCTCTTCAACTCGGTGCTGGTCTCCGGGTCGGTGGCGCTGCTCGCCGTGGTGCTGTCCGTCCTCAACGCGTACGCGATCGGCATCGGCCGGATCAAGGGCCGCCCCTGGGTGCTCGCCTTCTTCGTGCTGGCGAACATGCTGCCGCAGGAGGCCCTGGTCTATCCCGTCTACTACCTGTCCAAGCAAGTGGGCCTGTACGACACCCGGCTGAGCGTCATCATCGTCTTCACCGTCATCCAGGCGGCCTTCGGCACCTACCTGCTCTCCGCCGTGCTCGGCGCCTTCCCCCGGGAGATCATCGAGGCGGCCCGCATCGACGGCGCGAGCCGGTGGCAGGTGCTGTGGCGGATCGTCGTGCCGGTGAGCAGGCCCACCATCGGCGTGCTGCTGGTCTTCTTCTTCATCTGGACCTGGAACGAATTCCTGCTGCCCCTGGTCATGTTGATCTCCAACGACAACCAGACCGTCTCGGTGGCGCTCGGCGTCCTGCAGGGGCAGCGGCTGATGGACGCCACCATGACCAACGCCGCCGCGCTGCTCGGCGTGCTCCCCGCCATCGTCTTCTTCCTGCTCTTCCAGCGGACGCTGACCCGCGGCATCGCCGTGGGCGCGGTCAAGTAAGGGGCTTCCCCATGAAGTTCACCGACGGCTACTGGATGCTGCGCGAGGGCGTCAGCGCCGCCCACCCGGTCGAGGTACTCGACGTCACGGCGGACCACGCATCGGGATCACTCGATATCCACGCCCCCACCCAGCCCATCCGCCACCGCGGCGATCTGCTGAAGGGACCGGTCGTGACCCTTGCCGCGCACGCGCCCATGCCCGATGTCATCGGCGTGACGATCACCCACTTCGAGGGGGAGACCGCGCCGGGACCCGAATTCCGGCTCACGCACGAGGAGTTCAGCGCCCAGATCTCGTACGACGAGGAGCACGCACTGCTGACCGCGGGGGAACTGTCCGTCAGGGTGGCCCGCGGCGGCCCCTGGCACGTCGACTTCCTGGCCCGCGGCCGCACCCTCACCAGCAGCGGCCCCAAGGCCATGGGCATCATGCAGACCGGCTCCGGCGGGCACTATCTGCGCGAGCAGCTGGATCTGCGCGTCGGCACCGGCGTCTACGGCCTCGGCGAGCGCTTCGGGCCTCTCGTCAAGAACGGTCAGGTCGTCGACGTCTGGAACGCCGACGGCGGCACGGCCACCGAACAGGCCTACAAGAACGTGCCGTTCTATCTGACCGACGCGGGCTACGGCGTCTTTGTCGACCACCCGGGCCGGGTCTCCTTCGAAGTCGGCTCGGAGGCGGTCTCCCGGGTCCAGTTCAGTGTCGAGGACCAGCGCCTCACGTACTACGTGATCTACGGCCCCACGCCCAAGGAGATCCTGCGCAAGTACACCGCGCTCACCGGCCGGCCCGCGCTGCCGCCCGTCTGGTCCTTCGGCCTGTGGCTTTCGACCTCCTTCACCACCTCCTACGACGAGGAGACCGTCTCCTCCTTCATCGACGGGATGGCCGACCGCGAACTTCCGCTGTCCGTCTTCCACTTCGACTGCTTCTGGATGCGCGAGTTCAACTGGTGCGACTTCGAGTGGGACCCGCGGGTCTTCCCCGACCCCAGCGGCATGCTGGCCCGGCTGAAGGCGCGCGACCTGCGGATATGCGTCTGGATCAACCCGTACATCGCCCAGCGCTCACCCCTCTTCGCCGAGGGCCGGGCGCACGGCTATCTGCTGAGGAAGCCGGACGGCGGCGTCTGGCAGTGGGACCTGTGGCAGCCGGGCATGGCGCTGGTGGACTTCACCAATCCCGAGGCGGCCGCGTGGTACGCGGGGAAGCTCGAAGCCCTGCTCGAGATGGGCGTGGACTGTTTCAAGACCGACTTCGGCGAGCGCATCCCGACGGACGTCGAGTACTTCGACGGCTCGGACCCCGAGCGGATGCACAACTACTACACGTACCTCTACAACCGGACGGTCTTCGACGTCCTGAAGAAGCACCGCGGCGAGAGCGAGGCCGTGGTCTTCGCGCGCTCGGCGACGGCGGGCAGCCAGCAGTTCCCGGTGCACTGGGGCGGCGACTGCGAGTCCACGTACGAGTCGATGGCCGAGTCGCTGCGCGGCGGGCTCTCCCTCGGTCTGACGGGCTTCGGCTACTGGTCCCACGACATCGGCGGGTTCGAGGGCACACCGGACCCGGCGCTCTTCAAGCGCTGGATCGCCTTCGGCCTCCTGTCGTCGCACAGCCGGCTGCACGGCTCGTCCTCGTACCGCGTGCCGTGGCTCTTCGACGAAGAGGCAGTGGACGTCCTGCGGGTCTTCACCCGGCTGAAGCTGCGCCTCATGCCATATCTGTACGAGACAGCGCGCACCGCCCACCGTGAGGGCGTCCCGATGATGCGGGCGATGGTGCTGGAATTCCCGGACGATCCCGCGTGCGCGCAGCTAGAGCGCCAGTACATGCTCGGCCCGGATCTGCTGGTCGCTCCGGTCTTCAGCGACGACGGCGACGTGTCGTACTACGTGCCCGAGGGCACCTGGACCCACTTCGTCACCGGCGAGCAGGTGCAAGGTCCGCGCTGGGTGCGCGAGCGGCACGACTTCCTGAGCGCGCCGCTGCTGGTACGGCCGGGCGCGGTGATCCCGGTCGGCGCGGTCGACGACCGCCCGGACTACGACCACGCGGACGGCGTGACCCTGCGGGCGTACGGCATCGGGCGCGGCGCCCGGGTGACGGTGACCGTCGGGGAGTCCGTCTTCACGCTCGTACGCGAAGGGGACACTCTGCGCGCCTCGGCGAGCGACACATCACGGCCCTGGCAGCTGGAGGTGGTGGGCGGCCGCACGGTTCGGGCGGCCGCCGGTACCGGCTTCCTCTCCGCCGAGCTCGGCTAGTGGCCGGTCCGATCGTTCGAACAGGGGGCTGTCTTGGTCAAGATCACTGATGTGGCGCGCCATGCCGGGGTGACCCCCAGCACCGTGTCGTACGCCCTGAGCGGCAAGCGCCCGATCTCCGACGCGACCCGGCAGCGCATCGAGGCCAGCATCCGCGAGCTCGGCTACCGGCCGCACGCGGGCGCCAGAGCGCTGGCCAGCAGCCGCTCCAATGTGCTGGCGCTGGTGATCCCGCTGCGTACCGGGATCCATGTGCCGGTCGTGATGCAATTCGCCGTCTCCGTGGTCACGGCGGCGCGGAAGCACGACCACGACGTCCTGCTGCTGACCCAGGAGGAGGGCGAGGAGGGGCTGCGCCGGGTCGCCGACACGGCGCTGGTCGACGCGCTGATCGTCATGGACGTCCAACTGCACGACAGCCGACTGCCGTTGCTGCGTGCTCTGGACCGTCCGTCCGTGCTGATCGGCTTCCCGGCCGATGCCGAGGGGCTCACCTGCATCGACCTGGACTTCCGGGCGGCGGGCAAGGCATGCGTGGAGCATCTGGCGCTGCTGGGCCACCGGTGTGTGGCTCTGCTCGGTTCGCCGCCGGAGGTGTACGTACGGGAGACGGGCTTCGCGCAGCGGGTGGTCCAGGGCTTCACCGCGGCGGCCGACCGGCACGGCCTCACCTCGTCCATCCACCCCTGCGACGCGACCCCGGCGGCGGCCCGCGCCATGGCCGAACGGCTGCTGCGCGAACACCCCGCGCTGACGGGTGTGGTCGTGCACAACGAGCCGATCGTCGAACCGCTCATCAAGGCCTTCGAGTCCCTTGGCCTCCGCGTCCCCGGGGACCTCTCGGTGACGGCGATCTGCCCGGACGAACTGGCCGAACAGACCCCGATCCCGGTCACGTCGGTGACCATCCCCGCGGAGGAGGTCGGCACCCGCTCCGTGGACCTCCTGATGCGGAAACTCGACGGGATGGAAGTCCCGGACACGACCTTGCTGCCGCCCCGCCTCACAGCACGAGCATCGACCGCGCCCCGGGCGGGCTGAAGCAATCCAGCCTCGCCGGCTCCCTCAAGCCCCTCCGGCGATTGAGGAGCGGGGTCCGGGGCGGAGCCCGGTTACGGAAAGGGGCGGGGTGGGGGAATTCCAGCCCGCCCACGACGAACGGCGCACACCGCACCACCGTCATCGAACCGCTTCGACGAAGAAGGAGCCGCGAACGTGAAAGGCACAAGAAGCAAGAGATCGCACCACACCCTGCGCATAGCCGTACCCGCAATCGCACTCGCCCTGCTCGCAAGCCTCGGCACCGCCGGAAACGCTCCCGCCGCCGACGCCCCCGCCTTCCGCAATCCCAAGCTGTCACTGAACACCCGCGTCGAGGACCTCCTCGCCCGCCTCACCCCCGACGAGAAGGTCTCCCTCCTCCACCAGTACCAGCCTGCCATCCCCCGTCTCGGCATCCAGCCCTTCCGCACCGGCACCGAAGCCCTCCACGGAGTCGCCTGGCTCGGCGAGGCCACCGTCTTCCCGCAAGCCGTCGGGCTCGCCTCCACCTGGGACCCGGCGCTCATCGAACAGGTCGGCTCGGCCGTCGGCGACGAGGTCCGCGGCTTCCAGCAGGAGCGCCCCGACGGCTGGGGCCTCAACGTCTGGGCCCCAGTGGTCAATCCGCTCCGCGACCCCCGCTGGGGACGCAACGAGGAGGGCTACTCCGAGGACCCGTACCTCACCGGATCGATAGCCACCGCGTACGGCAAGGGCCTCACCGGCGACGACCCCGACCACCTCAAGACCGCCCCGACCCTCAAGCACTACCTCGCCAACAACAACGAGGTGAACCGCGCCACCAGCTCCTCCGACCTCCGGCCACGTGTGCTGCACGAGTACGAGGAGGCCGCCTTCAAGCCCGCCATCGCCGCCGACGCGGCCACCGGAGTGATGACCTCGTACAACCTCGTCAACGGCCGCCCGGCAACCGTCAATCCGGACCTCGACGACGCCGTGCGCTCCTGGACCGACAAGGACCTGTTCAACGTCACCGACGCCTGGGCGCCGAACAACCTGCTGCCGGGGACGCAGGGCTACTACGACACCCTCGCCGAGGCCGACGCCGCCACCATCAAGGCCGGCGTCGACAGCTTCACCACCGACGGCACGGACTCCGCGCCCACCACCACGGCCGTCAAGACAGCACTCGCCAATGGTCTGTTGAAGCAGTCCGACGTCGACGACGCCGTACGCCACATCCTCTCGATCCGCTTCCGGCTCGGCGAGTTCGACCCGGACGGCGGCCCGTACGCTTCCATCGACAAGTCGGTGATCAACTCCCCCGCCCATCAGAAACTGGCCCGCAGGGCCGCCGCCGGGCAGATGGTGCTGCTGAAGAACCAGAACAAGGCGCTCCCGCTCGACGCCTCGAAGACCAGGAACGTCGCCGTCGTCGGCCCGCTCGCGGACACCCTCTACTCCGACTGGTACTCGGGAACGCTCCCCTACCAGGTCACCCCCAAGGAGGGCATCGCCGCCCGCCTCGGCTCCGGCGCGACCGTCACCAGCAGCGAGGGCACGGACCGCATCGCCCTCAAGAACACGGCGACCGGCAAGTACATCACCGCGGGTGACGCCACCCCGATCGCGGAGAGCGCGACCACGGCCACCGACAACACCCAGTTCGACGCCTTCGACTGGGGCGCGGGCGTGCTGACGCTGCGCAGCGTCGCCAATGGCAAGTACATCGGCAACACCAACGGCTCGTTCCGCAACGACCAGGACCAGCCCGGCGGTTGGTTCGTCCAGCAGCAGTTCAAGCTGGAGCAGCAGGACGACGGTTCATTCTTGCTGCGCTATGCGGGCTACGAGACCGCCTACGACTGGTTTGGCGACAAGAAGTACCTCGGCCCGGGCACGGACGGCACCCTCACCCTGGTCACCGAGGCCGACGCGGCGCACTACGCCAAGGACGTCGTACGCAGCGGAGTCGACGAGGCCGTGAAGGCCGCCAGGGCCGCGGACACCGCGGTCGTCGTGGTCGGCTCGATGCCCGCGATCAACGGCCGCGAGGACCACGATCGTACGGACATGGGGCTCGCCGAGAAGCAGCAGAAACTGGTCAGGGCCGTGCAGGCGGCCAACCCGCGCACGGTCGTGGTCGTCGAGAACAGCTATCCGACCACCCTGAACCGGGAGCAGGCCAGTGTCCCCGCCCTGCTGTGGACGACCCACGCGGGCCAGGAGACCGGAAACGCCCTCGCCGACGTGCTGTTCGGCGATGTGAACCCGTCCGGACGGCTCACCCAGACCTGGTATCGGTCCGAGCAGGAGCTGCCCGACATCCTCGACTACGACATCATCAAGTCGGACTCCACCTACCTCTACTACCGGGGCGATCCGCTGTACGCCTTCGGCCACGGCCTCTCGTACACGAGCTTCCGGTACGGCAAGCCGGAGGTGGTGCGCGGCGGGGTCCGGGTCCCGGTCACCAACACCGGCAAGCGGGCGGGCGACGAGGTCGTCCAGCTCTATGTCCACCAGCGGACCTCCCGGGACAAGCAGCCGGTCAAGCAGCTCAAGGCGTATCAGCGGGTGTCGCTGAAGCCGGGCGCGACGAAGAGCGTGCTGCTGCCGCTGAAGACCGCGGACCTGGCGCACTGGGACGTCACCCGCGAAAGGCAGGTGGTGGAGAGCGGCACGTACGACCTGATGGTCGGCTCGGCATCCGACGACATCCGCGGCCGTACGAGCCTGAAGGTGCGCGGCGAGACGATCCCGGCCCGTGATCTGTCCCGCACGACGCGGGCCGTGAACTTCGACGACTACGCGACGGGCGTGCGGCTGGTCGACGAGTCCAAGGAGCGCGGAGACTCCGTCGCGTCCACGGGCTCCGGCAACTGGCTCAGGTACTCCGACGTGCAGCTGGGCGCGGGCGCCGGGGTGCTCACCGCGCAGATGGCGAAGGCCTCCGCCGGGACCGGCACGGTGGAGATCCGCCTGGGCTCCCCGACCGGCCCGCTCGCGGGCACGGCCCAGGTCGCCGGCACGGGCTCGAAGTACACGTACACGACCGTGACAGCCGCGTTGAGCACCGCGAAGGGCCGCCAGGACGTGTACCTGGTCCTGAGCGAAGGCCTGCGCATCAGCACGTTCTCATTGCGCTGAGCACACGACGAAGGCCCGGCTGCCGTAGCAGCCGGGCCTTCGTCTCAACATGGGAATTGTGGAGATGGCGGGAATCGAACCCGCGTCCAACGGTGCAGAATCAGGGCTTCTCCGAGCGCAGTTCGCTGCGCTTTTCTCAGCCCCGGAGATCACGCGAACAAGTCTCCGACGGGTCTTCGCGCCGATCTCACGGGAGGCCAGGGTGATGCCGTCGCCGTGCCGGACGGCGGACAGCACGAAGACGCGGCTGCCGTCCGGTCGCCGGGTGCCACGCAGGCACTTGCCGTCCACGGCCACGGACCGCCGCCGGGCTGTGGGTGCTGCGGCCCGCTCGGCTTGGCGGTGCGCGCGGCGTTGTTCCCGCTCGATCAGTCCATCGGGGGTGCGCGGGGTGGGTGCTTGCCGTGCGGCGTTTTCCAGAAGTGGCCGCAGGTAGGCGAAGCCGGCCGCGCTGACCTGGGCCGGATCGAGCAGGCCCAGCACGCGGCGGAGCGTCACCCAGTTCCTCTCCGCGGCCGACCGTGTCCTCATCGCCGTTCTGACACACCGCTGGAAGACACCCCGCACCACTCTGGCCGCCTTGTGCGGCGTCAGCGCCGGACGCATCTTCCGAGCCGTCAAAGAGACAGGCGCCGATCTCGAAGCAATCGGCCACACCACCTCACCCGGCGCCATCAGGGCCACGACCCCACAAGAACTCGCGGCCATCGCCGGGCACGAGCTGCCACGTGACCAAATCAATCAGTTATTAATCGACAGATCCCTGGGGCGATCCCTGGCGCTGTCACGAGAACCGTGTGATCGCGTGGGGCATCGGACCGCCCAGGCCGCACCCCATAACCCTGGGCGTGAGGGAAGCCGCCCACCGTCCCTCGGGCAGGCCGAACTTCCGTACCGACGTCAGCTTGGTGATCTCCGTCAGCAGTGAGTCCAGCCCCACCGCGCCCGGGTCCCGCTTCAGTGACGCCAGCAGTGTGGGGCCCTCCTCGTTGCCCTCGGCCACCAGCGCGAGCAGGCGGCCGGTACATGCCTCGCACCGTCCCGCGGGAAGCCGTCTCGCGCGGCAGTCATCCGCGCGGTCAGACCCCCAGTGCCGCCGCCCAGTCCGCGAGCGCGTCGAAGTCCGGCCGGGTCAGCCCGATACCGGGATGGACGTGCAGCAGCAGGGCGGCGGCCAGGTGGTGCCGGTCCACCCACTCCCGGTCCATCGACGTGATCTCGTCGTCGAACCACGCGAAAGGCCGTCCCGCCGCGTACTCCAGCACGTACTGCGTCTTCCACAAGATCCCGCGAGGGGCCTTTCCGTGCATCTCGGGCCAATCGATGTACGGCAGCTCGGGCAGTCCGAGGTGCGGCCCGATCCACTCGTTGGCCTCGGCCTTCCAGGTCGTGGCCCACACCAGCTCGTACTGCCTCGCCAGCCCCCGCAGCTCCGCGCCGTGCTCCGGGTTGAGCCAGACCCGAAGCGGCCGGGTCTCCCACCCCGTCGGCCGCATCCGGTGGGTGGCGTAGCCCGCCGGGCGGCGGGTCGCGGGAGCGGCGTACGGATTGAGCGGGCCGTCGACGTCAATCAGCAGCAGCGGCTTCATGGGCACAGGATCCCTCCCCGGCCGCTGAAGCGGCGCGGCATTATTGTGAGACATCAACGTCTCATTTGGGTTATGGTTGTCTCATGACAGTCGATCGCGAGCAGGTACTGCGCACCGCCGCCGCCCTCCTCTCCCGTAAGTCGACCGCGACCATGGACGAGGTGGCGAAGGCGGCCGGCATCGGGCGCGCCACCCTGCACCGGCACTTCGCCGGGCGCGACGCCCTCGTCAAGGCGCTCGAAGACCTCGGGATCCGGGAGTTCGAGGCGGCGCTCGACGCCGCCCGCCTCGACGAGGGCGCGGCGAGCGACGCGCTGCGCCGGCTCATCGCGGAGACCGAGCCGGGCGCCGGGCTGCTCGCCTTCCTGGTGACGGAGAACCAGCTCTTCGAGGGCGAACAGGTCAACGAGGGCTGGGCCCGGCTCGACGCCCGCGTCTCCGCGCTCTTCCGGCGCGGCCAGGAGGAGGGCGAGTTCCGGATCGACCTCAGCCCCGCCTGGCTGACCGAGGCGCTGTACGGCCTCATCGGCACCTGCGCCTGGGCCGTACAGGACGGCCGGGTCGCGGCAAAGGACTTCCAGTACATGATCGCCGAGTTGTTGCTCGGCGGCGCACGACGGAGCGTGGAGAAATGACGAGTACCGACCGGCGGGCGACGGAGTCGGAGACCGTACGCAGTCCGGGCAGGTGGCTCGCGCTCGCCGTCCTCGTCCTGGCCGTACTGCTGGTGGCGGTGGACGCGACCGTACTCGGCCTCGCCACACCGTTCCTCAGCGAGGACCTGAAACCGTCCGGCACCCAGCTGCTGTGGATCGGCGATGTCTACTCGTTCGTCATCGCCGGCCTGCTCGTCTCCATGGGCAGCCTGGGCGACCGCATCGGCCGCAAGAAGCTTCTGCTCACAGGTGCCGTCGCCTTCGGGGCGGTGTCCGTGCTGAACGCGTACGCCACGAGCCCCGAGATGATGATCCTCGCACGGGCGCTGCTCGGCGTCGCGGGCGCCACCCTGATGCCGTCCACGCTCGCGCTGATCCGCAACATCTTCCACGACCCCAGGGAACGCAGCCTCGCCGTCGGTATCTGGGGCGCCGCCGCCTCGGCAGGCGCGGCGGTCGGACCCGTGGTGGGCGGATTCCTGCTGGAGCACTTCTGGTGGGGCTCGGTCTTCCTGATCAACCTGCCGGTGATGGCGGTGCTGGTGCTCGTCGGCATCAAACTGCTGCCGGAGTCGCGCGACCCCGACCCCGGCCCGTGGGACCTGATCAGCGTTGGTCTGTCCCTGATCGGCATGGTCGCCGTGGTGTACGCCGTGAAGGAGGCGGCGGTTCACGGCTTCCGCTGGGACATGGCAGGGACGGGTGTGATCGGACTCGCCGCCCTGATCTGGTTCGTCCGGCGGCAGTTGACTCTGCCCTCGCCGCTGCTGGATGTGCGCCTGTTCCACCACCGGGGCTTCTCCGGCGCCGTCCTGGCCGACCTGCTGACCATCCTGGGCCTGTCCGGCCTGGTCTTCTTCCTCTCCCAGTTCCTGCAACTCGTGCAGGGACGCTCGCCGCTGGAGGCGGGCCTCATCGAGCTCCCCGCGGCGATCGGCGCGGTGGGCGCCGGACTCATGGCCGGCCACCTGGCCCGCAGGGCGTCGGTGCGCAGCACGGTCTCCGGTGGCCTGACGGCGGTCGGACTGGCTCTCGCGGCGTGTACGGCCCTGAGCGCCGACACCGGGGTCGTGGCCCTCGGGCTCGCGCTGTTCCTCGGTGGACTGGGCGCGGGGCTCGCCTTCACGGTGACGGCTGACGTCATTCTGTCCACCGTCCCCAAGGAGCAGGCCGGCGCCGCCTCCGCCGTGTCCGAGACGGCGTACGAACTGGGCGCCGCGCTCGGTATCGCCGTGCTCGGCTCCGTCGTGACCGGGGTCTACCGGGGCTTCACCGTCCCCGAGGGCGTTCCGGCGGGCATGGCGGACGCGGCGCGGGACTCCCTCGGCGGCGCGGTGGAGTCGGCGAAGGCACTGCCGCAGGAGCAGGGCGGGGCTCTGCTCTCCGCGGCGCAGGAGGCCTTCGCGAGCGGCTTCCACGCGGCGGGCGCGGTGGGTGCCTCGGTGCTGTTCGCCACCGCGGTCGCGGCGTGGTTCATGCTGCGCGGCCAGAAGCTCGAGGACGGCATCGAGCACGCGTGACATCGTGACATGCGGAAGGGCCGCACCCCGCGGGTGCGGCCCTTCGTCACGCGGTGCTGCCGGCCCGACCAGGCGCCGGCCCACGGAGACGGTGTCAGGCGGCGGCCTTCGCCTTCGTTGCGTACATGTCCACGTACTCCTGGCCGGACAGCCGCATGACCTCGCTCATGACCGAGTCGGTCACCGCGCGCAGCACGTAGCGGTCGCGGTCCATGCCCTCGTAACGCGAGAACTCCATCGGCTCGCCGAACCGGACCGTGACCCGGCCGGGGCGCGGCAGACCCGCGCCGCCCGGCTGGATCTTGTCCGTACCGATCATCGCGAAGGGCACCACCGGGGCGCCGGTCATCAGCGTCAGGCGGGCGATGCCCGTGCGCCCCCGGTAGAGACGGCCGTCCGGGGAGCGGGTGCCCTCGGGGTAGATGCTGAAGACCTTGCCGTCCTCGAGCACCCGGCGGCCGGTCATCAGCGCCGCGACACCGCCGCGGCCGCCGTCGCGGTCGACCGGGATCATGCCGCAGCCGGTGAAAAACCAGGCCATGAGCCGGCCCTTGACTCCCTTGCCGGTGACGTACTCGTCCTTGCCGATGAAGAACACCTGACGCTCACAGAACAGCGGCATGATCATCGAGTCGATGAACGTGAGGTGGTTGCCCGCGAGGATCACCGGACCGGTGCCCGGGATGTTCTCGGCGCCTTCCACCTTTGGGCGGAACATCAGGCGCATGATCGGTCCGAGCACTGCCTTGATGAGCGCGAATCGGGACAACGGGGCCCTCCGGCGGCGTGAGTGTCTCTGTAGAAGTGTGAAGTCTGTGCAGGTGAGGACGATACTCGCGGGTCGGGTCTGATCGCACATCGGGTTCACCCAAGGGATACGCAGTGTTGACATACGTTTCCACCACGTTATTTACATCCTCTCCCCTGCGTCACATGCAAATGCCTACCATCGGTCCGCCATTCGGCAGGTGCGGAACATCACATCGAGGGAGCGCTCATGACGCAGGGTGAGGCAGCGGGACGCGACGAGGCCGCCGGTACGAGCCCCGGCCGGCGCAAGCTGCTCGGGGCCGCGGTGCTCGGCATCGGGGGCGCCTCACTGGGGCTCGGCCTCGGCGGCGGTCCGGCAGCCGCCCGGGAGCGTCGCGGGCACGGCTCCTCCTACCGCGACCTGCCGGTGCCGACCGTCATCGCCCACCGCGGCGCCAGCGGCTACCGGCCGGAGCACACGCTGGGCTCGTACCAGCTCGCGCTCGACCTCGGTGCGCACGTCGTCGAGCAGGACCTCGTGCCCACCAAGGACGGCCATCTCGTCTGCCGTCACGAGAACGACATCACCGGTACGACCGACATCGCTGCGCACCCCGAGTTCGCGAGCCGGAAGACCACCAAGTCGGTGGACGGGGTCTCCCAGACCGGCTGGTTCACCGAGGACTTCACGCTCGCCGAACTCAAGACGCTGCGGGCCAAGGAGCGCATCCCGGGCGTCCGGCAGGAGAACACGCTCTACGACGGCCGCTGGGAGATCCCCACCCTCGAGGAGGTGCTGCGCTGGGCCGAGAAGGAGGGCCGCCGGCGCGGCCGGCCCATCTGGCTCCACTGCGAGACCAAGCACCCCACCTACTTCCGCGGCCTGGGCCTCGGCCTGGAGGAGCCGCTGGCGCGGCTGCTGCGCAAGTACCGCCGGGACAAGAAGCACTCGCCCGTCTTCCTGCAGTCCTTCGAGCCGACCAGCATCCAGCGGCTGTCGAAGCTGGTGGCCTCGCCGCGCGTGGTGCTGCTCTCCTCCGCGGCCTCCCGGCCCTGGGACTTCGTCCAGGCCGGAGACCCGCGCACAGTCGCGGATCTGGTCACGCCCGAGGGGCTGAAGTGGATCGCCGGCTTCGCCCAGGGCATCGGGCCGACGCTGGACCTGATCATCCCGAAGGACGCCGCCGGAAAGCTGGGCACGCCGACCACCCTGGTCCGCGACGCTCACGCGCAGGGGCTGATCCTCCACCCGTACACGATGCGCAACGAGAACAGCTTCCTGCCGCTGGACTTCCGGCGCGGTACGGACCCGAACGCGTACGGGGACTCCTTCGGCGCCTTCAGGACGTACTTCGAGCAGGGCATCGACGGGATCTTCACCGACCACCCCGACACGGGACTGCTGGCCGCGGCCGACTTCACCCGTGACGAGACCGACTGACGGACCGCTGCCCCCGGGCCCGGAGCCCTTCGCTCCGGGTCCGAGTCCGCGTCAACTCTGTGCCGCTGTGGACCGGTTGGGGTGACTTCCGGCCTTATGGGAAACCGGGCCGTCCCGTCCCGGCGTCCCGCCCGGCATGACCACGAGTACCGCACAGCTGGTGGCCGCACTGCGCCCTCTCCTCCGCGCCGAAGCCGCGGCCGAGGCGTCGGCGGCCGGAATCGAGGCGGCCGACATCGAACAGGCCGTATGGCTGAGACTGCTGGAGCGCGAGACGGGACCGGACGAACCCGCGCGCTGGGTGCGCTCCGCCGTACGGACGGAGGCGCGCATCGCCCGCCGCAGAAGGCGGCGCGAAGCCGCGTACCACGCCGACGGCCCGGAACCGGCGACGGGACACGACTCCTCCCCGGAGGGCCGGGCGCTGGCCGGCGAGCGACACCGCGCCCTGCGGGCGGCAGTCGGACGGCTCCCCGGCCGGTGCCCCGAACTGCTCGGCGCGATGCTCTCCCCGGACGATCCGACCTACCGGGAAATCGCAGGAGAGCTGGGTATCTCACAAGGCAGTCTCGGGCCCGTGCGTTCCCGATGCCTGGGGTGTCTGCGCAGAATGCTGCGGGCGGAGGTTGGGGCTCCTGAACCCTGGGGAAAGGAGCCGTAGACCGAGCGGGAACCAGGTGAGCGGGAGGCATGCACACATGGGCATGAGCGTGACCATCTCTGCGGCGACCGAAGAGGACGCCGAGCAGATCTGCAAACTGCAGTACCTGTGCTACCAGAGCGAGGCCGAGCTCTACGGCGACTACGCCATCGAGCCGCTCACCCAGACGCTCGCCGGCATCAGGGCCGAACTCGCCGGCGGCTACGGACTGGTGGCCCGCCTCGGCGATGAAGTGGTGGCCTCGGTGCGCGGCAGCGTGGACGAGGCGGGTACCGCCCGGATTGCCAAGCTGATCGTGCACCCGCGGATGCGGCGACATGGGCTGGGCGGCAGACTGCTGGCCGCCATAGAGACGTACTTCGCCGCCGAGCGGGCGGCGAAGCGGTTCCAGCTCTTCACCGGACACCGCAGCGAAACCAATCTGCGCCTCTACCGCAGCCGTGGCTACGCCGCGGTGGCCAGCCGGCGTATCGGGCCCGCCCTGACGCTGGTCACGCTGGAGAAGGAGGCGGACCCCCGGGCATTCGTCGCCAGCGCTTAGGTCCTCTACGGCGCCCGGACACCCTCGAGTTGGCCCGCCAGGGCCGTACGCGGTGCGAGAATGTGTGCGCACGGCTCGTGAGACCAGTCGGGGGGCGCGGATCACCGTGGAGGCACTCAGGGCGGAGGACCCGTCATGGATCGGCAGCTACCGGCTGCTCGGCCGGCTCGGCGCGGGCGGCATGGGGCTGGTGTACCTGGGGCGCTCGGCCCAGGGCCGGATGGCCGCGGTCAAGGTGATCCACGCGCAGCTGTCCCACGACCCCGAGTTCCGGCGGCGGTTCCGCGCCGAGGTACGGTCCGCGCAGCGGGTCGACGGCGCCTGGACGGCACCCGTTCTCGACTTCGACACGGAGTCCGCCACCCCATGGCTCGCCACCGCTTACGTGCCCGGCCTCACCCTGCACGAGGCGGTGACCGGGCCGGGCGATCGGCTGCCCGAACGGTCGGTGTGGTCGCTGGCCGCCGGGCTGGCAGGAGCGTTGCGGAACATCCACGAGAGTGGGCTCGTGCACCGGGACCTCAAGCCGTCCAACGTGATGCTCTCCCTCGACGGCCCCCGGGTGATCGACTTCGGCGTCGCGCGGGCGGCCGACGCCAGTGTCGCTACCCGGACCGGCGCGGTGATCGGCTCTCCCGGCTACATGTCCCCGGAGCAGGTCAGGGGCCGGGATGTCCTCGCGGTCAGCGATGTCTTCAGCTTCGGCTCGGTACTTGCCTTCGCTGCCACGGGCCGGCATCCGTTCGGCGACTCCGACAGCGGCAGCTACGCGCTGATGATGCGGGTCATCGAGGAGGAGCCGGACCTGGAGGGACTGTCGGGACCGCTGGCCGGGCTGGTGCTGCGCTGCATGGCGAAGGACCCCGGACAGCGCCCGCCGTTGCGTGAGATCGCCGAGGCCGCGACCGCGGCGACGGCCGGCGAGCATCAGAGCACCTGGCTCCCGCCGGCGCTGACGGCGGAGATAGGCCTCCGGACCGCCCGCCTTCTCAGCCTGGACGATCCGCCGCAGACCCGGCTGGACGGTTCCCAGGGTGTCCACGCCCTGCCGACCGTTCACTCGCAGCCCCGGCCCCAGCCCCAGCCCCCGCCTCAGGTCCAGCAGCCCCACCCCCACCCTTACCCTCCGTCCCTGCGGCCCGCGGCCCCGCGGACTCCCGCCTCGTGGCCGACCGTCTCGCCGGCGGGCGGCGACACGCGCCGTGGTCGTGCCCTCGTACCGGTCCTGAGCACCGTCTGCGCGGTCGCCGTACTGGCCACCTTGGTGATGCTGGTGAAGCCGGACGACGGCGGCCGGGGAGACGACCGGACGGCGGATCCCGGCGCCTCGGCCCCGTGGGTGTCATCGCCCGCGACCGCCGGAAAGGACGGGAGCAGCAGTACCTCGTCCCCCACCAGGAAGCCCGCCTCGAAGTCCTTCACCTACCGGGGAAAGTGGAGTGGCCTGCTGCGGCAGGGCGGTTCCCAGGACTACTCGGTGAAGGTGGACTACACCGGCGGAAAGGTCGGGCAGCGGGTCGCGAGCGTCGACTACCCGTCACTTGGCTGCGGGGGGCGGTGGATTCTTCTCAGGGAGTCGTCCGACGGCATCGTGGTCCGGGAGGAGATCACCCGTAACTCCCACTGCCTCCCCGAAGTGGAGATCAACGTGACCCGCTCGGGCAACGACCAGCTCATCTACGAGATCACCGACCTGGCCCATGTGGTGGGGCCGCTGAGCCGAAACGAGTGACGGCCGTTGGGCACCGTGGTGCGGGTCCGGGCGGTTCGAGGAGCGTTCGAAGACGGGTCAGGGCATGCGGATGCCGGCGATGAGCCGCTGATGCATCTGGTTCATGGCCTTCTCGTTCGCCTCAGGAACGAGCGTCACGGCCTGGACGAGGTGGGCGTCGTCGGCGATGAAGCGAGTGGCACCCACCAGGCGGACGCCCCCCTCGGTGGAGAGCCTCGCGTCGAGCGCCGGGTGGCCGTCGACCGTGGACTTCCGGATGCGGCTGCTGGTGAGAGTCTCGCCGGTCACCTGCTCGTAGGCCTCGAGGGAGCCCTGAAGCATCTTGTCGAGATCCTGCTGGGTGCCGGGCAGGTCGAAGACGACGAAGCCCACAAACCCGTCAGCCACCTCCACCCCGTACAGACGAACGTCGACGATCTTGCCGTCGACGGGCACAGCCGACTTCCTGACCGTGGAACTTCCGGGAAGCTCGGCCGTGATGCCGCTGGGGGAGTCGGTCGTCTTCACCCACTCCACGGCGGGGATGGTGATGCCGTGGTTCTCGCGACCGTGACCGCCGTGCCCGGCTGCCATCGTGGTCGAGGTGCCGGCACGCGGCGTCTCGAGAGCCGCACTGGTGGGCGGCACTACGCCTGCTACGGCCAGGGCGGTAGCGGTGGCGAGCATCAGAAGCCGCCGCGGCCGGGAACGGTGAGCCACAGGAATCACTTCCAGGCAGAAAGGGGCGGCCTGGTGTGCGAACCCCACGTGTCAATTAAAGCCCGGCTGATCGAATGGCGTCGTACCGGCGGGACCCGGACAGGGCCTAGCGCCCGGCGCCCAGCGGGCCCGCGGCGGCCCTGGACCTTCGCAGCCACAGCATCCCGGTCACGGGCAGGATCACCGGAATGAAGAGGTAGCCCATGCCGAAGTCGGACCACACGGTGGCGTCGGGAAAGGCGGAGGGCTCCACCAGCGTCCAGGTGCCGACGGCCAGGACGCCCGTCAGCTCGGCGGCGCAGCACACCAGGGCCGCCTTGCGGGCCGTCTCCCCGCCGCGCACCAGCGAGTACGTGATGAACGCGTACACCAGCGCCGCCGCGGCGGAGAGCGCGTAGGCCAGCGGCGCCCGGTCGTACTCGGTGGCGATCTGGTAGGCGGAGCGCGAGACCGCGCCGACGGTGATCACTCCGTACACCCAGACCAGCAGCAGCCCCGGGCCGGTGACCAGCCGGGTACGCGTGCGCTCGCGCCGGCCGGTGGCGGGCTCAGGCACCGCTGCCTCCCCAGATGTCGTACAGCCGGACTTCGAGCACGGCCAGCACCACCGCGCCGGCCGCGACCGTTGCCGAGCCCCATCGGGTGCGCTCGGCCAGCGAGAGGAAGCCGGCGGCCGGGACGGCCGCGAAAGCACCGATCAGATACGAAACGAAGATCACGCCGCCCTCGTCGGGCTTCTCGCCCCGGGCCAGCTGCACGAACCCGACGATCAGCTGGACCAGAGCGAGCACGGAGACCACGGCCATGCCGATGAAGTGCCAGTCCTTGGTGGGCTGGTCGCGGAACGCGGCGAATCCGCACCACACGGCGAGGGCGAGGGCGGTCACACAGAGTGTCACCGTCAGGGCGTCAAGCATGCAGCGAGGGTATTACGGGCCAAAACACCTGGTGCGCCCGGCCCCGGGGCGGCCGTGGTGTTGGCCACAGCGACGGCCCCGCCCGTCCGTCGCCGCCCGGCGAGCGAGGGACCTGTCGACCGCGTTCGCCCAGGTCATGGGCGGCGGAGTGGCAGTCGCCCGGGCGGTCGGAGCCTGTCCAGGCGTGTCCGCTATTCGGACAGCGGTGATCGGCTCTGGATACTCGTCTGGTTTACTGGGGCCATGACCACGACGAGCAGCCGCACCCTTGCGACCGAGGCGATGATTACGCCCGGTGCTCGCTGTATGTGTCGAATGTGCGCCTTCTGAGGGCCCCCTCCTGCAGCCTCGCGCCCCGAAGCGAGACCCGGCCGAGCCACGTCCGTGAACCGCGGAACGTGCCTGCCCCGCGCACGCGTTGACTACCGGTTTCCACCGATTCAGCCGTTTCGCGTTCCCTGACGAATTGCCCGTGCCCGGCGGACACTGCGCCGCGCACTCGACAGTGACGGAAATCCCTGTGATCACCACAACGGGCCTGAAGAAGGTCTACCAGTCGCGAGACCGTGAGGTCACCGCCCTGGACGGCGTCGATCTGCACGTGCGGGAGGGCGAGGTCTTCGGAGTCATCGGCCAGAGCGGCGCCGGCAAGTCCTCCCTCATCCGCTGCGTAAATCTCCTGGAGCGTCCGACCGCCGGCACGGTGACCGTCGACGGCCAGGACCTCACCGCCCTCGCCCGACGCGGTCGCCGCGCCGGCCGGGAGCTGCGCGAGGCGCGCAGCCGGATCGGCATGGTGTTCCAGCACTTCAACCTGCTTTCCTCGCGCACCGTGCAGGCCAACGTCGAACTGCCGCTGGAAATCCTCGGCGTCTCCGGCAAGGAGCGCACCCGCAAGGCGCTGGAACTGCTCGACCTCGTGGGCCTCGCCGACAAGGCGAAGGTGTACCCGGCGCAGCTCTCCGGCGGGCAGAAGCAGCGTGTCGGCATCGCCCGCGCCCTCGCCGGCGACCCGAAGGTGCTGCTCTCCGACGAGGCGACCAGCGCACTCGACCCGGAGACCACCCGTTCGATCCTCCAGCTGCTGCGCGACCTCAACCAGCAGCTCGGCCTCACCGTTCTGCTCATCACGCACGAGATGGATGTCGTCAAGACGATCTGCGACTCGGCCGCGCTGATGAAGGACGGGCGGATCACCGAGTCCGGAACCGTCGCCGGACTTCTCGCCACGCCGGGCTCCGAGCTGGCCCACGAACTCTTCCCGGTCAGCGGAACGGCCTCCGGCGACGACCGCACGGTCGTCGACGTCACCTTCCACGGCGACGCGGCGACCCAGCCGGTGATCTCACAGCTCTCGCGTACCTACAACGTCGACATATCGATCCTCGGGGCCGCGATGGACACCGTCGGCGGAAAGCAGGTCGGCCGTATGCGGATCGAACTCCCCGGACGCTTCGAGGAGAACGTCGTACCGATCGGTTTCCTGCGCGAGCAGGGCCTTCAGATCGACGTCGGCGCCAAGTGAACTGGACCGAAATGCGGCCCGAGCTGGTCAACGCCACTCTGGACACCCTCTACATGGTCGGCTGGTCCACCTTCTACGCGGTGCTGGGCGGACTGCCCCTCGGCATCCTGCTCATCCTCACCGACCGAGGCGGGCTGCTCCAGAACACCGTGGTGAACAAGGCCGTCGGAGCGATCGTGAACATCGGCCGCTCGCTGCCGTTCTTCATCCTGATGATCGTTCTGATTCCGTTCTCCGCCTGGGTCACCAACCAGGTCAGCGGACCCACCGCCTTCGTCGTGCCGCTGGCCATCGGCGCCGTCCCGTTCTTCGCCCGGCTCGCCGAGACCGCCATTCGCGAGGTCGACCACGGCCTCGTCGAAGCCGCTCAGGCGATGGGCGGCGGAACATGGACCACCGTCTTCAAGGTGCTGCTGCCCCAGTCGCTGCCGTCGCTGATCGCCGGCATCACGACCACCGTGATCACGCTCATCGGCTACTCCGCGATGGCGGGCGCGGTCGGCGGCGGCGGCCTCGGCAGCCTGGCGTACACCCGCGGATACCTGCGCTTCGAGAGCAGCTGGATGATCGCCAACATCGCCCTGCTGGTCGTCCTCGTCACCCTCGTGCAGCTGGCCGGCGACCTCGTCGTGCGGCGCCTGGCCCACCGCTCGGGCCGCTCCACGGCCGCCGCAGGTCTGCGGCTCTTCGGGACCCGGCCGAGTCCGGCGCCCGCCAAGACTTCCTGACCCCGCATGTCCGGACCCTTTGCCGGACAGTTCAACCCCGCAAGAAAGGCACTCTTCGTGCGTACCCCTGTAAAGATCTCCGCCTCCCTCGCGGCCGCCGCCGCCCTGACTCTCGGGCTCGGCGCCTGCAGCGCGCCCTCCGACCCGAAGAAGGAAACGACCGCGGGCAGGAAGGCAGATCCGGCCGCCACGCTCACCGTCGCCGCCAGCCCCACCCCCCACGCCCTCATCCTCGAGTACGTCAAGGACAACCTCGCGGCGAAGGAAGGGCTGAAGCTGGACGTCAAGGTCTTCGACGACTACGTCCAGCCGAACAAGGCCACCGAGCACGGTGACGTCGACGCCAACTTCTTCCAGCACAAGCCTTACCTCGACGACTTCAACAAGCAGAACAACACGCACATCGTGCCGGTCGTCAATGTCGAGATCGAGCCGCTCGGCCTCTACTCGAAGAAGGTCGAGAAGCTCAGCGCCCTGAAGCCCGGCCAGACCGTCGCGGTCCCCAACGACGCCACCAACGAGGGCCGCGCACTCAGGCTGCTCGCCGACAACGGTGTGATCGAGCTGAAGGACGGCGCCGGCAGCAATGCCACCCTTGCCGACATCAAGGACACCAAGGGCCTGCAGTTCACCGAGCTGGAGGCGGCCCAGATCGCCCCCCGCCTCGACGGCTTCGACGCCGCCGTGATCAACGGCAACTTCGCCATCGGTGCCAAGCTCAAGCCCTCCACGGACGCGCTCGCCCTGGAGAAGGGCGAGGGCAACCCGTACGCCAACTTCCTTGCCGTGAAGGCGGGCAACGAGAACGACCCGCGGATCGCGAAGCTCTCCAAGCTCCTCAACTCCGACGAGGTCAAGCAGTTCATCGAGAGCAAGTTCGGTGACGGCTCGGTCATTCCGGCTTTCGGGGCCGTCAAGTCCTGACGCCCGTACGGCCCTTGTGGGCGAAGGCCCCGCGCACCCCGCCCGGTGCGCGGGGCCCTCGCGCGTCCACCCGGCCATGCGCATCCGCGTACCGATGCTGCATGCTGTGCCTTTACGGCCCTGACAACGGTCTCTGGCATGGAGTTGCGCATGACTACCACCTTTCCGGACATCTCCATCAGCACGGACCGGTTGGTGATGCGCCCCTTCGAGGAGCCCGATGTCACGGCGCTGACCGAGATGATGAACGACGAACTCGTCACCGCGTGGACCTCGGTCCCGCACCCCTACACCACGGCCCATGCCCACGACTGGGCCACCCGGCTGGCGCACGACGAACGCACCGAGGGCCGGGGGATCGTTTTCGCGGTGACCGAGTTCCTGACCCAGCGGCTCGTCGGCGTCGTCCATCTGCGCAACACCGACTGGCGCTGCCGGTCCACCGAGATGTCCTACGTCACGGCGCCCTGGGCGCGGGGAGAGGGCTACGCCTCCGAATCGGTGCTCGCGGTCGCCCAGTGGCTGTTCCGGGATCAACGGTTCGAGCGCCTGGAGATGCGTACGGCCGCCGACAACGCAGCCTCCCAGCAGGTCGCCCAGAAGATCGGCTGCATCAGCGAAGGCGTCCTTCGCAACGCGTGGATAGCGCGCACGCAGACGGAGGACGGCAGCTGGACCGATCTGCGCACCGACCTCATCGTCTGGAGCCTGCTCCCCGAGGACCTCGACGGGGTCTCCGACGAGATGGCCGACGCGGGCGGCTACGCCGGGTACACCGACTGGAACTGACCTGATGACCAGGTAGTCTCACCGTGCCCGCCGCTGTGCGGGCTGCCCCGACCTGCGACACATCCAGGAGACTGACGACGATGGCCGACCGGGTCACGGTGATCGGCTGGGACGGTTCGCCCCTGACCGCAGCCGCCAGGTCCGCCCTCTCGGCCGCCACGCTGGTGGCCGGTGCCGCACACCACCTGGCACTCCCCGAGGTGCCCGCATCCGCGGAAAGGATCCGCCTCGGCAGCGTCGGTCTCGCCGCCCGCCGGATCGCCGGACACCGCGGCAGCGCGGTGGTCCTCGCGGACGGTGATCCCGGCTTCTTCGGTGTCGTACGGACTCTGCGCGCCCCCGAACACGGCCTCGAGGTCGAAGTCGTGCCCGCCGTCTCCTCCGTGGCCGCCGCTTTCGCGCGCGCCGGGATGCCGTGGGACGACGCCCACGTCGTCGTCGCCCACCCCCGTACGCTGCGCCGCGCCGTCAACGTCTGCCGGGCGCACCCCAAGGTCGCCGTCCTCACCTCGCCGGGAGCGGGCCCCGCCGAACTCGCCCTGCTCCTCGAAGGCGTCCACCGCACCTTTGTGATCTGCGAGGAACTCGGCACCGAGCGGGAGCAGGTCACTGTCCTGACCTCGGACAAGGCCGCCGACCACAGCTGGCGCGACCCCAATGTCGTGATCGCCATCGGAGGCGGCGGAGGGGGCGGCGCGGACCGGGACGCCGGCTGGATCGCGGGCCACGAACCGGGAGGCCCGTCGCCGGAGCGCGGCTGGGCCCTGCCGGCCGAACCGGGACAGCCCGGCCCGGCGGAGGGCGAATCGATCCAGCTGCGTGCCGCACAACTGGCCCGCCTCGGCCCGCGCACCGGCGACCTCGTCTGGGACATCGGCACCGGCACCGGATCACTTGCCGTGGAGGCCGCCCGGTTCGGCGCAGCCGTCATCGCCGTCGACCAGGACCCCGCCGCCTGCGCCCGGGTCGATGCCGCCGCCCGGCACGCCCATGTCCAGCTCCAGGTCGTCAACGGACGCGCACCGCACGTCCTGGAGAGGCTCCCCGAACCCGACGTCGTACGCATCGGCGGCGGCGGAGTCCCCGTGGTGTCCGCGTGCGCCGACCGGCGCCCCGAGCGGATCGTCACGCACGCTGCGACGCGCGACGAGGCGGAGGCGGTCGGCAGGACGCTTTCCGAGAGCGGCTATGCCGTCGAATGCGCCCTGTTGCAGTCCGTCGACCTCGACACCCGCACCTGGTCCGAACGCGAGCGCGCGGTGGCCTTCCTGCTCTCCGGAAGGCGCCTGGATCGCGCCCCGTGATCCCTCCGTCGCGCCACGCGGGGTAGGCTGGCCGATCGTTGTACTGCCTGGGGGCGTTCGGTGCTTCGTTCGCCAATGTCCCAAAAGGGCGCCCGGTTTGGGTGTCTGTGTGGTATGGCGGAACCGGAGGACGCGCGACGTGGCGCAGTCCACAGCGGGCCGTGGCACGTATGGCTGCCATGGCGGCGAAACGGCCGCGACAATGACTCATGTCGGCGGGTGTTCGTGCCGCGCGGCGCACACGCTCGTTCTTCATGACGGGCGACAGGTGTGCCGCGACCGGGCGCCCGGGCGAGCTGGTCGAAGGAGCACAACCGATGGGCGAGGGGTACGCATGACTGACACCGGCCAGGTTCCGGGCGAGGGAATGCCGGAGAACGCGGGCATGGTGGACCAGCCTGGCATCTCCGCTCCAGGCGCGTACTCCTTCCTCGACCCCGCAGACGCTGCCCACCTTGCGGAGAGTGGTGCCGAGGACGACGACCTGCTGCTGATGCCGAGCGCGCAGGGCGCGTGGAGCGACCCGCAGCCGGTGCCCCCGGCCATGGTCGCCGCGCCCGCAGCGATGCCCGTTCCGGACCCGCAGCCCGACGCCCACGAGGCCGGCGGCCGCGACTCCGGCTCCGTCGACCTCAGTGGTGTACGTGTCGCGCCGCCCGTGGCCGCCCCCGCTCCCGCGCGGCGACCGCTTCACATGGGACCGCCCGTGCCGGAGGCCACCGGCGGGGTGGTTCGCTCTCTCGCGGACCGAGGCCCCGCTTCGGCGCCGCATAACCCGGCCCCCGTACGGCACGCGGGTCCGCCCACCAACGGCCCCGAGTACCTCGATGTGCCGCGCACCGGCGCCGGCGTCCTGCCGGGCCCGCAGCTCGGCGAGATCCCGCCGCACGCGGGCGGCCCGTGGAGCCCGCAGGCGGCACAGGTGGTCCAGACTGC
Source organism: Streptomyces sp. NPDC051219 (assembly GCF_040682335.1). Taxonomy (NCBI): domain Bacteria; kingdom Bacillati; phylum Actinomycetota; class Actinomycetes; order Kitasatosporales; family Streptomycetaceae; genus Streptomyces; species Streptomyces sp. NPDC051219. Next base: position 32,046 of record NZ_JBFBAS010000013.1, read on the forward strand.
CCCGGCCCCCGCAGAAACGGTCGTCCCCGAGGCCCCGTCGGTGCCGGAACCGGCGCAGCCGGTCGGGCAGTTCGTCCCGGTGGACGGTTCGCTGCCGTCCCGGGAGAACCTGGCGCCGGCCCCGGCGGAGCCCCAACCGGTTCCCGTCGCCGAGGCGGCCGTGCCCGGGGTGACCCCCGAGGGTGCCGCGTCCCGGGCGGTCGGCCGGTCGCAGGCCGCCTCCGAACCGCAGCCGGTACCGGCCGCCGAGGCCGCTGTGGCCGCGGCGGGCCCAGACAACGCAGCGCATGAGCCGGCGCCCGCGCCTGAGCCGGCGCCCGCGCCCGAGCCGGCTTCACCGGACGAGCAGAGCGCCCCGGCGGTCCCCGTCCAGGCCGTTTCCGAAGCCGTGCCGGCGCCCGAGCAGGCGTCCGAGCCCATGGACGAGAACGGGCCGCAGCACCACGAGCCGGTCCGGGACCAGGGCGAGCGGCGGAGCCAGGGCGACCGGCACGAAGGCCGGCAGCAGGGCCAGGAGCCGGCTCCGTACCCGGCCGAGATCCAGTCCCGGCCCGAGCACCAGGACCCGGCGGCCCCCGCCCCCGCGGCGGAGGCCGAAGGGCGGGCCGCCGCGGACGAGGCGCACGAGCCCGGCGGGCAGCAGACGGTCGACGAGGACCCGCAGGCGGTTCCGCTGGTTCCCACCCCGCGTGACGGCGGCGAGGCGGCTCCGCATCCCGAGCCGGTGCCGGCAGCCGAAGCCGGCCCGGCGGCGGAGGCCGTCACCGAGCAACCGGAGTTCCACACCGCGCAGGACGCTCCCACCGCGCAGGACCCCGCCGCGGAGCTCGCGCCGCAGCCCGGGACCGGCACGCTCGCCGCGGACCCCGAGCCGGAGCCCCTGGCCGTCACCGAAGCCGAGCCCCCGGACGCGCCCGAGTCCGCAGTCCTGGAGTCTGCGTCCGAGGCAGCGACGGAGCCCGTAACCGCGTCGGCGGCCGAGCCTGAGACCGAGCCGGAAGCCGCGGCCCCGGCGCCCGAATCCGCGGCACCCGAGCTTGGAACCGCCGTGGCCGCCGCCCCCGAGGCGGCGCGCCCCGCGCCCGCACCCGGCTACGACGACGCCGAGCGAGAGGCCGTCCTGCGTGTGATGCGTGAACGTCGGGACATCCGCAACGGCTTCCGTTCCGACCCCATCCCGCACGAGGTCCTCCTGCGCGTACTCGAGGCCGCGCACACCGCACCGAGCGTGGGTCACTCCCAGCCGTGGGACTTCGTTGTCATCCGCTCCGCCGAGACCCGCCGGTCGATGCACGAACTGGCCACCCGTCAGCGCGAGGCCTACGCCAAGTCATTGCCCAAGGGCCGGGCCAAGCAGTTCAAGGAACTGAAGATCGAGGCGATCCTCGACACCCCGGTCAACATCGTCGTCACCGCCGATCCGACCCGCGGCGGCCGACACACGCTCGGCCGGCACACCCAGCCGCAGATGGCGCCGTACTCCTCCGCACTCGCCGTCGAGAACCTCTGGCTCGCGGCCCGCGCCGAGGGGCTCGGTGTCGGGTGGGTCAGCTTCTTCGACGAGCGCGAGATGGTGCGCGCGCTCGGCCTCCCCGAGCATCTGGAAGTCGTCGCCTACCTCTGCGTGGGGTACGTCGACGAGTTCCCGGAGGAGCCCGAGCTCATGCAGGCCGGGTGGTCCAAGCGCCGCCCGCTGGCCTGGGTCGTGCACGAGGAGACGTACGGCCGCCGCGCGCTTCCCGGCGAGGAGCCGCACGACCTGCTGCAGGAGACCATCTCCAACATCCGTCCGCTCGACGCCAAGGCGCTCGGCGAGGCCTGGGAACGCCAGAAGCGGATGACCAAGCCGGCCGGTGCGCTCGGCATGCTGGAGATCATCTCCGCCCAGCTGAGCGGACTGTCGCGGATGTGCCCGCCGCCCATCCCCGAGCCCGCCGCCGTCGCGATCTTCGCCGGCGACCACGGCGTGCACGCGCAAGGTGTCACCGCCTGGCCCCAGGAAGTTACCTCGCAGATGGTCGCGAACTTCCTCGGTGGCGGCGCGGTGTGCAACGCCTTCGCCAACCAGGTCGGCGCCGAGGTGTGCGTGATCGACGTCGGCGTCGCCGGTGACCTGCCCGCAACGCCCGGCCTCCTCCCGCGCAAGGTGCGTCCGGGCACGGCCGACTTCACCACCGGCCCGGCGCTCACCCGCGAAGAGGTCCTCTCCGCCATCGAGGTCGGTATCGAGACGGCCCGCGACCTGGTGGCTGCCGGGAACAAGGCCCTGCTCACCGGTGAGATGGGCATCGCCAACACCACCGTGTCGGCCGCCCTGATCTCCGTCTACACCGACACGGACCCGGCCGAGGTGACCGGCCGTGGTACGGGCATCAACGACGAGATGCACGCCCGCAAGGTCGACGTCGTACGCCGTGCGCTCGACCTGCACCAGCCGGATCCCGCCGACCCGATCGGCGTCCTCGCGGCGGTCGGCGGCCTGGAGCACGCCGCGATCGTCGGCCTCCTTCTCGGTGGCGCCTCGCTGCGCACCCCGGTGATCCTGGACGGCGTGAGCGCCGGAGCCGCGGCCCTGGTCGCCCGCGCCATCGCGCCGGAGGCCCTGGCGGCCTGCATCGCCGGCCACCGCAGCGCCGAGCCGGGCCATGTGGCGGCGCTCAACAAGCTGGGCCTGCGCCCGCTGGTCGACCTCGACCTGCGCCTCGGCGAGGGTACGGGCGCGCTCCTGGCGCTTCCGGTGGTCCAGAGCGCAGCCCGTGCGATGCACGAGGTGGCGACGTTCGACTCGGCGGGTGTGACGGAGAAATGACGCGCGGGAGGGGACGGGGCTCGGAGGGAGTGACGTCCGGGACGTAGCAGCGTGATGGGTGGCGCCGGGCAGCCGGAGTGACCCGGCTGAAGCGCCGTACGTCATGTGCTACCGAATGGCACTCCCGCGGGCCCCGTCCGCCTCCCCACCGGCCCATCCCCACCCCGGCCCGCCCCGGCCCCGGACCGTAAGGTGGGCGCGGGGCCCGGAAAGCCGCCCCACCAGCGCCGCTCCACCGTCGCAGCGGCCCGTACACGCAAGACCGCACGAGGAGCCGCACAGCCATGGCCGAGCCCGCCGAGCACCCCGCCTATCCCGTCGGACTGCGTCTGTCCGGACGGCGAGTCGTCGTCCTCGGTGGCGGCCAGGTCGCCCAGCGCCGCCTGCCCGCGCTCATCGCGGCCGGCGCCGACATCGTCCTCGTGTCACCGTCCGCGACCCCGTCCGTCGAGGCGATGGCCGAGGCCGGCGAGATCCGCTGGGAGCGCCGCCCGTACGCGGAGGGTGACCTCGCCGACGCCTGGTACGCCCTCGTCGCGACGGGCGACGCGGAAGCCAACGCGAGGGCGTCCGCCGAGGCGGAACGAACCCGCACCTGGTGCGTACGCAGCGACGACGCCGAGGCGGCCACTGCCTGGACCCCGGCCACCGGGCGCAGCGAAGGCGTGACCGTCGCAGTGCTCACCGGGCGCGACCCGCGCCGGTCCGCCGCGGTGCGGGACGCGATCGTCGAGGGCCTGCGCGACGGCACTCTCGCCGCGCCCCACCACCGCACCCGCACCCCTGGTGTAGCCCTGGTCGGCGGCGGCCCGGGCGACCCGGACCTGATCACCGTGCGCGGCCGCCGTCTGCTAGCCGAGGCGGACGTCGTCATCGCGGACCGCCTCGGCCCGCGCGACCTGCTCGACGAACTCCCCCCGCACGTCGAGGTGATCGACGCGGCGAAGATCCCGTACGGCCGTTTCATGGCCCAGGAGGCCATCAACCACGCGCTCATCGAGCACGCGAAGGCCGGCAAGGCCGTGGTCCGCCTGAAGGGCGGTGACCCGTTCGTCTTCGGCCGCGGCATGGAGGAGGCCGAGGCGCTCGCGGAGGCCGGTATCCCGTGCACCGTGGTCCCCGGTATCTCCAGCTCCATCAGTGTGCCGGGGGCGGCGGGAATCCCGGTCACCCACCGGGGGGTTGCCCACGAGTTCACCGTGGTGAGCGGCCATGTCGCCCCCGACGACCCGCGCTCGCTGGTCGACTGGACGGCTCTGGCCAAGCTGCGGGGCACACTCGTCCTGCTGATGGCGGTCGAGCGGATCGGCCCGATCGCCGCCGCCCTGACCGCGCACGGCAGGTCGCCCGAGACGCCCGTCGCGGTCATCCAGGAGGGGACGACCGCGGCCCAGCGCCGGGTGGACGCGACTCTGGCCACCGTCGGCGACACGGTCAGGGCCGAGGAGATTCGTCCGCCGGCGGTCATCGTCATCGGCGAGGTCGTCGGTGTCGGGCCGGGCGCGGGTGCCCCCAAGAGCGCGTAACCGCCGGTAACCGATCTCGTTCCAAGCCGTTGGCACCACACCCAGGACAAGGCAGTATCACCCTGTGGCTGATCTCATCACCATCGAGGACCCCGACGACCCGCGTCTGCGCGACTACACGGGCCTGACCGACGTCGAGCTCCGGCGCAAGCGGGAGCCCGCGGAGGGCTTGTTCATCGCCGAGGGCGAGAAGGTCATCAGACGGGCCGGACACGCCGGCTACGAGATGCGGTCGATGCTGCTCTCGGCCAAGTGGGTCGATGTGATGCGCGACGTCATCGACGAGGTCCCGGCCCCCGTGTACGCGGTCAGCCCGGACCTCGCCGAGCGGGTCACCGGGTACCACGTGCACCGCGGCGCCCTGGCCTCGATGCAGCGCAAGCCCCTGCCGACGGCCGGCGAACTCCTCGGGTCGGCCCGCCGCGTGGTGGTCATGGAGGCGGTCAACGACCACACCAACATCGGCGCGATCTTCCGCAGCGCGGCCGCCCTCGGCATGGACGCCGTACTGCTCTCGCCGGACTGCGCGGACCCGCTCTACCGGCGCTCGGTCAAGGTTTCCATGGGCGCGGTGTTCTCCGTCCCCTACGCGCGTCTGGAAACGTGGCCCAGGGGCCTCGACGCGGTGCGGGAGGCGCGCTTCAGGCTCCTCGCCCTCACCCCGGACGAGAAGGCGTCGCCCATCGAGGACGCCGCCCCGCACAGCCTCGAACGCGTTGCGCTGATGCTGGGCGCGGAGGGCGACGGGCTCTCCACGCAGGCACTTATGGCCGCGGACGAGTGGGTCCGGATCCCGATGGCGCACGGCGTGGACTCGCTCAATGTGGGGGCGGCCGCTGCGGTCGCGTTCTACGCGGTGGCCTCGGGCCGCCCGCAGGACTGACCGGAGGTCAGAGCTCCGGAGGTCAGAGCTGTTGCGCCGCGGCGATCCCCAGCGCCACGATCACCGTCACCACGACGAACACGATGAGCCGCTGGCGGAGCAGACGCCGGTTCGGTCCGGCCGGACGCCGTCCCGCCGAGGTCGTACGGGGGACGGGTCTGCCGTTCGTACGGGCTCCGGGGCGGGTGGTGTTGCGCGGTGCCGCCGGGCGGAATCCCGTGGGGCGCGGCGAGGAGGGGCGGGGCGGCGAGGAGGGACGCGGCGCCTGTAGGCGGGGCGCGGGGGCACTCGCCGTGCGCCGTTCGGTGTGCTGCGTAGGCCGGTCGGCGTGCTCGGCGAGCCGTCCTGTGGGCCGGTCGGCCTCGCTCCGCTGAGCGGGCGGACGGATCTCCGACAGGCCCTGCGCCTCCCGGGCCGCGATCTCCTTGAGCCGCATCGACAGTTGGAGGGTGGTGGGCCGGTCCTCCGGATCCTTGGCCAGGCAGGCCCGTACCAGCGGAGCCAGGGCGTCGGGCACCCCGTACAGCTGCGGTTCCTCGTGCACGACCCGGTAGAGCATGACCTCGGAACTGCCGTGTCCGAAGGGTGAGTCCGCTGTCGCCGCGTACGCGAGGGTGGCGCCCAGCGCGAACACGTCCGTCGCCGGCGTGACCAGGGCACCGCGGACCTGCTCGGGCGCCAGGAACCCGGGCGAGCCGACAGCCGTACCGACGTGCGTCAGGGTGCTGGCGCCCGTCGCCCAGGCGATACCGAAATCGATGATCCGGGGGCCCTTCGGCGAGAGCAGGATGTTCGACGGCTTCAGGTCGCGGTGCACCACCCCTGCCTCGTGGACTGCCACCAGGCCCTCCGAGAGAGCGGCGCCGATCGAGGCCACCTGGGCGGCCGGCAGGGGGCCTTCGTCGGCCACCTTGTCGTGCAGCGAAGGGCCGGGGACGTACTGCGTCGCGAACCAGGGGCGGTCCGCCTCGAGATCGGCGGCCACCAGCCGGGCCGTACAGCCACCGCGGATGCGCCGGGCCGCCGACACCTCACGTGCGAACCGCGAACGGAACTCCTGATCCTCCGCCAGGTCCGGCCGGATCACCTTCAGCGCGACTCGCTGACCCCGCCGGTCGGAGCCGAGGTAGACGACGCCCATGCCGCCCGCGCCCAGCCGACGGTGAAGCCTGAACGAGCCGACGACACGCGGGTCCTCGCGCCGGAGCCGCATCATCGCCATGTTCATCCCCGCTGCCCGGTCCGTTTGACGTGGCACAGCTTACGGACCATCGGGCCGGTGTGCGGAGAGGCCGCGCCCTCGCGGCCCGGCCGATTGTCAGTGTCCGATGGGAAACTTGAGGGGTGGTCAGGGGACAGGCGGCCGGCGCTCTCTCCTCACCCGTGCGAGATCTCAAAGGTCCGTCGCAGAAGGGGGATTGGGAAATGAAGGGCGATCGCGTGGAGATAGTCGTGGACGCGGGAGACACGACCCGTACGTACGAAGTGGTGGCAAGCCGGGCGGGGCGCCGGGTGGAGACGGCGGTGCGCAGAGGGGTCGTGGAAGTGAGCGAAGTCACCCGGAACGGATCGGTGGTGCGCACGGCGCGGTTCATGGCGAACCGGGTGCTGGCTCTGGTCGAGCAGCCGGTGCCGCGGGAGGACTCCTCGGAGAAGCCCCTCCGGGAAGACCCCAAGTCCTAGGACCTCGTCTCCACCCAGGGGAGTAGGCGGCCGGGGTGCCCGTCATCCTCCGGGAGGCCCGGGAATCGGTACGAGGGCATGACGCCCGGGTATCGCCCCGCCCCTAGTGTTGAAGTCAAGCGGCGGGCGCAGCACTCGTCCCCCGAGGTCACACGCTCGCCGCGCTCAAAACGACAGGAGAGGGACCATGGCGGACACGGCATCGCGGAGCATGATCCGCACGCAGGGACGCAAGGCGTACGCCGCGTTCGGCGGCCGCCGGTCCGGCACTCGCCACCCCCTGGTGGCGGCGGCGATGGTGCTTCCCCTGGCGACCCTGCTCGTAGTCGTCTTCGGCGGCTGGGAAGCGGTGGTCACACAGGCGTCGTCCGTGGGTGTGATGCTGGGGCGCTGAGCGGCGCCCCAGGCCCGGGAGAGCGGCCCGGGCCGGGGACATCCGGCCCATCAGCCCCGTGGGGACGGGGGTGCGGCGGACGGCAGGAAAGGGTTGACCCGCGCAGCTGGGGAGCTGTGCGGGCCAACCCTTTTCTCAGGGGCCACCGGCCCTGGCGCTGCCGCCCGGGCCACCCCTTCGGCCATGCCCGGGACGGCCGCCCCGCGTACCATCCCAGGGCAGGGCCGTCATCCGCCCGGCACCGACGCACCCCGGGGGAGACCGTGCCCGTACCGCTCGCCGAGGAACTGGCCGCGCTCGCCGCCGGCGTGCCCGCTCCGCGCCGCGCCACCGGGCAGCACGCAACGCTCGCCGACCGCCCCGACGGCACCGTGGTCCACAGCGGGGGCGTCGTGGCCAAGGCGCACGCCCCGGACACGGACCGGGCGGCGCTCGACATACGGATCCGCGTCGCCGCCGCCGCCCGCATGGGCGGCATCCTGCTGCCCCCGCTGCCCGTCCTCGCCCGTGAGGGCGCCCTGTCCGCCGTACTGCACGGCCGTCCGGTGACGGTTTGGCCGCACGGCACGCCCGTCGATCCCGAGCATCCGGAAGCCGCCCCCTGGGAGGACGCGGCCCGGCTGCTCGCCCGGCTGCACGCCGTGCCCCTGGACGAACTGCCCGGCCCACTCCCGGCGATGCGCGGGCCGGCGAAGGCCGCCCGCGCGGTACGGCGTATGAGGGCCGCCGACCCCGGTCCGGCCGCCACCCCCGTACTCGCTGCCTGGCGCCGGCTCCCGGCGTGGGCCCGTAACGAGGCGCCCGCGCCAAGCAGCGGCATGCTGTGCCACGGAGACCTCCATCTCGGACAGCTCGTCCGGAACCCGGCCCACGACGGCCCCTGGCTGCTGATAGACGTCGACGACATGGGCCTCGGCGACCCGGCCTGGGACCTGGCCCGCCCGGCCGCCTGGTACGCCGCAGGCCTGCTGGACCCGGAGATCTGGCTGAGCTTCCTCGGCGCGTACCGGGCGGCCGGCGGGCCCGCCGTGCGCCCCGAGGGCGACCCCTGGCCCGAACTGGACGTTCCCGCCCGCGCCTTGACCGTGCAGACGGCCGCCCTCGCGCTGGCAAAGTCGGCCGCGGAGAACCGGGCACTGGACGAGGTGGAAGAGCTGATGGTCGAAGCCTGTGGCCGAATCGCCGCACTCCCGCCCGAGTTGGCGTTCGAGGCGTCATCGTAGGGTGAGCCGAGCGTCGCCGGGCATGCATCCGGCGATGCCGACCCGACGGCGAGGAGTTGAGCCGACATGCAGTGTCCGAAGTGCCATGCAGCGATGCACACGTACAACCGCAATGGTGTCCAGATCGAGCAGTGCAGCGGCTGCCGGGGGATCTTCCTCGACTACGGGGAACTGGAGGCGCTGACCCGCCTGGAGTCGCAGTGGACGCAGCAGGCCCCGCCGGCCGGGCCCGCCCCCCAGGCCTACCCGGCTGCTCCCGCCCCTGCCTGGGGCGCCCCGCAGCACGGCGGTCACGGTGGCCATTACGGTCACCACCGCCAGAAGGGCTTCGGGCGGATGCTCTTCTCGTCCTGAGCGATCGATCCACCCGAGCAGCTCTGATGCAGAAAGCCCCCGGCCGTGGAGACGGCCGGGGGCTTTTGCGGTGGTGCGCGATACTGGGATTGAACCAGTGACCTCTTCCGTGTCAGGGAAGCGCTCTCCCGCTGAGCTAATCGCGCGGGACGGTGCTGCTGAGGTGGTGCGTGAACTGCGATGGGGCGTGCTGCGTGCGCGATACTGGGATTGAACCAGTGACCTCTTCCGTGTCAGGGAAGCGCTCTCCCGCTGAGCTAATCGCGCGGGTCGGATCCGCCCTCGTCAAGCACGAGCGGGGATCCAGTGGACGATACTGGGATTGAACCAGTGACCTCTTCCGTGTCAGGGAAGCGCTCTCCCGCTGAGCTAATCGTCCTTGGAGGTGGAGACGGGATTTGAACCCGTGTAGACGGCTTTGCAGGCCGTTGCCTCGCCTCTCGGCCACTCCACCACAGAGCGCGGGGGTCCGGGAAGATCCCCCACTTCGAGCGGACGACGAGATTCGAACTCGCGACCCTCACCTTGGCAAGGTGATGCTCTACCAACTGAGCCACGTCCGCAGGTGCAGCCTCCGGGGCGCTTTCGTTCCCCGGCGACGTGTTGAACTCTAGCGGATTCCCGGTCCAGCTCAAAAACGCGTTTCCCCAGCGTGCTGCGCTGCGTTCAGCCCGACGTACCTCACGTGCACCTCCACCAGCACCGCTCCGGCACCTCCTCGACACCCGCCATAGACTCACAGCCGTGCACGACCTCCCCCCGATGGCCCGCTTCGGCGGCCTCGTCGCGACAGACCTCCGCGACGTGACCAGTGATCCCACCGCCCTCGAATCCACCGGCTTCTGGGCGGTCGCCGCCGACTTCGAGGGCCGGTTGACCTGCGCCCGCTTCGGGGATGTACGTGCCGAGCCGGTGCCCGCCCCGCTGCCCGGCGCATGGGCCGGCCCCGGTACGGGGGACTGGACGTCCTCGCTCGACAGGGCCGGGTACACCGCGGGCGTACGGCGCATACGTGCGCATATCGCGGCCGGGGACGTCTACCAGGCCAACCTGTGCCGCGTGCTGTCCGCACCTCTGCCCCAGCCCGCCACCGCCGACGTCGACGCGCTGACGTCGCTGCTGGCCCGCGGCAACCCCGCTCCCTACGCCGGAACGATTCGCCTGAGAGCGCACGGGGTGGAGATCGCCACCGCCTCGCCCGAGCTGTTCCTGCGGCGCGCAGACCGCGTCGTCGACTCCGGTCCGATCAAGGGCACCGGGCGCAACCGCGAAGACCTGCTGGAGAAGGACCACGCCGAGAACGTGATGATCGTGGACCTGGTCCGCAACGATCTCGGGCGAGTATGCGCCACCGGGTCGGTCACCGTCCCACGACTCTGCGCCGTGGAAGCCCACCCCGGCCTGGTCCACCTCGTCTCCACCGTCCGAGGCGAACTGGCCGCCGACGCCGGCTGGGCCGAGCTGCTGGCCGCCACGTTCCCGCCCGGCTCGGTGACCGGCGCCCCCAAGTCCAGCGCGCTGCGGATCATCGAAGCCCTGGAGACGGCGCCGCGCGGCCCCTACTGCGGCGGCATCGGATGGGTCGACGCCGACCGCGGCACGGGCGAGCTGGCCGTGGGTATCCGGACCTTCTGGATCGACCGGGACGCGATCGGCGGGCCGAATCTGTGCTTCGGCACCGGTGCTGGCATCACCTGGGGTTCCGACCCGGACCGGGAGTGGGACGAGACCGAGCTGAAGGCTGCCCGGCTGCTCGCGGTAGCGTCGGGAGAGTACGTGGCGAGTGGAGGGACCGTACGGTGAAGATCTGGCTCGACGGAACACTGCAGGACGCCGAAGGAGCACGGGTTTCCGTGTTCGACCACGGGCTGACCGTGGGCGACGGCGTCTTCGAGACGCTCAAGGCGGTGGAGGGCAGGGCTTTCGCCGTCACCCGCCACCTTGACCGGCTGGCGCGGTCGGCGCGCGGCCTCGGACTGCCCGAACCCGACCTGGACGAGGTGCGCCGGGCCTGCGTGGCGGTCCTGGACGCCAACCCCATGGCTTTCGGCCGGCTGCGCATCACCTACACCGGCGGGCTCTCGCCGCTGGGCTCCGACCGCGGCGACACAGGCCCCACCCTGGTTGTCGCGCTGGGTGAGACGAAGAGGCGACCCGACACCACAGCGGTGATCACCGTGCCCTGGACCCGGAACGAGCGCGGCGCCCTCACCGGGCTCAAGACCACCTCGTACGCCGAGAACGTCGTGGCGCTCGCCCGCGCGCACCAGCAGGACGCGTCCGAAGCGCTGTTCGCCAACACGGTCGGGCAGCTCTGCGAAGGCACCGGCTCCAACGTGTTCGTCGTCGTCGACGGCGAACTGCACACGCCGCCGGTTGCCTCGGGGTGCCTGGCCGGCATCACCCGTGCCCTGGCCGTCGAGTGGACGGGAGCCCGCGAGACCGACCTGCCGATGGACGTCCTGGAGCGGGCCGAGGAGATCTTCCTGACCTCGACGCTGCGTGACGTGCAGGCGGTCCACCGGGTCGACGAGCGCGAACCGGCGGGCGCGCCGGGGCCGGTGACCGTGAAGGCCATGCGCATCTTCGACGAGCGGGCCGGGTCGGATCTGGATCCGTAATCCGGATGACGGCAGGCGCCGTTCGGGGTAGAAAGCCCCTGATGACCACCACCCTGCGGCCCACCGGGCCGATACAGCACGGCGCCGGCGGTGCGAAGTCGCGGCAGTACCGGGTATGTGTGAACAGCCGCCCGGTCGGCACGATCGAGCTCTGTACCGATCACCGGTTCGGCCCCTCCGTCGGCCGTATCGCGTCGTTGCGGATCGATGAGCAGGACCGTCGTCGGGGCCGCGCCACCGTCGCGGTCCTGGCCGCCGAGGAGGTGCTGAGGGGGTGGGGCTGCACCCGGGTGGAAGCCTCCATCACGGCGCAGGCCGCGGCGGCCCGCCACCTCGCGTCGGCCCTCGGCTACGTGGTGCGCAGCCGCAACATGCTCAAGCGCCTGCCCGTCGAGCCGCCTTCGCTGCCCGCGGACAGCGAAGGACGGCCCATGAGCGGGCCGGAGTACGAGCTGTGGATCGAGCGCACCCGGCAGGGTTACGTACGCAGCCTGATGGGGCGGGGCATTCCGGAGGACCAGGCGAGGGCGAAGTCGGAGTCCGACCATTCCTCGGCGCTGCCGGACGGCAGACACACGCCGGACACCTACCTGGGTGTCCTCCTGCACGACGGGACCCAGGTGGGAACCCTGTGGGTGGCGCTGCGTCCGGTGCGGCCCGGCATGCCCGGCGCGTTCGTCTTCGACGTGGAGGTGGCCGCCGAACACCGGGGGCGGGGCCACGGGCGCGCGCTGATGCTGCTGGCCGAGCGCGAAACACGGGCAGCCGGGGTGGCCGAGCTCGGCCTCAACGTGTTCGCCGACAACACCCCCGCGGTGCGTCTCTACGAGTCGCTCGGCTACGAGACGACCGACTACCACCTGTACAAGCAGCTGCTCTAGCTGTACTGCCCAGGAACGCACGAGCCGTCGTTACCGGCCGTCGCTCCGGCCGCCGCCGCCCTGGCCGGCCAGCAGCCGGTCGGCGATCTCCTCGATCCGCTCGCGCAGGCCGGCCTGGCTCTTGCCGCCGTCGAGCCGTTCGCCGCCGATGACGTAGGTCGGGGTCCCGGTCACCCCGATCGCCTTCCCCTCCGCCTGGTCGGCGTCGACGATCAGAATGTGCCGGCCGTCGATCAGCGCCGTGTCGAACTCTTCGGCGTCCAGCCCCAGTTCGCGTGCGACGTCCACCAGGAAGCGCTCGCCCTTCCCGGCCAGTTCCTCGGTGCGGGCGAGCACCGCCTCCGCGTAGGGCCAGGCCTTCCCCTGCTCGGCTGCCTCCTCGGCGGCCTGTGCGGCGGCGAAGGCGTGCTTGTGCTTCTCGAGAGGGAAGTGCCGCAGTCGTACATCGAGCCGGTCGCCGTAGCGCTCCCGCAGCGCCCGCAGGTCCTCCAGGGCGCTGTGGCAGTCGGAACACTGCAGCTCGCACCACACATCGAGGACGGGGCGGTCGGGACGGCCGGGACGGGAGTCGCTCATGCTCACAGTCTTTCAGCATCTCCGGCAGCTCCCCAACCGGGACCCTGGGGAGGATCGCACCCCCGAGATCTCCCTGACCTCGTACCGGATCGTGGCTTATGTGCAGGTGACCGGTGCAGGATGGAGGAACAGAGCTCCCACCGCAGGAGGACCGGATGCTCGTCGAGACCATTTGTTCCGCGGTGTCAGTGGCCGGCTTGGGCATCGCCGCGATCACGGCGTACCGCAAGCGCTTCCTGACCGCTGCCCGTATCGCCGCGTACGCGCTGGTGCCCATCGGCCTGGTGCTGACCGGCGTGATCGACTGGGTCTCAGACCTGGTCTTCAATCCCACCGTCTGGGCCGGATTCGGGCTGCTCGGCCTCGCCTGGGCGCTTCTCATGACCACGCGCGCGGTGGAGCGCCGCGGCGGCGGCACCCGCCAGGAACGCAAGCAGGCCCGGGCCGCCCGCCGGGAAGCGGCCGCGCCGGCCGCCTCCGCGCCCTCGCTGGGGCCGGGCCGCACCAAGGCGGCTCAGCCCGCCGCCAACGAGCCGGGGTCCGCCGCGTCGCAGGGCGAGGACTTCTCCGACATCGAAGCGATCCTGAAGAAGCACGGGATTTAACGAACACCCGTGCCCGATGGGCGTGTTGACCTCGACGTGTCCGGCCGCTGCGTCATCATGCCCCCGAGATGCTGGACACCTCCCGGGGCGATCCCCCCGTACCCACCGATGAGCAGCGCGGTTGCCTCTTCGCGCTCTCCCAGCCGCCCCTGATGATCTTTCTCGGGGTGATTGGCTGCCTGCTGCTGATAGCGGCGATGCACGATCTCTATCTGCTGTGAGGGCCTCGCAGACTCATTCCGCGGCTTCCTTGCGCCGGGCCCGGTACGCCGCCACATGCAGCCGGTTGCCACAGGTGCGGCTGTCGCAGTAGCGGCGTGAACGGTTGCGCGACAGATCCACGAAGGCCCGTCGGCAGTCCGGGGCCTCGCAGCGGCGCAGCCGCTCCTGCTCGCCGGAGACCACGATGAAGGCGAGGGCCATCCCGCAGTCGGCCGCGAGATGGTCGCCCAGCGACGCTCCGGGGGCGAAGTAGTGCACATGCCAGTCGTAGCCGTCGTGGTCCGTGAGCTGCGGGGTGGTCCCGGCCGACGCCACCAGCTCGTTGATGAGCTCCGCCGCCGCACGGGACTCGCCGGCGGCGAAGACCTGCGCGAAGCGCGACCGTACGGCCCGGACGGCGGCCAGGTCGCGCGCGCCCAGCACGCCGACGTCACTGATCTTGTGCAGCCGTACGAACTCGTTCAGTGCCTCGACATTCGAGAGTCCGTCGGGCTGGTCGGTCTCTGGGGCGGTGTTCACCAGATCGACGACGACGTCGAGCGCCCGACGGGTGTCGTGGGGGATCAGCACGGTTTCGCTCCCTGGCCTGCGCGGGCGGATGCCCGCCGATGCTGGCCGACTTTAGCGGCTCGCCCCGAAGCGCACCGGCGCCGTCCCCACGGTGGATTCCGTGGAGACAGCGCCGGTATCTGCCATATGCGGTTGTGCGGCCCGCACCGTCGCCCCGAGTCGGACGGCGTCGAGCGGCTCTCGCGCTGGCTCAGCTCTCGGCCAGGATGTGCGAAAGCTCCGTGTCGAGATCGAAATGACGATGCTCGGTGCCGGGTGGCACTGCGGCGTCGGTCCGCTTCAGGAACGACTCCAGGGCCCTCGCGGGGGCCTCGAGCAGGGCTTCTCCTTCCGGGGAGCTCAGGGCGATGCAGACAACGCCCTGGCCGTGGCTACGGGACGGCCACACCCGGACGTCGCCGGTTCCGGTGGGCCGGTGAAGGCCCTCCGCGAGGAGGTCGCGGGCGAACACCCATTCGACGGTTTCCTCGGCTCCGGTGTGGAAGGTGGCGTGCACGGCATAGGGATCGGCCGTGTCATACCGCAGGCCCGCGGGTACAGGCAGTGATGACTCGCTCGACACAACGAGGCGCAGGTGCAGCTCGCAGCTGACCGTGGTGTTCATAAGCGCCAGGGCCTTTCGCTCAGTGTGCGCTCGGGGATTCGCACGTCGGCGAAATCGACATGCCACCTACGGTGCCGTTGTAAACCCCTCTGACCGTTTTGCGGGTCTTCAGGTCCCTCTTACGGCGGAGTGCTTTCTCATGCTTTGCGTCCATACCGGTGACCAGTTCGAGTCCGGTAGGTTGGACCTCATGAATACGGGGAGTGACGGTCGGGGCGAGAGCGCCACGACCAGTGAGACGAACGATGAGCCGGCGCTCGGCTCCCGGGCACCGGAATTCATCAAGGCACGCCGGACCCTGCATCTGAGCTGGCAGGTCGGCGTCTTCATCGTCGGACTCGCGGTCGTGGGCGCGGGTGTGATCATGCTGCCGCTGCCGGGTCCGGGGTGGCTGGTGATCTTCGGCGGTATGGCGATCTGGGCCACCGAATTCGTCTGGGCGCAACTCGTCCTGCGCTGGACGAAACGGAAAGTGACGGAGGCTGCGCAGAAAGCGCTCGATCCCCGGGTCCGCCGGCGCAACATCATCCTGACGACGATCGGTCTCGTGATCGTCGCCGTGCTGGTCGGCATCTACGCCTGGAAGTTCGGTGTCGCGATGCCGTGGAACGTCGACGAGTGATCCAAAAGCCGGTCCGGGGGAGCCGCTGACATGGGGTAATGTTTCCCCTGCGTCCGGGCGATTAGCTCAGTGGGAGAGCGCTTCGTTCACACCGAAGAGGTCACTGGTTCGAACCCAGTATCGCCCACCCGGACCGAAGGCCCGGAGACTTCAGAGTCTCCGGGCCTTCGGTATTTCCGAGGCGGCGCGGGCCACCCGGTCAGCGCATCCGGCCCAGCGAGTCCCGCAGCCGGCGCGCGTCGCGCAGCCGCTGCTCGTACGTGGCCCCCACGCCGAGCAGGAGCAGGCCCGCGAGGGCAGGCGGCAGCCAGCGGGGGAGGGCGCCGACCACCTGGACCACGTACGGGGCCAGCTCGTGCAGCGCGACCAGGGCGAGCGCGGCGCCGCCCAGCACCAGCGGGGCCTGGAGCCGCAGCCGGGCCCCGGTGAGTGTGACGGCCAGGGCCGCCACACCGAGGAGCAGTGGACGCAGCCAGTGTCCGTCGCCCCAGGCGGCGAACAGGCTCGGCAGCAGGGTCGCTGCCAGACCGGGCCCGTACGCGACCCAGGAGGACACCTGCGGGTCGCGCCGCCGCCGGAGCCACCCGATGGCCAGGGCAGGCACGGAGACGGGCAGCGTGTACGCCTCGGGCATCACCACCTCGGAGGCCGCCAGCCGCACCCACGTGGCCAGCACGAACAGCACCGCGGCGGCATACCCCGCCTTTCGGCGGTCGGCCCGCAGCGCGGTGCCCGCGCAGATGACGCCGCACAACGCGAGCACCAGGGCGAGGGTGGGGGCGTCCCGCAGTGCGAGGAGCACCGCGAGCACACCGACGGCCGCGCCGGTGATCTCGGCAGGACCGCGGAGAGGCCCGAGCCTCGGGTGGCCACCGAGCCGGAACGCGAGCAGGGCCACCACGGCGGGGACCACGAGCACCGCGAACGCCACGTGGTGGGGAGCGAAGCCGAGGGCGGCCGAGGCGGCGGCCGTCAGCCCGGTCGCGTACGCGACCGAGGCACAGGCGGACAGCTCCTGTGTCAGACGCCGGAAGGGCAGCGCCTGTCCAGGGGCGGTCACCGCCGCGGCGGTGAACAGGACGAGCAGCGCACCCAGCGCGGCGAAGGTGGCCGGGCGTGCGGCGAGGGACAGCAGCGAGACGCTGAGCGCCCCCGCGAGGGCGCAGACGAGCGCCGCGACCCGTACCGGCCCGGCGGGGTGTGCCGGAGCAGTGGAGGCGCCGAATCCGTGTACCGCCGTCGCCAGGGCCGCCGCCGTGAGCAGCAGGGGGGCGGCGACCGCCGCAGCGTACGGGAGTTCGAGCGCCGGCGGCAGGACGAACGCGGCCGACCAGACCAGGACGAGAGCGCCGCACGAAGCCGCGGGTGCCCAGGGGCGTCCGGCGGAGGCGGTCTGGTGAACGGCCGCGAGCACGCCGGCGACGATCAGCAGCACCGCGGGCGCGGCGGTCATGCCGTTCCACTGCACACCGATGCCCAGCGCTTCCCGCGTGTCACCCGGCGCCCCCGACCAGACGGAGTCCGCCTGGCCGAGCGGGCCGAGCAGGGCGAGGGCCACCACGGGCATGGCCCACAGCAGCGCCGCCGCGTGCACCGCGCCGGACGCGGCCGCGAGCCCGAGGCGCATCCGGGCCGGCAGGGAGGTGCGTACGACGGTCAGCAGGGCCACCGCCGGCAGCAGGTACGCGAGTACGGTCCAGGCGTCCGCCAGGTCGGTGCGCAGCACGCCGCCGACCCCTGTGACCGCCGCGAGACCGGCCACCAACGCGGCCGCGGCGACGAGTTCCTTCCGCGCGGCCTCGGGGGATGGAGCGCGCCATGCACCGAACAGGGCCAGCGCCGCCGCCGCGAGCAGCAGGACGCCCGGCGCGAACGCGCCGGCCGTCGTGTCCGCCTCCAGTGACATCCAGCCGGCGCCGAGCGCGGCCCATCCACCCGTCGCCCAGGCGCCGGCACAGGCGATGGCACGTACGGCAACGCCCTTCCCCCACAGCGCGATCGCCGTGTCGAGCGCGGCCGTCGTGAGGAGTGCCCAGGTGAGCAGCAGCGGTCCGGCGCCGGCCGCCAGGGCCCACAGTACGATCGGCAGCTGCGCGGTGACCACGGCCACGGGCAGCGGGAGCCGCAGCCGGCCGAGCGCCATTCCGTACGCCGCCCACAGCAGCGCGAGTACGGCCGAGACGACTGCCGAATAGCCGACTCCGTCCGTGTCCGGCAGTGCCGCCCGGTGCAGGGCGTACGCGTCCAGCACCATCAGCACCAGGCCGAGTGACGCCACGGACTCCGCGGTCGAGGTGAGCCCCCGTCGCACCAGGGCGACCGGCGCCGTCAGGGCGGCCACCGTCACGGCGCCGAGGACGGCCGAGCGTCCGCCGATGCCCAAATGGCCCCAGCTGACCACGGTGAAGGCGATCGCGGCGATCGTCAGCAGGATGGCGCCGAGCGTGAGCAGCACGTTCTGCACCCTCGGACCCGCGGCCTCCCGGGCGGCGGCCGAGCCTGCGGCCGGCGCGGCGAAGTGCGGTGCGGTCAAAGGCCCCGGGGCGGCGGGCTGTGACGCGAAGGGCTGTGGCGCGGAGGGCTGCAGAACACTGAGCAGCCAGGCTCTGCGGGCCAGCAACTGGGCCCGCCGGGCTTCGATGTGAGCCAGCTCGCGGTCGAGGATCGCCAGTTCCTCGGCGGGTGGCGGAACGTTGTCCATGGCCTGGAGTGTGGCCCCGGTCACCCCGCGTCGGTATGGGCGCGGATACTCAGATTCGCGGTGAGTAGGGGCGAGTACCCCGGACCGGCAATCCGGTTTGAACGAAACCGGCCCGCACCTGTATGGTTCAGTGCGTTCCCGGGCGATTAGCTCAGTGGGAGAGCGCTTCGTTCACACCGAAGAGGTCACTGGTTCGAACCCAGTATCGCCCACCGGGAGAGGCCGGTCCGTCAGCTGACGGACCGGCCTTACTTGTGTGCGAGCGATCAGGCGGCGGCCGGAAGGTCGGGGCGCAGCGGCCAGTGCGGGTCCACCGCCTCCTCCGAGCCGTTACGGGCGAACCAGGCCTGCAGGCCCCGGGCCTGGGCCGCGTGCCACACGGCCTGGAGGGTGTGCAGCTCGGCCGGCGTGAGCCGTTCCAGGCGGGAGGCGAAGCGGCGCCCCACCGCCCGTACGACCTCGAGTGAGGCGGCGGCGTCGGCGGCCGCGTCGTGCGCGCCGTCCAGCACCACGCCGTACTGGGCGCAGAGATCGGTGAGCGTGCGGCGGCCCTTGCGGTAGCGGTCCAGATGCTTGTCCAGCACCCGGGGATCGAGCACGTACAACGGTCGGTTGTCCAGGTAGCGGGCGAGCGACGAAGCCCGGTGCCGCCGCAACTCCCGGTCCAGCAGCGTCAGATCGAACGGCGCGTTCATCACCACGAGCGGCCTTCCGGCGGCGCTCTGCTCGGCCAGCGCCCTGGCTATCTCCTCGACCACCGGAGCCGGCCAGCGGCCGTTGCGCTGGAGGTGATCATCCGTCAGGCCGTGAACTTCCGTGGCTCCGGGGGGAACCGGTATCCCCGGGTTCACCAGCCAATGGGTGGCGCGCGGCCGGGCGCCCGTCGTGTCCTGGACGACGATGGCAGCCGAAACGATGCGATCCACTTCGACGTCCACTCCGGTGGTCTCGGTGTCGAAGGCGGCCAGGGGTCCCTCGTACCAGCACGTCATGTCCGAACTCCTCATACCCGTTTGGCAGATGGCGTGCGTCCCCCTGCCCGATTCGGTGATACCCGGGCTGTTTGCGCCGTACGCCGTTTGCGGGCTACGCGCTGCGGAGACAACACAGGTGAGGGGACTGGTCGGTTGACGGTCACTCATGGGAAGAACCGATCGGAACGGCCCGGAAGGCAATCAGAGTCATGGCGCTCCCGCAGCCCGAACCTGGGGGCACCTACCGTGCCGGAGGAAACGGGGGAGGGCTGCTGCCCGAGCGGATCACACCGCTGCGCGGCGGACTCGCCACCACCGCCTGCATGGAGACTCTCCAGGTGGGCTACCTGCACGCAGTCGCGGCTGCTGCGGGATGTTCGCTCTCCCAGCCGTTTCCGGACAACGGCATCGACTGGCACGTGAGCCACAGCGCTCCCGGGCACACCGTCGACGACGAAGTGACGATCAAGGTACAGCTCAAGTGCACGTACCAGATTCCGCCGCACCCGGCAGGACCGGCCTTCTCCTTCACGCTCGACAACCCGCACCTGGTCAAGCTCGCCCGTACGCCGGTCTCGGTGCACAAGATCCTGGTCGTGATGCTCGTACCGCGGTCCCAGGACGACTGGCTGCGCGCCGGTCACGACGGCCTCGACCTGCGGCACTGCTGTTACTGGACCAACCTGGCCGGCCACCCGGTGACGGGCAGCCGCAGGACCACCGTGCGCATTCCGACCACGCGGATATTCGACGACAGAGCGCTCTGCGAGATCATGACGCGGGTCGGGGCGGGAGGGAGACCCTGATGCACCGGCCGTTCGACGAGCCTGTCAACGAAGCAGTGCCGTCCGGCACACGATCGCACCCCGCCGCGCCCGCCGGTTTCTGGGCGCAGGCGACCGGCCCCGAGCCCGCGCAGGTCGACCCCGCCGTGCTCGGCGCTCTGCTGGACCGGCACGGGTGGCAGCGGCGCGGGGGAGCCGCCGGGCGGTACGCGCGGTGGACGCCGCCGGGCGGGGGGTTCGGCGGTACGAGCCTGCTCGTACCGGAGAACAGGGCGTTCCCCGACAGCGAGGACCTGCTCGGCGAGGCGCTCACCGCGCTGTCGCGCAGCGCGGTGCCCTCGGCGCGCGACGTGCTCGTCGGGCTCACCGTGCCCAGCGACGAGGTGCGCTGGTGGCGCGATGTGCCGCCGGACCCCTCAGGGGCGTCCTCCTGGACGGCGGAGGAACAACTGCGTTCGGCGGCCCGCCGCATGCTGCTGGCCGGTGCGCTCGCGGCGCGGGCGCGCGCGGGCTACTACGGGGCCCGCCACCGGCGGCAGGCGGAGGGCGCGCTGGAAGGCGTACTGGTGGGGCCCGCGCCGGGCGGCCGCCGGCTGACGGCGTTCGTACCGGCCGAACTGGGACGGGCGGCGGTGATCAGACTCCACCACGCCTTGCACGCCGCTCGCGACGCGGCCGACTACCAGCGGACGACCGGCGGCATGGAGGCGTTCGACGCGGCGGTCGAGGCGGGGGTGAGCCGCGAGCTGACCGAGGCGGTCATCGCGCTCGTCCGCGGTTCGGAGGGGGCCGGCATCGCGCTGGAGTGGGCGCCGGCGGCCGGTGTGCCCGAGGGCTGCGCGGCCCGGCCCGAGCCGGTGGAGTTCTCGCCCGGCGACCTGCCCGCCCTCCGGCTCGCCGGGGCGCGCTATATGACGGACGAGCCGTCCGTACCGGTCCGGATCGCGGGCGCGGTGGTACGGATGCGCCGGTCGGCACCGGGTGGCGGCGGGACCGTACGCCTTCGGGTCCTGGCGGGGGCGGAGATCCCGCACGTCAGGACGGTGCTCGACGAGGAGGCGTACCGGATAGCCGGCCACGCTCACCTGGTGGGACTGCCGATCCGGGTCAATGGACGGCTGGAGAGCCGGGGCGGCTTCCGCCGGCTGACCGACCCCTCGGAGGTGATGCCGGTGCGGCTGGACGAGGTGGAGCGGGACCGCCTGATGAAGTCTCTCCAGGAGAACCTGGACTTCTTCGAGGAGGCCTGCACGGAGGAGGACTGAGCCGGCGGGGCCGCACGCGGGGCGCCGGGCAGGGACGTGCTGTCCCCGGCCGGTGAGCGCAGCGCAAACCGTTTCGCTTGGCACCCTCCCGGCTCGGTACGATTCAGGCGCGCAGTGTCCGCTGTCGCGCCCCCTCAGTCAGGAGAGACCGGTGTCAGACGTCCGTGTGATCATCCAACGCGATTCCGAGCGGGAAGAGCGCGTGGTGACCACGGGCACCACGGCGGCCGAGCTCTTCGCCGGCGAGCGCACCGTTGTCGCCGCACGCATCGCGGGCGACCTGAAGGACCTCGCGTACGAGATCGGTGAGGGCGAGGTCGTCGAGCCCGTCGAGATCTCCTCGGAGGACGGCCTCAACATTCTGCGCCACTCGACCGCGCACGTGATGGCGCAGGCCGTGCAGGAGCTGTTCCCCGAGGCGAAGCTCGGTATCGGCCCGCCGGTCCGGGACGGTTTCTACTACGACTTCGACGTGGAGAAGCCCTTCACCCCCGAGGATCTCAAGGCCATCGAGAAGAAGATGCAGGAGATCCAGAAGCGTGGACAGCGCTTCTCGCGGCGCGTCGTCACCGACGAGGCCGCCCGGGATGAACTCGCGGGGGAGCCGTACAAGCTGGAGCTGATCGGTCTCAAGGGCTCGGCCTCCCACGACGACGGCGCGGACGTCGAGGTGGGCGCCGGCGAGCTGACCATCTACGACAACCTGGACGCCAAGACCGGTGACCTGTGCTGGAAGGACCTCTGCCGCGGTCCGCACCTGCCGACCACCCGGAACATCCCGGCGTTCAAGCTGATGCGTAACGCCGCCGCGTACTGGCGCGGCAGCGAGAAGAACCCGATGCTGCAGCGCATCTACGGCACCGCGTGGCCCTCCAAGGAAGAGCTCAAGGCGCACCTGGAGTTCCTCGCCGAGGCCGAGAAGCGCGACCACCGCAAGCTGGGCAGTGAGCTGGACCTGTTCTCCATCCCCGAGCAGATCGGCTCGGGCCTCGCGGTCTTCCACCCCAAGGGCGGCGTCATCCGCCGGGTCATGGAGGACTACTCGCGCCGCCGGCACGAGGAGGAGGGCTACGAGTTCGTCTACACCCCCCACGCCACCAAGGGGAAGCTGTTCGAGACCTCGGGCCACCTGGACTGGTACGCCGACGGCATGTACCCGCCCATGCAGCTCGACGAGGGCGTGGACTACTACCTCAAGCCCATGAACTGCCCCATGCACAACCTGATCTTCGATGCGCGGGGCCGGTCCTACCGTGAACTCCCGCTTCGCCTCTTCGAGTTCGGGACCGTGTACCGGTACGAGAAGTCGGGCGTGGTGCACGGCCTCACCCGGGCCCGTGGCTTCACCCAGGACGACGCCCACATCTACTGCACCAAGGAGCAGATGGCGGACGAGCTCGACTCGACGCTGACCTTCGTGCTGAACCTGCTGCGCGACTATGGCCTGACCGACTTCTACCTGGAGCTTTCCACCAAGGACCCGGAGAAATTCGTCGGCTCCGACGAGGTGTGGGAGGAGGCGACCGAGACCCTGCGCAAGGTGGCCGAGAAGCAGGGCCTCCCGTTGGTCCCGGACCCGGGCGGCGCTGCCTTCTACGGTCCGAAGATCTCGGTACAGACCAAGGACGCCATCGGCCGCACCTGGCAGATGTCCACCGTCCAGCTGGACTTCAACCTGCCTGAGCGCTTCGACCTCGAGTACACCGGCCCCGATGGGACCAAGCAGCGCCCGGTCATGATCCACCGCGCACTGTTCGGCTCGATCGAGCGGTTCTTCGCCGTGCTGCTGGAGCACTACGCGGGCGCCTTCCCGGCGTGGCTCGCCCCCGTCCAGGCGATCGGCATCCCCATCGGCGACGCGCACGTCCCGCACCTCGCGGAGTTCGGCGCGAAGGCGAAGGCCAAGGGGCTGCGCTTCGAGGTGGACGCCTCCTCGGACCGGATGCAGAAGAAGATCCGCAACGCCCAGAAGCAGAAGGTCCCCTTCATGGTCATCGCCGGCGACGAGGACGTGGCGAACGGCGCGGTCTCCTTCCGCTACCGCGACGGCTCGCAGGAGAACGGCATCCCGGTCGACGAGGCCATCGCCAAGATCGCGAAGGTCGTCGAGGACAGGGTCCAGCTGTAGTCGGCTCCGGTCGGTACACAGGTCAGGAGGCCTCCGGGGAGCTGTCGTTCCCCGGAGGCCTCCCCTCGTCCTCCTGCCCGAAGACCTGCAGCAGCCAGGACGAGAACGAGCCGGTCACCGCGCCCAGCAGGGCGAGCCCGCTGGTCATGAGGCCCACCGCGATCACCCGGCCGGGTGCGGTCACGGGCGCCACGTCCCCGTATCCGACAGTCGTCAGCGTCGAGCAGGTCCACCACAGCGAGTCGCCGAAGGTACGGATCGTGGCGTCCGGCGCGGAGTGTTCCTGTTGGTAGACGGCGAGAGCGCCGGCGAACCCGAGCAGTACGGCCGACATACCCGCGTAGGTGATCACTCGGGCGTGCAGACTCAGGCGGGGCTCCCCCCGCCGTCGCTGCACGGCCGTGTACACCTTCACCATGCGCAACGGACGCAACAGGGGCAGCACCAGTACCACGGTGTCCAGCCAGTGCGTCCGCAAGAACCGCAGCCCCTGTCCGCTCAGCCACAGTCGCACCGCGAAGTCCACCGCGAACAGCAGCCAGGTCAGCAGCGTCACGGCGAGCGCGAGGTCCCGCCAAAACGGCTCCAGTCCCTGCGCAAGTACGAGCACCGCGTAACCGCCCAGGAAGAGGAGCGAGGCCATGAGCAGTGGCATCTCGATGCGCTGCTCCCAGCGCCCCGGCCGGGGGTCCGCGGGAGCTGCGGGGACGGCCGGGTCGGACGGCTCGGGCTTGGGGTCAGGGGCGCGCATTGGCCCAGCATCGCGGTGCACCTGCCGGCGTCAGCCCCGGCGACACGCTGCGTACGGGCGAAGTCATATGCTGCACAGCATGACGATTGAGCCGGAGCAGCAGATCGGAGTCGGGACGCCGGACGCGTTCCAGCGCCTGTGGACGCCACACCGGATGGCGTACATCCAGGGCGAGAACAAGCCCACCGGCCCGGAAGCCGGCGACGGCTGTCCGTTCTGCGCGATCCCGGAGATGTCGGACGAGGACGGGCTGGTCATCGCGCGGGGCAGGCACGTCTACGCCGTGCTGAATCTGTACCCGTACAACGGCGGCCACCTCATGGTGGTCCCGTACCGGCACGTCGCCGACTACACCGAGCTGGACCACGCGGAGACGGCCGAACTCGCCGATCTCACCAAGCGGGCCATGGTCGCTCTGCGCACCGCCTCGGGTGCGCACGGTTTCAACATCGGCATGAACCAGGGCGCCGCGGCCGGCGCCGGAATCGCCGCCCACCTCCACCAGCACATCGTGCCGCGCTGGGGCGGCGACACGAACTTCATGCCGGTGGTCGGGCACACCAAGATCCTGCCCCAACTCCTCGCCGACACCCGGAAGATGCTGGCCGACGCCTGGCCGAGCTGATCCTCCCGCGCCCGCCGTGACGCCGGACCGCTACGCGTCGTAGAGGTCGGCGTTACGCGGTGCCGGGTCCTGGACCAGGCCGCTGAGGATGAGCGAGCGGTTGGTGAAGCGCTCGGTGTCCACGCCGTTCTCCTCCAGCACCCGCATCGCGGCCGTGTGCACCACCCGCAGTACCGGAGTCGCCGTGCGGATCGCGTCGTCGGCCATGAAGCGGTGGCGCCAGGGCTTCTCGGCCCAGGCGTGCCGCAGTCCGAACGGCTCCGGCAGGATCAGCTTGCCGCCGAAGAAGTCCAGGACGGGCGGGAACCAGGTGAGAGGGGCCCGGACGGCGAGGCGTACCACCTCGGCGGCGTCCACCAGTGGCAGATGCTTCTCGGTGGTCTCCCAGAACCGGATGGTCTTGCTGACCTCGACCGTCTTGGGCAACGGCTTGGTGGTGAACAGCGAGTGGACCGGTCCGAGCGCGTGCCCCGTCACCTCGATCCGCAGCGTCTGGTGGAGCACGGTGACCGTGATCAGCATCGTGATGACCAACTGACCGTCCCACAGCGTGAACTGCACGCCGAGGTAATGCCGGTTGCCACTGCCGAACTGCTGCTCGTTGCATATCCGCTGTATTTCGTGGCCCTTGATCTGGAAGGTGTCCACGTCCTGGCCGACGGGCCTGGCCACCTCCTTGGCGTTCTCACCGACCGGCGACACGATCCAGTGCTTGATCGAGGGCACCGGGAAGCCGCCGGTGTGCAGCGGACCGCGCTCCAGCATGCGGAGCTGATCGTGCACCGCCCGGATGACGTCCCAGCTGCGGAACGGGTGGATCTCCGCGCCGGGCTCGCGTGGCAGCAGCTCCTCGGCGAGCTGCCAGCTGCCCCAGCGCGTACCCATGCCGAGTATCCCCTTGGGGCCGGCGTAGAAGACGGAGTTGCTCTGGTCCTCCGCGGTGAGTTTCGCGAGCCCCTGGCGCAGCTGCTCGGCCGCGGTCTCGTTCGGGTTCCGGGGCACCGCCTCGGGGATCTTGGCGCCCACACCGCCGCCCGCCAGCAGACTGTCCCAGCGGGCCCTCAGGTCCTTCGCGGTGGCCTCGCTGATCTGTTTGGCCAACAGCCAGCCGACGACCGGAGCGACGATCATCGCGCGCAGGTAGTACGCCCAGAAGCCACCGAACGGCAGCCTGATCAGGAAGATCACGGCCAGACCGCCGAAGGCGACCAGCAGCGCGGTGCCGAGCGCGCCGGCCCGCCTGTCCTTGGCACCCGCGATCGTGCGACGCAGCTGGAACATGGCCAGCCACACCAGCAGTCCCGGCAGGAAGAGAAGCCCGCACACCAGCATCACGAGGGTGAGCTTCTTGTCGCGCTCCTTGCGGATACGGGTCGCCGCCAGGCAGTGCTCGACAATCGCCTGCGGCTCGGTGCCGAAGGACTGGATCAGCGGCTTGCGGGCCCCGCCGAGCATCCGCACCTGCACCGCGCGGGAGAAGGCCTCACCGAGATTCGGCTCGCAGAGCGAGAGCTTGCCCTTCTTCAGGGTGGAGGCGTGCCACTCGCTGTTGGCCTTGAGTATCTCCTCGACCTTGCCGTCGCGGTACGCGGCCGAGGCGAGGGCATGCGTCGCCGCGGTCTGGCCGGCCGAGCCCGAGAGCGGAACCTGCGCCCCGGGCCTGAAGTCGAATACGTCGTCCGCCACTGCTGCCCCCACTCGCCGCACGCCACCGCTCCCGCGGCCTGTTCCCCGTCACCGCTCCCGGCACACCTGCTGAGCTGCGACCTCAGGGTATCGGTGGCGCCCCGCACGCGTCAGGGGTCAGGGCAAAAGCCGCCCACCACCTTGCGGTTGGCGGGCGGCCTGCCCAACCGGGCCCTGCCCAACCGGGCCCTGTCCGGCCGGTCTTGTCCGGCCGCTCTCGCCGAAGACCGCCCGGACAGGGCCTACGTGCCTACGTACCCTTCTCGGCCTGTTCGCGGATCTTCACCGACAGTTGCGGCGGCATGGGCTCGTGACGGGTGTACGAGCGGCTGAACCTGCCGGTGCCGTGCGAGATCGAGCGGAGGTCCACGGCGTAACGGCCGATCTCGATCTCCGGAACCTCAGCCCGTACGAGCGTCCGCCCGCCACCCGCCTGTTCGGTGCCGACCACCCGGCCGCGCCGGCTGGACAGGTCGCTCATCACCGGGCCGACGTACTCGTCGGGCACCATCACGGTCAGCTCCGCGACCGGCTCGAGCAGATGGATTTTCGCGTCCGCGGCGGCCTCCCGGAGCGCCAGCGCGCCCGCGGTCTGGAAGGCCGCGTCGGAGGAGTCCACCGAGTGCGCCTTACCGTCGACCAGGGTGATCCGCACGTCCACCAGCGGGTGGCCGGCCGCCACGCCGCGTGCCGCCTGGGCGCGTACGCCCTTCTCGACGGACGGGATGAACTGCCGCGGCACCGCGCCGCCCACGACCTTGTCGACGAACTCGATGCCCGAGCCCGGAGGCAGCGGCTCCACCTCGATCTCGCAGATCGCGTACTGACCGTGGCCGCCGGACTGCTTGACGTGCCGGCCGCGGGCCGCGACCTGCTCGCCGAACGTCTCCCGCAGGGACACCTTGTGCGGGACGACGTCCACCTGGACTCCGTACCGGCTGCGCAGCCGCTCCAGTGCCACATCCTTGTGGGCCTCGCCCAGGCACCACAGCACCACCTGGTGGGTGTCCTGGTTCTGCTCCAGCCGCATCGTGGGATCCTCGGCGACCAGCCGCGCGAGCCCCTGGGACAGCTTGTCCTCGTCCGGCTTGCTGTGCGCCTGGATCGCCAGCGGCAGCAACGGGTCCGGCATCACCCACGGCTCCATGAGCAGCGGGTCGTCCTTCGAGGAGAGCGTGTCGCCCGTCTCCGCCCGGCTCAGCTTGGCGACGCATGCCAGGTCTCCGGCGATGGCCCGGGACAGCTGCCGCTGCTGCTTGCCGAACGGCGACGAGACCGCGCCGATCCGCTCGTCCACGTCGTGGTCCTCGTGACCGCGGTCCTCCAGTCCGTGCCCCGACACATGAACGGTCTCGTCCGGGCGAAGGGTGCCGGAGAAGACGCGTACCAGCGAGACGCGGCCCACGTACGGATCGGACGACGTCTTGACCACCTCGGCCACCAGCGGGCCCTCCGGGTCGCAGGTGACCGGCGGGCGCGACTTGCCCTGCGGGGTGGTCACCGCCGGGTTCTCGTGCTCCAGCGGGGTCGGGAATCCGCCGGTGATCAGTTCCAGCACCTCGACCGTGCCGAGTCCCTGTCGGGAGCCGTTGACGGCGGGTGCGGCCGCGAGCACCGGATGGAATGTGCCCCGGGCGACAGCCCGCTCCAGATCCTCGATCAGGGTCTTGAGGTCGATCTCCTCGCCGCCGAGATAGCGGTCCATGAGGCCCTCGTCCTCGCTCTCGGCGATGATGCCCTCGATCAGCCGGTTGCGGGCGTCCTGGATCTGCGCCAGCTGTTCCGGATCCGGCTCGACGTCTTTGCGCTCGCCGGAGGAGTAGTCGAAGACCCGCTGGGAGAGCAGGCCCATCAGACCGGCGACCGGAGCGTGCCCGTCCGGTCCCTGCGGGCCGTGCAGCGGCAGATAGAGCGGGAGGACGGCGTCGGGGTCGTCGTCGCCGAGCATCTGGCCGCACACGGAGGTCATCTGCTCGTAGTCGGCCCGCGCCGCCTCGAGGTGGGTGACCACGATGGCCCGCGGCATGCCCACCGCAGCGCACTCGTCCCACACCATCCGTGTCGCGCCGTCGACGCCGTCCGAGGCGGAGACGACGAAAAGGGCCGCGTCCGCTGCCCGCAGACCGGCCCTGAGTTCACCCACGAAGTCGGCATATCCGGGGGTGTCCAGAAGGTTGATCTTGATCCCGCCCCATTCGACGGGGACCAGGGACAGCTGAACCGACCGCTGCTGGCGGTGTTCGATGTCGTCGTAGTCGGAGACCGTCGCGCCGTCCTCGACCCGGCCGGCCCTGTTGACCGCTCCCGCCGTCAGGGCGAGAGCCTCGACCAGAGTTGTCTTTCCCGAGCCGCTGTGGCCGACCAGCACGACGTTCCGTATGTCGGAGGGCTGGTCGGCCGTAGGAGCCCTGCCGGCGGCTCCGGGGTGTGCACTCGTCTTGTCGCCCATGAGTCTTGCCTCCCGGTTCATTGCACGGTGAGGAGGGTGGGCGCGGACCCGGGGGAGACGCGACGGCCGTGGCGGCTCCGGCGACGCCCGCGGTCCTTCGAGCTTGGCACTCCCGTCACAGGGCGTCCATACGTCGTACGTGACGCGAACCTGTGGGTGCCCGGCGATGGACCCTCGGGGTCGTGGCTACGATGGGCCCGCCGGTGGCCGGAGTGGCCGCGCGGCCCAGCGACCCTCCGGGAAGGCCATGCTGAACAAGTACGCGCGTGCATTCTTCACGCGTGTTCTCACACCGTTCGCCGCACTGCTGCTTCGCCTCGGGGTCAGCCCCGATGCGGTCACCCTCGTCGGAACCGGCGGCGTGATGGCGGGTGCGCTGGCCTTCTTCCCGAGGGGGGAGTTCTTCTGGGGCACCATCGTCATCACGTTGTTCGTCTTCTCCGACCTGGTCGACGGCAATATGGCGAGGCAGGCGGGAGTCTCCAGCCGCTGGGGCGCTTTCCTCGACTCGACTCTGGACCGAGTGGCCGACGCGGCTATTTTCGGCGGCCTCGCCCTCTGGTACGCGGGCGGCGGCGACAACAACATGCTGTGCGCCGTCGCGATCTTCTGCCTCGCCAGCGGCCAGGTGGTCTCGTACACCAAGGCCCGCGGTGAGGCGATCGGCCTGCCGGTCGCCGTCAACGGGCTGGTGGAGCGCGCCGAGCGGCTGGTGATCACTCTCGTCGCGGCCGGACTGGCCGGGTTGCACAATTTCGGTGTAGCGGGAATCGACGCCCTGCTGCCGATCGCGCTGTGGATCGTGGCGGCGGGAAGCCTCGTCACGCTCGGGCAGCGGGTCGTCACGGTACGTCGTGAAGCGGCGGAGGCCGACGCGGCTGCGGCCGCGGACGCGGGCACGGCCGCCGACACCGGCCAGGGGAGCGAGGCGACATGATGCGGGACCGTCTGACCGACGCGCTGTACGGCCTCGGCTGGAGCGCGGTCAGGAGACTGCCCGAGCCCGTCGCCGTCGGCCTGGGCCGGCGTATCGCCGACACGACGTGGAAGCGGCGGGGCGCGAGCGTGCTGCGGCTGGAGTCCAACTTGGCGCGCGTGGTGCCGGACGCCACGCCCGAGCGCCTGGCGCAGCTGTCGAAGGCGGGCATGCGCTCGTACATGCGGTACTGGATGGAGTCGTTCCGGCTGCCCTCGTGGGGCAGGGACCGCATCGGCTCCGGTGTCGAGGTCAAGGACATTCACCTCGTCGTGAACGGCCTGGCCTCGGGCCGCGGCGTGATCCTCGCCCTGCCGCACCTGGCGAACTGGGACCTCGCGGGGGCGTGGGTCACCACCCACCTCGGGGTGCCCTTCGCCACGGTCGCCGAGCGGCTCAAGCCCGAGACGCTGTACGACCGGTTCGTCGCCTACCGCGAAGGCCTCGGTATGGAGGTGGTGCCGCACAGCGGAGGCAGCGCCTTCGGCACGCTGGCCCGACGGCTGCGCTCGGGCGGCCTGATCTGCCTGGTCGCCGACCGCGACCTGTCCTCCTCGGGCGTCGAGGTGAAGTTCTTCGGCGAGACGGCGCGGATGCCGGCCGGGCCGGCTCTGCTGGCCCAGCAGACCGGGGCCCTGCTGCTGCCCGCGACGCTCTGGTACGAGGACTCCATGATGCGTGGGCGTGTATATCCGCCCGTCGAGGTACCCGGGTCAGGTAGCCGGGCCGAGAAGACGTCCGACATGACACAGGCGCTGGCGGATGTCTTCGCCACCGGAATCGCCGAACACCCGGAGGACTGGCACATGCTGCAGCGGCTCTGGCTCGCCGACCTGGACCCCCAGAGGGAGCAGAGGGAACAAGAGTGAAGATCGGCATCGTCTGCCCGTACTCCTGGGACGTACCGGGCGGCGTTCAGTTCCACATCCGGGACCTGGCCGACCACCTCATCCGGCTCGGTCAGGAGGTCTCCGTCCTGGCCCCGGCGGACGACGAGACCCCGCTCCCGCCGTACGTCGTGTCCGCGGGCCGCGCGGTGCCCGTTCCGTACAACGGCTCGGTGGCCCGGCTCAACTTCGGCTTCCTGTCGGCCGCGCGGGTGCGGCGCTGGCTGCACGACGGCACGTTCGACGTGATCCACATCCATGAGCCGGCGTCCCCCTCGCTGGGGCTGCTGACATGCTGGGCCGCACAGGGTCCGATCGTCGCGACGTTCCACACCTCCAACCCGCGCTCGCGGGCCATGATCGCGGCCTACCCCATCCTCCAGCCCGCGCTGGAGAAGATCAACGCGCGGATCGCGGTGAGCGAATACGCGCGGCGCACGCTCGTCGAACACCTCGGCGGCGACGCGGTCGTCATCCCGAACGGCGTCGATGTCGACTTCTTCGCCGAGGCCGAACCGAAGGCGGAGTGGCAGGGCGGCACGCTCGGCTTCATAGGGCGCATCGACGAGCCCCGCAAGGGCCTGCCGGTCCTCATG
The DNA here is from genome assembly GCF_040682335.1 of Streptomyces sp. NPDC051219. Classification (NCBI taxonomy): domain Bacteria; kingdom Bacillati; phylum Actinomycetota; class Actinomycetes; order Kitasatosporales; family Streptomycetaceae; genus Streptomyces; species Streptomyces sp. NPDC051219. The sequence continues at coordinate 63,442 of NZ_JBFBAS010000013.1, forward strand.
CGTGCCCTGCCGAAGATCCTCGCCGCATACCCGGAGACACGGCTGCTGGTCGCCGGCCGCGGTGACGAGGAGGAGGCGGTGGCCTCCCTCCCGAAGGAGATGCGCGAGCGCGTCGAGTTCCTCGGCATGGTCAGCGACGAGGACAAGGCGCGGCTGCTGCGCAGTGTCGACGTGTACGTCGCTCCCAACACCGGCGGCGAGAGCTTCGGGATCATCCTGGTCGAGGCGCTGTCGGCCGGTGCGCCGGTGCTCGCGAGCGACCTCGACGCGTTTGCGCAGGTACTGGACCAGGGCGCGGCGGGAGAGCTGTTCGGCAACGAGGACGCGGATGCGCTGGCGGCCGCGGCCGTACGGCTGCTGGGTGACCCGGAGCGGCGGGCGGAGCTGCGGGAACGGGGGAGTGCGCATGTGCGGCGCTTCGACTGGTCGACGGTCGGGGCGGACATCCTGGCCGTGTATGAAACCGTGACGGACGGCGCGGCATCGGTGGCTGAGGACGACCGCACGGGCTTCCGGGCGAGGTTCGGCCTGGCCCGCGACTAACAGACGCAGACCGGCGTTCCGTGGCCGGGCGTGATGCGCCGGGCTTCCCGGGTGGTCCGGCGCATCTCGCGGCCGCCAGGTCAGCCGGTGGGCAGTGCTCCGCGGCCCGCGGTCAGCTGGACCCAGGGATCGTCAAGGGCTTCGGCGGCCGCAGCCACGCGCCGGCCGGACGGGCCCCCGGCGGGCGCAGCCCCGCCCGACGCCACCGGTAACGTGGCCGCCCGTGACCGAAACCCTTATCTGGATCGCCGTCGCCCTCTTCGCGATCGGCCTGTACCTCAGCTGGACCGCCGGCCGGCTCGACCGGCTGCACGCGCGGATCGACGCCTCCCGGGCAGCACTCGACGCGCAGCTGCTGCGCCGTGCCTCGGTCACGCAGGAACTCGCCACCTCCGGCGTACTCGATCCGGCCGCTTCGATCGTGCTCTACCAGGCTGCCCACGCCGCCCGGCAGGCCGAGGAGGAAGAGCGCGAGGTCGCGGAGAGCGAGCTCAGTCAGGCGCTGCGTGCAGTGTTCGCCGAGGTGGACCAGGTGGACGCCGTCAAGGAGGCCCCCGGTGGTGAGGACACCGCCAACGAGCTGGCCGCGGCCGTGCGCCGGGTGCCCATGGCGCGGCGCTTCCACAACGACTCGGTACGGGCCACCCGCGCCCTGCGGCTGCACCGCACGGTGCGCTGGTTCCGGCTGGCCGGGCACGCGCCGTTCCCGCTCGCGTTCGAGATGGACGACGAGCCTCCGGCCGCCCTCGCCGACCGCCCGGGCTCGTAAACGATCCACCGGCTCACTATTGGCCCTTGCAGTGGACTGGTCCGGAAAGGTTTCCTCGGCGGTGTAGTAGGAAGTGCCCCTTTTTCATTACCGAGCGAGGTCAAACCGTGTCCAGCACGCTTCCCACCAGCCCCCAGACCCCCGAGACCGGCACCGCCCGCGTGAAGCGCGGCATGGCCGAGCAGCTCAAGGGCGGCGTGATCATGGACGTGGTCAACGCCGAGCAGGCGAAGATCGCCGAGGACGCGGGCGCCGTCGCCGTCATGGCCCTGGAGCGGGTCCCCGCCGACATCCGCAAGGACGGCGGCGTGGCGCGTATGTCGGACCCGAACATGATCGAAGAGATCATCGGCGCCGTCTCCATCCCGGTCATGGCCAAGTCCCGTATCGGCCACTTCGTCGAGGCCCAGGTGCTGCAGGCGCTCGGCGTCGACTACATCGACGAGTCCGAGGTCCTCACCCCGGCCGACGAGGTCAACCACTCCGACAAGTGGGCCTTCACCACCCCCTTCGTCTGTGGTGCGACGAACCTGGGCGAGGCCCTGCGCCGCATCGCCGAGGGCGCGGCCATGATCCGCTCCAAGGGCGAGGCCGGCACCGGCAACGTCGTCGAGGCGGTCCGCCACCTGCGTCAGATCAAGAACGAGATCGCCAAGCTGCGCGGCTACGACAACAACGAGCTGTACGCCGCCGCCAAGGAGCTCCGCGCCCCGTACGAGATCGTCAAGGAGGTCGCCGAGCTCGGCAAGCTCCCGGTGGTCCTGTTCTCCGCCGGTGGCGTCGCCACCCCCGCCGACGCCGCGCTGATGCGCCAGCTCGGCGCCGAGGGTGTCTTCGTCGGCTCGGGCATCTTCAAGTCCGGCGACCCGGCCAAGCGCGCCGCCGCCATCGTGAAGGCCACCACCTTCTACGACGACCCGAAGATCATCGCGGACGCCTCCCGCAACCTCGGCGAGGCCATGGTCGGCATCAACTGCGACACCCTGCCCGAGACCGAGCGCTACGCCAACCGCGGCTGGTAATCACCCATGAACACCCCTGTCATCGGAGTCCTGGCTCTCCAGGGCGATGTACGGGAGCACCTGATCGCCCTGGCCGCGGCGGACGCCGTGGCCAGGCCGGTCCGGCGCCCCGAGGAGCTCGCCGAGGTCGACGCCCTCGTCATACCCGGCGGCGAGTCCACGACCATGTCCAAGCTCGCCGTGCTCTTCGGCATGCTTGAGCCGCTGCGCGAGCGCGTACGGGCCGGTATGCCCGTGTACGGAACCTGCGCCGGCATGATCATGCTCGCCGACAAGATCCTGGACGGCCGTGAGGACCAGGAGACCCTGGGCGGCGTCGACATGATCGTCCGCCGCAACGCCTTCGGGCGCCAGAACGAGTCCTTCGAGGCGTCCATCGACTTCGCAGGCATCGAGGGCGGCCCTGTCGAGGGCGTCTTCATCCGCGCCCCATGGGTGGAGTCGGTGGGCGCTTCCGCCGACGTCCTCGCCACGTACGACGGCCACACCGTGGCCGTCCGCCAGGGGCATGTGCTCGCCACCTCGTTCCATCCGGAACTCACCGGCGACCACCGTGTTCACGCCTACTTCGTGGACATGGTGCGCGCCGGGTCGTGAAGGGATCCCGGTAGGATCTCTGGCGAACGCAAAGCAGTTATTGGTTACGCGAAGGAGACAGGCGGATGTCCGGCCACTCTAAATGGGCTACGACGAAGCACAAGAAGGCCGTGATCGATGCCAAGCGCGGCAAGCTCTTCGCGAAGCTGATCAAGAACATCGAGGTCGCGGCCCGCACCGGCGGAGTGGACCCCGAGGGCAACCCGACGCTCGTCGACGCCATCCAGAAGGCGAAGAAGAGCTCCGTCCCCAACAAGAACATCGACTCTGCGGTCAAGCGCGGTGGCGGTCTCGAGGCGGGCGGCGTCGACTACCAGACGATCATGTACGAGGGCTACGGACCCAACGGTGTCGCGGTGCTCATCGAGTGCCTCACCGACAACCGCAACCGCGCCGCCTCGGACGTGCGTGTGGCGATGACCCGCAACGGCGGCTCGATGGCCGACCCGGGCTCCGTCTCGTATCTCTTCAACCGCAAGGGCGTTGTGATCGTCCCCAAGGGCGAGCTGACCGAGGACGACGTCCTCGGCGCTGTCCTGGACGCCGGCGCCGAAGAGGTCAATGACCTGGGTGAGTCGTACGAGGTCGTCAGTGAGGCCACCGACATGGTCGCGGTCCGCACCGCGCTCCAGGAGGCGGGCATCGACTACGACTCTGCCGAGGCCAACTTCCTGCCGACCATGCAGGTCGACCTCGACGAAGAGGGTGCGCGCAAGATCTTCAAGCTGATCGACGCGCTCGAGGACAGCGACGACGTGCAGAACGTCTTCGCCAACTTCGACGTCTCCGACGAGGTCATGGAGAAGGTCGACGCCTGACGGGGGCTCAACGCACCTGCACGGACGGGCCGACGGGGACACGCCCCTGTCGGCCCGTCCTGTCGTTGTCGGTCCGAGCCGATAGCCTGCGTGAACACATGGTCGAACGGCGTGAGGGGAGGGGCGCGGTGCGCGTACTGGGCGTGGACCCCGGGTTGACCCGGTGCGGTATCGGGGTGGTCGAGGGCGTCGCGGGCCGTCCCCTGAAGATGCTCGGCGTCGGGGTCGTACGGACGCCGGCCGACGCGGACATCGGTCCGCGCCTGGTCGCCATCGAGCAGGGCATCGAAGCCTGGCTCGACGAGCACCGGCCCGAACTGGTCGCGGTGGAGCGGGTGTTCAGCCAGCACAACGTCCGTACGGTCATGGGCACCGCTCAGGCCAGCGCCGTCGCCATGCTCTGCGCCTCGCGCCGGGGCATCCCCGTCGCCCTGCACACCCCCAGCGAGGTCAAGGCCGCCGTCACCGGCAGCGGCCGGGCCGGCAAGGAGCAGGTCGGAGCCATGGTGACCCGGGTGCTCCGGCTGGACGCACCGCCCAAACCGGCCGACGCCGCCGACGCCCTGGCGCTCGCCATCTGCCACATCTGGCGGGCTCCCGCGCAGAACCGCCTCCAGCAGGCCGTCGCCGCACACCGCACGACGTACACGACGAAAGGCCGTACCGCATGATCGCCTTTGTCTCGGGCCCGGTCGCGGCCCTTGCCCCGACCACCGCCGTGATCGAGGTCGGGGGAGTGGGCATGGCCGTCCAGTGCACGCCGGGCACCCTGGCCGGACTGCGTATCGGCCAGGAGGCGAAGCTCGCGACCTCCCTCGTCGTACGGGAGGACTCGCTCACGCTGTACGGCTTTGCCGAGGACGACGAGCGCCAGGTCTTCGAGCTGCTCCAGACGGCGAGCGGTGTCGGTCCCCGCCTCGCCCAGGCGATGCTCGCCGTACACGGCCCCGACGCCCTGCGCATCGCTGTCTCCACGGGGGACGAGAAGGCGCTGACGGCCGTTCCCGGCATCGGGAAGAAAGGCGCCCAGAAGCTCCTGCTGGAGCTGAAGGACCGCCTGGGCGAGCCGCTGGGCACAGGCGCCCACGTGGGGGCGCAGCGCGTCGCCGCGCGGGGCCCCGCGCCCTGGAGCGAGCAGCTGCACGCCGCCCTCATCGGCCTGGGCTATGCGACCAGGGAGGCCGACGATGCGGTGGAGGCGGTCACCCCTCAAGCCGAGGCCGCCGTCGCCGCGGGCTCCGCCCCGCCCGTTCCGCAGCTGCTGCGCGCCGCGCTGCAGACCCTGAACCGGACCCGCTGACATGATCACGAACCAACGAGGCGAGCACCAGTGAACTGGGACGACACGGCCCCCGAGAGCCCAGACCGGCTGGTCGGTGCGGATGCCGACGGCGAGGACACCGCCGTGGAAGCGGCACTGCGGCCCAAGGACCTGGACGAGTTCGTCGGCCAGGAGAAGGTCCGGCAGCAGCTCGACCTGGTTCTGCGCGCCGCGCTCCAGCGGGGCGGCACCGCCGACCACGTCCTGCTCTCCGGTGCTCCGGGCCTGGGCAAAACCACCCTCTCCATGATCATCGCCGCCGAGATGGGCGCCCCGATCAGGATCACGTCCGGCCCGGCGATCCAGCACGCCGGTGACCTCGCCGCCATCCTCTCCTCCCTCCAGGAGGGCGAGGTGCTCTTCCTCGACGAAATCCACCGGATGTCCCGCCCGGCGGAGGAGATGCTCTACATGGCGATGGAGGACTTCCGGGTCGACGTCATCGTCGGCAAGGGCCCCGGGGCCACCGCCATCCCGCTGGAGTTGCCCCCCTTCACCCTGGTCGGCGCCACCACCAGGGCCGGACTGCTGCCGCCGCCGCTGCGGGACCGGTTCGGCTTCACCGGGCACATGGAGTTCTACGCCCCCGCCGAGCTGGAGCGTGTCATCCACCGCTCCGCCCGCCTGCTCGACGTCGACATCGAGGCCGACGGCGCCGCCGAGATCGCCGGCCGCTCCCGCGGCACGCCCCGTATCGCCAACCGCCTGCTGCGCCGCGTCCGGGACTACGCGCAGGTCAAGGTGGACGGCGTCATCACCCGTGAGGTGGCGGAGACGGCCCTGCGCGTCTACGAGGTCGACGGCCGGGGACTGGACCGGCTGGACCGGGCGGTCCTCGAAGCCCTGCTCAAGCTCTTCGGCGGCGGTCCGGTGGGCCTGTCCACCCTGGCGGTGGCCGTGGGGGAGGAGCGGGAAACGGTCGAGGAGGTCGCGGAGCCCTTCCTGGTACGGGAGGGCCTGCTGGCCCGGACCCCCCGCGGCCGGGTGGCGACACCTGCCGCCTGGGCCCATCTCGGACTGGTTCCGCCGCAGCACAGCGCAGGAGCAAGCGGACAACAGGGCCTCTTCGGGGCGTGACGGCGCGGAGGCTCGCGGGGGCAGGAACCACGGTGCCATGCTGAGCGTTGTTCCATCGGTGCGGACTCGCTTAGACTCCGCCGATGCCGACCTTCAAGGCCGGCGTGCCCACCCCCGAAGATCAGGCCGCACATCTGGCGGTCGTGCGAAGGAAAACCCGTCCCGTGGATATCGTGACTCTCCTCCCGTTCATCGTGCTCATCGGGGCCATGTTCCTGATGACCCGGTCCGCCAAGAAGAAGCAGCAGGCCGCCGCGCACATGCGCGATCAGGTCCAGCCCGGCGCCGGCATCCGGACCATCGGCGGCATGTACGCCACTGTGAAGGAGGTCCACGACGACACGCTCCTCCTCGAAGTGGCCCCCGGCGTTCACGCCGTCTACGCGAAGAACGCCGTCGGCGCCGTCCTCGACGACGAGGAGTACAACCGCATCGTCCACGGTGCCTCCGCCGAGGACCTCAATGCCGATGGCACGGTCGTACCGGACGACGCATCCGCCCTGACCGGCCCCGCCGACTCCACGGCGCCCGCCGAGCCCGCCGACGACTCCCGTATCGACCTGGGCAAGAAGGCCGAGGCGGACGACGTCGAGCCGGAGACGAAGGACGGCAAGAGCGACGGCAGGGCCGACGGCAAGACCGACGGCGAGCCCGACGCCAAGTAGTCACGGCCGGGGATCGTGGCGCGCCCACCGGCGCCTGCCACGGTCCCCCGTGAGTGCTTTCTTCTGCGGGGGGCAGGTCCCCACAACACTTCGTGGCCGCCAGGCGCACACCCGGCGCCGGCGGTTGGACAGGGAGAAACGAGAAGGTGGCAGCACCGAAGAAGGGCCGAGGGTCCACGGGGGCTCAGGGCAGGCCGGGGCGTGCCCTGGCATTGATCCTGATCGCCATGGTGGCGCTCACCGGGGGGATGTTCCTCTCCAACCAGACGACGCCCCGCCTGGGCATCGACCTGGCCGGCGGTACGAGTATCACGCTCAAGGCGAAGAGCGAAGACAACCCGGACGCGGTCAACGAGACCAACATGAACACCGCGATCGGCATCATCGAGCGCCGTGTCAACGGTCTGGGTGTCTCTGAGGCCGAGGTCCAGAAGCAGGGTCGCGAGCACATCATCGTCAACATCCCCAAGGGGATGGACGAGGAGCAGGCCCGCCAGCAGGTCGGTACGACCGCTCAGCTCTTCTTCCGCCCGGTCCTCACGATCGCCCCAGGTGGCCCGCCGGCCGCCGAGCCCTCCGCCGAGCCCTCCCCGGGTGCCTCCTCCGGCGCGCCGAAGGCACAGGACAAGGGCGACAAGGACAAGGGCGCCGACGAGAAGGCCACCTCCACGGCCACTCCGACGTCGAGCCCGACCACCCAGGGCCGCGCCGTCACCGACGCGCTGAAGGACGACGCCACCCCGACGCCGAAGAGCAGCGACACCAAGAAGCCCGACGCTGCCAAGAGCCCCACGCCGAACCCCTCCGAGTCGGCCGCGGCGAGCGCACTGGAGCAGAAGTTCACCGCGCTCGACTGCACCAAGGAGGCGTCCCGCGCGGCGGCCGGTCAGGGCACCAAGGACACCGACACCGTGGTGGCCTGTGGCAAGAGCCCGGCCGGCCAGTGGCAGAAGTACATCCTGGGCCCGGCCGAGGTCAACGGCACCGACGTCGACGACGCCAAGGGCACGTTCGACCAGCAGCGCGGCATGTGGATCGTCCAGATGGACTTCACGGACAAGGGCGCCAAGAAGTTCGCCGACATCACCGGCAAGCTCGCCGCCAAGCAGGCCCCGCAGAACCAGTTCGCCATCGTGCTCGACGGTGAGGTCGTCTCCGACCCCTCCGTCAGCCAGGCGCTGGCGGGCGGCAGCGCCGAGATCTCCGGCAGTTTCCAGCAGCAGGAGGCCGAGGACCTCGGCAACATCCTGTCGTACGGTGCGCTCCCGCTCTCCTTCCAGGAGGACAGCGTCACGACCGTGACCGCCGCTCTCGGCGGCGAGCAGTTGAAGGCCGGCCTCATCGCGGGTGCCATCGGCCTCGCGCTGGTCGTCATCTACCTGGTCGCCTACTACCGCGGTCTCGCCCTCATCGCGATCGTGAGCCTCCTGGTCTCCGCGATTCTCACGTACACGATCATGACGCTGCTGGGCAAGGGCATCGGCTTCGCGCTCAACCTGCCCGCCGTCTGCGGTGCGATCGTCGCGATCGGTATCACCGCGGACTCGTTCATCGTCTACTTCGAGCGCATCAGGGACGAGATCCGCGAGGGCCGCACGCTGCGTCCGGCCGTCGAGCGGGCCTGGCCGCGTGCCCGGCGCACCATCCTGGTCTCCGACTTCGTCTCCTTCCTGGCCGCCGCGGTGCTGTTCGTCGTGACCGTCGGCAAGGTGCAGGGCTTCGCGTTCACGCTCGGCCTCACCACGCTCCTCGACGTCGTGGTGGTGTTCCTCTTCACCAAGCCGGTGATGACACTCGTGGCCCGTACGAAGTTCTTCGGCGGCGGTCATCCATGGTCCGGGCTGGACCCGAAGCGGCTGGGCGTACAGCCCCCGCTGCGCCGCACCCGTCGTATCTCCGCCCCCGTCGACCCGAAGGAGGCGTGAGATGTCGCGACTCGGCAGCCTCGGCCACCGGCTCTACCAGGGCGAAGTCGGCTACGACTTCGTCGGCAAGCGGAAGATCTGGTACGGCGTCTCGATCCTGATCACCATCACCGCCATCGTGGCCCTGGCCGTACAGGGCCTCAACATGGGCATCGAGTTCAAGGGCGGTGCCGTCCTCACCACGCCGAAGACGGACCTCTCCGTTTCGCGGGTGCAGGAGGAGGCCGAGCAGGCCTCCGGCCACGACGCGATCGTCCAGAAGCTGGGCGACGGCACCATGCGTATCCAGATCAGCGGTCTGGACACCGACGCCGCCGGCGAAGTCCGCCAGGACCTCGCCGAGACCCTCGGTGTCAAGGCGAACGACATCGCCGCCGACCTCGTCGGCCCCAGCTGGGGCGAGCAGATCGCCAACAAGGCATGGACCGGCCTCGGCGTCTTCATGGTCCTCGTGGTGATCTACCTTGCCATTGCCTTCGAATGGCGTATGGCGGTCGCCGCACTGATCGCACTGATCCACGACCTCACCATCACGGTCGGTGTCTACGCACTGGTCGGCTTCGAGGTCACTCCGGGCACCGTGATCGGTCTGCTGACCATCCTCGGTTACTCCCTCTACGACACCGTCGTCGTCTTCGACGGTCTCAAGGAGGGGTCGAGGGACATCACCAAGCAGACCCGCTTCACCTACAGCGAGATCGCCAACCGCAGCCTCAACGGCACCCTGGTGCGCTCCATCAACACCACGGTCGTGGCGCTGCTGCCGGTGGCCGGCCTGCTGTTCATCGGCGGCGGCTTCCTCGGCGCGGGCATGCTCAACGACATCTCGCTCTCGCTGTTCGTCGGCCTCGCGGCCGGTGCGTACTCCTCGATCTTCATCGCCACCCCGCTGGTCGCCGACCTCAAGGAGCGCGACCCGCAGATGAAGGCCCTGAAGAAGCGGGTGCTCGCCAAGCGGGCCGCCGCTGCCGCCAAGGGTGAGTGGGCGGACCAGCCCACCCCCGGCGAGCCCCAGGACGGGCACCCGGTCGGGGATGACGAGGAGGAGACCGCGGGTGCGGTCGTCGGCCAGCGCCGGCAGCCCACGCCGCGCGGCGGACGCGGTCGGGGCAAGCGCCGATGACCAGTACGCACGAGCTGCTGCTCAGCCGGATCCGGGATGTGCCCGACTACCCGATGCAGGGAGTGGTGTTCAAGGACATCACTCCGCTGCTCGCGGACCCGGAGGCCTTCACGGCCCTGACCGAGCTGCTCGCCGAACTGTGCATACGGCACGGCGCCACGAAGATCGTCGGTCTGGAGGCACGCGGCTTCATCCTCGCCGCGCCGGCTGCCGTCCGCTCCGGGATCGGCTTCGTGCCGGTCCGCAAGGCCGGCAAGCTGCCGGGTGCGACGCTGTCCCAGTCGTACGAGCTCGAGTACGGCACCGCCGAGATCGAGATCCACGCCGAGGATCTGGCCGCGGGCGACCGGGTCATGGTCATCGACGACGTGCTCGCCACCGGCGGCACGGCCGAGGCCTCACTGGAGTTGATCCGGCGGTCCGGGGCCGAGGTCGCGGGCGTGGTGGTGCTGATGGAGCTGAGCTTCCTCGCGGGCCGTGCACGGCTGGAGCCCGCCCTGCGCGGAGCTCCCCTGGAGGCCCTGATCACGGTCTGAGTCCATACGCTCATACGGCACATCATCGACGGCGGCCGCCCGGAGGAACCCGGGCGGCCGCCGTTCGTCGTGACCTCTCTCACGGGCCCGGGACGAGCTTCGGGCCAGGGATCGATACCATTGGCTATCCGGACCTGACCGCGGGACCCGGATCCGCACGAGGAGCGCTCTTGCCAGACGAGGTCCAGCCACTGGCCGCCGCCGCGCAGCCCGACCAGCCGGCCGACAAGGCCGCGGCGGCAGCCGCCATGCCCGACGAGAGCGCGAAGCGGCCCGTCGAGAAGCCCACGGAGCCGCCTTCCACGCGGTCCAACGGCGCGAGCTCCCAGACCCCGGTCCCTGTCTCCGCGGCGAAGCCCGTGCCCGCGAAGCCCGCGCCCGGCCCGACGTCCCGCTCCGGCGGCTCGTCCAACCGCGTACGCGCCCGGCTCGCCCGTCTCGGCGTCCAGCGCTCGAGCCCGTACAACCCCGTTCTCGAGCCGCTGCTGCGCATAGTGCGCAGCAACGACCCCAAGATCGAGAGTTCCACGCTGCGTCAGATCGAGCGCGCGTACCAGGTCGCCGAGCGCTGGCACCGCGGCCAGAAGCGCAAGAGCGGCGACCCGTACATCACCCACCCGCTGGCCGTCACCACCATCCTGGCGGAGCTGGGCATGGACCCGGCGACCCTGATGGCGGGCCTGCTGCACGACACCGTCGAGGACACCGAGTACGGGCTCGACACGCTGCGCCGAGACTTCGGCGACTCCGTAGCCCTCCTGGTCGACGGAGTCACCAAGCTCGACAAGGTCAAGTTCGGTGAGGCCGCGCAGGCGGAGACCGTACGCAAGATGGTCGTCGCCATGGCCAAGGACCCGCGCGTCCTGGTCATCAAGCTCGCCGACCGCCTGCACAACATGCGCACCATGCGCTACCTCAAGCGGGAGAAGCAGGAGAAGAAGGCCCGCGAGACCCTCGAGATCTACGCGCCCCTGGCCCACCGGCTGGGCATGAACACCATCAAGTGGGAGCTGGAGGACCTCGCCTTCGCGATCCTCTATCCCAAGATGTACGACGAGATCGTTCGGCTCGTCGCGGAGCGGGCCCCCAAGCGCGACGAGTACCTGGCCGTCGTCACCGACGAGGTCCAGTCCGACCTGCGCGCCGCCCGGATCAAGGCCACCGTCACCGGCCGACCGAAGCACTACTACAGCGTCTACCAGAAGATGATCGTGCGAGGTCGCGACTTCGCCGAGATTTACGACTTGGTGGGCATCCGCGTCCTCGTCGACACCGTCCGCGACTGCTACGCGGCGCTCGGCACCGTCCACGCCCGGTGGAACCCGGTGCCGGGGCGGTTCAAGGACTACATCGCGATGCCCAAGTTCAACATGTACCAGTCGCTCCACACGACGGTCATCGGGCCCAGCGGCAAGCCGGTCGAACTGCAGATCCGTACGTTCGACATGCACCGCCGGGCCGAGTACGGCATCGCCGCGCACTGGAAGTACAAGCAGGAGACCGTCGCCGGCGCCTCCAAGGTGCGTACCGACGTGCCGAGAGCCGGCAAGGGCACCGCGGGCCAGGACACCGTCAACGACATGGCATGGCTGCGGCAATTGCTGGACTGGCAGAAGGAGACCGAGGACCCGGGCGAGTTCCTGGAGTCCCTGCGCTTCGACCTCTCCCGCAACGAGGTCTTCGTCTTCACCCCCAAGGGCGACGTGATAGCGCTGCCCGCGGGCGCCACCCCGGTCGACTTCGCGTACGCCGTCCACACCGAGGTCGGCCACCGCACCATAGGAGCACGGGTCAACGGGCGGCTCGTTCCCCTCGAATCGACCCTGGACAACGGCGACTTGGTGGAGGTCTTCACCTCCAAGGCCGTCGGCGCGGGCCCCTCCCGCGACTGGCTGGGCTTCGTCAAGTCACCGCGCGCCCGCAACAAGATCCGCGCGTGGTTCTCCAAGGAACGCCGCGACGAGGCGATCGAGCAGGGCAAGGACGCCATCGCGCGCGCCATGCGCAAGCAGAACCTGCCGATCCAGCGGATCCTCACCGGCGACTCGCTGGTCACGCTCGCGCATGAGATGCGCTACCCCGACATCTCCTCCCTCTACGCGGCGATCGGCGAGGGCCATGTCGCGGCGCAGGGCGTCGTGCAGAAGCTGGTACAGGCCCTCGGCGGCGAGGACGCGGCCAACGAGGACATCGCCGAGACCGCGGTCCCGGTGCGCGGCCGCAGCAAGCGGCGCGCCAACGCGGACCCCGGTGTGGTCGTCAAGGGCGTCGACGACGTGTGGGTCAAGCTGGCCCGCTGCTGTACGCCTGTGCCCGGCGACCCGATCATCGGCTTCGTCACCCGCGGCAGCGGCGTCTCCGTCCACCGCGCCGACTGCGTCAACGTCGACTCGCTGTCGCAGCAGCCGGAGCGAATCCTCGAGGTGGAGTGGGCGCCGACCCAGTCCTCGGTGTTCCTGGTCGCCATACAGGTCGAGGCGCTGGACCGGTCACGGCTGCTCTCGGACGTCACGCGTGTGCTGTCCGACCAGCACGTCAACATCCTCTCCGCGGCGGTGCAGACTTCGCGGGACCGGGTGGCCACCTCACGGTTCACCTTCGAGATGGGCGACCCCAAGCACCTCGGCCATGTACTGAAGGCGGTCCGGGGCGTGGAGGGCGTGTACGACGTCTACCGCGTCACCTCGGCCCGCAGGCCCTGAGCCCGCGGCCCCGGGTCTGTGACAGGCCCGGGGCACAGACCGCGGCCCCGGTACTGATCTCCGTACCGGGGCCGCGGTCCTGCTCGGCACATCAGCCGCCGAACTCCTCCAGGCCCTTGAGCGCCTGGTCCAGCAGCGCCTGCCGGCCCTCGAGTTCCTTGGCCAGCTTGTCCGCCTTGGCGTTGTTGCCCGCCGCGCGCGCCGCGTCGACCTGCGTGCGCAGCTTGTCCACAGCAGCCTGGAGCTGACCCGTGAGGCCGGCGGCACGCGCCCGCGCCTCCGGATTCGTCCGCCGCCACTCGGCTTCCTCGGACTCCTGGATGGCCCGCTCCACGGCGTGCATCCGGCCCTCGATCTTCGGCCGGGCATCACGCGGTACGTGGCCGATGGCCTCCCAGCGCTCGTTGATGGAACGGAAAGCGGCGCGGGCCGCCTTCAGGTCCGACACCGGAAGGAGCTTCTCGGCCTCGACCACGAGCTCTTCCTTGAGCTTGAGGTTCTCGGACTGCTCGGCGTCGCGCTCCGCGAATACCTCGCTGCGTGCGGCGAAGAAGACGTCCTGGGCTCCGCGGAAGCGGTTCCACAGCTCGTCCTCCGCCTCGCGCTGGGCCCGGCCCGCCGCCTTCCACTCCGTCATCAGGTCGCGGTAGCGGGCCGCCGTGGGACCCCAGTCGGTGGACCCGGACAGCGCGACGGCCTCCGCGACCAGCTTCTCCTTGGCCTTCCGGGCCTCCTCGCGCTGCGCGTCGAGCGAGGCGAAGTGGGCCTTGCGGCGCTTGGAGAAGGCCGAGCGGGCGTGCGAGAAGCGGTGCCACAGCTCGTCGTCCGACTTCCGGTCGAGCCGCGGAAGGCCCTTCCAGGTGTCCACCAGCGCGCGCAGCCGCTCACCCGCGGCCCGCCACTGCTCGCTCTGGGCCAGCTCCTCCGCCTCGGCGACCAGTGCCTCCTTGGCGTGCTTCGCCTCGTCGGTCTGCTTCGCCTTCTGCGCCTTGCGCTCCTCGCGGCGCGAGTCCACGGTCGCGACGAGCTTGTCGAGACGCTGACGCAGCGCGTCGAGATCGCCGACGGCGTGGTGCTCGTCGACCTGCTGGCGCAGATGCTCGATGGCGGTCGTCGCGTCCTTGGCCGACAGGTCGGTGGTCCGTACCCGTCGCTCGAGGAGGCCGATCTCGACAACCAGGCCTTCGTACTTGCGCTCGAAGTAGGCCAGAGCCTCCTCGGGAGATCCGGCCTGCCACGAGCCGACGACCTTCTCGCCATCGGCAGTTCGCACGTACACGGTGCCCGTCTCGTCGACGCGGCCCCACGGGTCGCTGCTCACAGCGCCTCCTCCACATGATGCCTGCGAGGGGGCTTGCCGCCCCCCGGGCATCGTCCACAGTTTCCTGGGGCGGGCAGCGCCCGCCCTGCACAACGCCAACATAGGCGAACGTCGGGTCGGCTGTCCGCATCCAGCGCTACCGAAATCGCAACCTCAGGACTTGGTCACGGTCGCCTTCTCGATGGTGACGGCCTTCTTCGGTGCGCCGTCCTGTGCCCCGCCCCCGACGCCGGCCTCGGCCACCGCGTTGACGGTCCGCAGACCCGGCGCGTCGATCGTGCCGAACGGTGTGTACGTCGGAGGCAGTTTGCTGTCCTTGTACACCAGGAAGAACTGGCTGCCGCCGGAGCCGGGCTGCCCGGTGTTGGCCATGGCGACGGTGCCGGCGGGGTAGGTCACCGAGCCGTCCGCGCCCGCCTTGCCCAGGCCGGACAGGTTTTCGTCCGGGATGGTGTAGCCGGGACCGCCGCTGCCGTCGCCCTTCGGGTCGCCGCACTGCAGGACGAAGATGCCGCTCGTGGTCAGACGGTGACACTTCGTACCGTCGAAGTAGCCCTTGTCCGCGAGCGACTTGAACGAGTTCACGGTGTGCGGAGTCTTCGCGGCGTCCATGGCGAGCTTGATGTCACCCTGGTTCGTCTTGATCGCGAAGGTGTACTTCGCCTTCTTGTCGATCGTCATCGCCGGCTCCGCCGACTTCGATTCACTGGCCGAGGGGGAGGGGGCCGCGGCGTCGGAACCCCCGGCCTTCTTGTCCTTCTCGAAGGCCCCGGTCGCGGCGGCCGTGGCGCCGGCGGCCAGTACCACCGCCAGTGCCGACGCGATCACCGTGTTGCGCCGCCGTGCCTTGCGGCGGGCCTCGGCCCTGCGCTGCTGCTGACGCTCGAACTTTTCCCTGGCGAGCTGTCGCCGCCGCTGATCGCTGGTGACCACCGGGTCGTCTCCTTGTGCGTATCGGGTACTGCTGTCCGGCCGGGTTAGCCCGTACCGTATATGGGTTCGCTGTGTGATGAGCAGCGCCGGTAGGCTCTGATCTGCTGCAATCCCAGCCGTACCACCCATGCCGGACAACACCTAAGGACGATCGTGCTCATTGCCGGGTTCCCCGCCGGGGCCTGGGGGACCAACTGTTACCTGGTCGCCCCCGCCGCAGGCGAGGAGTGCGTGATCATCGACCCGGGCCACCAGGCCGCCCAGGGAGTCGAGGAAGCACTCAGGAAGCATCGGCTCAAGCCCGTCGCCGTCGTCCTCACCCATGGCCACATCGACCATGTCGCCTCGGTGGTGCCGGTGTGCGGAGCACATGACGTACCGGCGTGGATCCACCCCGCCGACCGGTACATGATGAGCGATCCGGAGAAGGCCCTCGGCCGCTCCATCGGGATGCCGCTCATGGGTGAGCTGACCGTGGGGGAGCCGGACGACGTGCAGGAGCTGACCGACGGGGCGCGGCTGAAGCTCGCGTCCATGGAGTTCACCGTCGCGCACGCTCCCGGCCATACCAAGGGGTCGGTGACGTTCACGATGCCCGAAGCCCCCGGCGGCGCTGACATTCCGCAGGTCTTCTTCTCGGGCGATCTGCTCTTCGCCGGCTCCGTCGGACGCACGGACCTGCCGGGCGGCGACCAGGCCGAGATGCTCGAGTCGCTGGCACGCGTGTGCCTGCCGCTCGACGACTCGACCGTGGTGCTGTCCGGCCACGGCCCCCAGACCACCATCGGCCGCGAGCGCGCCACCAACCCGTATCTGCGCGAGGTGGCCGCCGGCTTCGGAGACGGCTTCACCGCCGCTCCCCGACGAGGAATGTGACGAGAGACTTCCCGTGAGCACTTTTCAGGCCCCCAAGGGCACGTACGACCTGCTGCCGCCCGACTCCGCGAAGTACCTCGCGGTGCGAGAGGCGATCGCCGCACCCCTGAGGAACTCCGGCTACGGCTACATCGAGACGCCCGGCTTCGAGAACGTCGAGCTCTTCTCGCGGGGTGTGGGTGAGTCGACGGACATCGTCTCCAAGGAGATGTACGCCTTCGAGACCAAGGGCGGCGACAAGCTGGCGCTGCGCCCGGAAGGCACCGCCTCGGTGCTGCGCGCGGCACTCGAGGCCAACCTGCACAAGCTCGGCAACCTGCCGGTCAAACTCTGGTACTCGGGCTCGTACTACCGCTACGAGAAGCCGCAGAAGGGCCGGTACAGGCACTTCTCGCAGGTCGGTGCCGAGGCGATCGGTGCCGAGGACCCGGCTCTCGACGCCGAGCTGATCATCCTGGCGGACCAGGCGTACCGGTCGCTCGGGCTGCGTACCTTCCGCATCCTGCTGAACTCGCTGGGCGACAAGGAGTGCCGTCCCGTCTACCGGGCCGCCCTGCAGGACTTCCTGCGCGGACTGGAGCTGGACGAGGACACCCGGAGGCGTATCGACATCAACCCGCTGCGGATCCTCGACGACAAGCGCGCCGAGGTGCAGAAGCAGCTGGCCGGTGCGCCGATGCTGCGTGACTACCTGTGTGACGCGTGCAAGGCGTACCACGAGGAGGTCCGCGAGCTGCTGGGCGCGGCGGGAGTCGCCTACGAGGACGACGAGAAGCTCGTGCGCGGCCTCGACTACTACACCCGTACAACGTTCGAGTTCGTCCACGACGGGCTCGGCTCGCAGTCCGCGGTGGGCGGCGGGGGCCGCTACGACGGTCTCTCGGAGATGATCGGCGGCCCTGCGCTCCCGTCCGTGGGCTGGGCGCTAGGCGTGGACCGTACGGTGCTGGCGCTGGAGGCCGAGGGCATCACGCTCGAACTCCCCTCCGCCACCAGCGTGTTCGCGGTGCCGCTCGGTGAGGAGGCCCGCCGGCTCCTCTTCGGCGTGGTCACCGAGCTGCGCAGGGCGGGAGTCGCGGCCGACTTCGCGTACGGCGGCAAGGGTCTGAAGGGCGCGATGAAGAGCGCCAACCGTTCGGGCGCGCGCTTCACGATCGTCGCGGGCGAGCGTGACCTCGCCGAAGGCGTGGTCCAGGTCAAGGACATGGAGAGCGGCGAGCAGGCGCCGGTCGCGCTGGACGCGGTTGTCACAGACCTCCGGGAGAGGTTCGCCCGCGGCTGACCCGAAGGGCGGCCACACACCAGGCCTGATGGGGGGCCCGGACCGTCGCCCGACGCTCCGGGCCCTGCTTATGTCCGGCGAACGCCGGAGCATGCATGATGGCCGCCGGGGTGCGGCAGAATGGGCGTGCCCTGCAAGGCCTACGGGAGCGACGGAACGGCGATATGACGACGACTGCGGCTGACGAGGGGACCGGGCGTTCGGTCGGCGCCGGGCGGGGGCCGGCCTGGCTTCTGGTGATCACCGGTGCGGCGGGCCTGCTGGCCTCCTGGATCATCACGCTCGACAAGTTCAAACTGCTCGAGGACCCCGACTTCGTCCCCGGCTGCAGCCTGAACCCGATCGTCTCCTGCGGCAACATCATGAAGAGCGAGCAGGCCTCGGCCTTCGGCTTCCCCAATCCGATGATCGGCCTGGTCGCCTACGCCATGGTGATCGCCATCGGCGTGGGCCTGCTGGCGGGGGCGCGCTACCGGCGCTGGTACTGGCTCGGGCTGAACGCGGGCACGCTGTTCGGCGTCGGTTTCTGCACCTGGCTCCAGTACCAGTCGCTCTACACCATCAACTCGCTCTGCCTGTGGTGCTGCCTGGCCTGGGTCGCCACCATCGTGATGTTCTGGTACGTCACCCTCCACAACATCAGGCACCGCTTCATTCCCGTTCCCGCCGGCCTGCGCAACGGACTCCTGGAGTTCCACTGGGTGGTTCCGGTGGTGTGGGTCGGTGTCATCGGGATGCTGATCCTGACCCGCTGGTGGGACTTCTGGACCGGCTGAGCCGCGCCCCGGAACCCGCTCCCACGACGCCCGGCAGCACTGTCATTGGGCTGGCATAGGCTTCACGCGTGGAACCCGATCTCTTCACCGCCGCCGCAGAAGACCGCCAGGAGAAGGATCCGTCCAGCACTCCGCTCGCTGTACGGATGCGCCCGCGCACCCTTGACGAGGTGGTGGGCCAGCAGCACCTCCTGAAGCCCGGTGCGCCGCTGCGCCGGCTGGTGGGCGAGGGCGGCGGCGGGCCGGCGGGTCCCTCCTCGGTGCTCCTCTGGGGGCCGCCCGGCACCGGCAAGACGACGCTGGCGTACGTCGTCAGCCAGGCCACGCAGAAGCGCTTCGTCGAACTCTCCGCGATCACCGCCGGCGTCAAGGAAGTGCGGGCCGTCATCGAAGGGGCCCGTCGCGCGGCGGGCGGCTTCGGCAAGGAGACCGTCCTCTTCCTGGACGAGATCCACCGGTTCAGCAAGGCTCAGCAGGACTCGCTGCTGCCGGCCGTCGAGAACCGCTGGGTGACGCTGATCGCCGCGACCACCGAGAACCCGTACTTCTCGATCATCTCCCCGCTGCTCTCCCGCTCATTGCTGCTCACGCTCGAACCGCTCACCGACGAGGATTTGCGCGCCCTGCTGCACCGGGCGCTCACGGAGCCGCGCGGCCTCGGCGGAGCCGTCACGCTGTCCGCGGACGCCGAGACACATCTCCTCCGGATCGCGGGCGGCGACGCCCGCCGGGCGCTCACGGCCCTGGAAGCGGGTGCGGGGTCCGCTCTCGCCAAGGGCGAGCAGGAGGTCACCCTGCGGAGCGTGGAGGAGGCTGTCGACCGGGCCGCGGTGAAGTACGACCGTGACGGCGACCAGCACTACGACGTGGCGAGCGCGCTGATCAAGTCGATCCGCGGCTCGGACGTGGACGCGGCGCTGCACTACCTGGCCCGCATGATCGAAGCGGGGGAGGACCCCCGTTTCATCGCACGGCGGCTCATGATCTCGGCCAGCGAGGACATCGGCCTGGCCGATCCGACCGCGCTGCCGACCGCGGTGGCGGCCGCCCAGGCGGTCGCGCTGATCGGCTTTCCCGAGGCGGCTCTGACCCTCAGCCACGCCACCATCGCACTCGCCCTGGCGCCCAAGTCGAACACGGCGACCACGGCCATCGGTGCCGCGCTCGCCGATGTGCGCGCCGGGCTGGCGGGACCGGTGCCGCCGCATCTGCGCGACGGCCACTACAAGGGCGCGGCCAAGCTCGGCCACGCCCAGGGATATCTCTACCCGCATGATCTGCCGGGCGGGATCGCGGCCCAGCAGTACGCGCCGGACGCGGTGCACGGCAAGCGGTACTACGAGCCCACGCGGTACGGCGCGGAAGCGCGGTACGCGGACGTGGTGGAAAAGGTCCGTGAGCGGCTGCGCGGTGGGGAGGGCTCGTCCGACGCGGCTCAGTGAGTCAGTGCGAGGCCGCCTGGAAAAGGGTGTGCATGGCCCGGCGCAGGCCGGTGATGTCGCGCACCGGTTCGGGGAAGTCGAACCGAGCGTCGAAGCACAGCTCACCGTCGAACCGCACCCGCAGCCCGAACCGGTCCAGTGCCAGCGGCACCGCGCGCTCCGCGGACCGGTGGGAGCCGTGCTCCCGCTCGCCCAGCAGCCCGCACAGCTCCTGGACCTGGTCGCCGTGCGCCGCGTGGAGGTGCTGGAGCAGCTCCGCCTCGTGCGCGACGAGGGGGTCGGCGGCGGCGTGCGCGAAGTCCTCCGCCTCGACGGCCGACGCGCCCCACAGGTCGTCCACCGACGCCTCGCCCACCTCGAGCCGCAGCATCATCCGGCCGGGCTCGGCCAGGCCGGGAGCGCGGGTGAGCCAGCCGGAGATCCAGGCGCGGCCCCGGATGCGGTTGGGGACGGAAACCGGCGCGACATCGGTGATCTCCAGCACGGCGGCCAGTTCGTCGTCCTGCGCGTGTGTGGCGGCGCGTACCGCGGGTGAGTCGGCCGGAAAGTCGAGGTACACCTCGCCGTCGGGACCCACGCTCCGCCCGGCCGGCATCAGCTGGTCGGGGCGTGCGCCTTCCAGGCCGGTAATGAGCAGTACGGCTGAGCATGTACTCTGTACGAGAGTTCGTGTGCGCTCGGCTGCTGACGGCATCCGAGTAATCTCAAGCCCGCTGGGACGCGGCTGACCATGAGCTGATCGGACCTCCGTCGCCTCGACGCTCTCAGAAGCGTCGGTGTTCTTTGTGCTGTCCGTGATGCGCTTGGTGTTCCCAGGGCGAGACATGCGATCTCCTTGAGTAAGGTGAGCCTAACCTAACCTACAACGGAGGTCTGGAGAACGTGCCTAACCAGTCGCGTCCCAAGGTCAAGAAGTCTCGCGCGCTCGGTATCGCGCTGACGCCGAAGGCTGTCAAGTACTTCGAAGCCCGCCCCTACCCGCCGGGCGAGCACGGCCGTGGCCGCAAGCAGAACTCGGACTACAAGGTCCGTCTGCTCGAGAAGCAGCGTCTGCGCGCGCAGTACGACATCAGCGAGCGCCAGATGGCGCGCGCCTACGACCGCGCCAAGAAGGCCGAGGGCAAGACGGGCGAGGCGCTGGTCGTCGAGCTCGAGCGCCGTCTCGACGCCCTGGTCCTGCGTTCGGGCATCGCCCGCACCATCTACCAGGCCCGCCAGATGGTCGTCCACGGCCACATCCAGGTCAACGGCGGCAAGGTCGACAAGCCGTCCTTCCGTGTCCGTCCCGACGACGTCGTGACGGTCCGCGAGCGCAGCCGCGACAAGCACCCCTTCCAGGTTGCCCGTGAAGGTGGCTACGCCGGCGAGGGCGAGACCCCGCGCTACCTCCAGGTGAACCTGAAGGCCCTGGCCTTCCGCCTGGACCGCGACCCGAACCGCAAGGAAATCCCGGTCATCTGCGACGAGCAGCTCGTCGTCGAGTACTACGCCCGCTGATCCGGACGTAGCCACTCAGGCTGGTCAGCCCGCCGTTTCCCCGCCGCCCTGTGCGGAGGGGGAACCGGCGGGCTTCCGCGTTTCCGGCTGCGCGCCGGAGCGGGCGCCGCGCACCGCCGCAACCTGTGCGGCCGACGGGACCCGCAGCGCCCGGTCCACCACCGCCTCCAGACCCATCGCACGCCCCCGCCGCAGGCACTCTGCGTACCGCTCGGCCCCCAGCAGTCGCCCGGCCTGCTGTGCGCACCTGGCGCGGGGCGTGCTGAAGTAGCCCGAGCCGAACAGCGGCAGCCCCACCGAGTCCCAGACCGGCTCGGCGGCCCCCTGCAGTACCGCGGCCTCCGACGGGTCGCCCTCGCCGGCTGCCACCAGGGCCAGCAGCTCGAGAGCCAGAACCAGGCCGAGCAGGTCGTGGAACGTGTGGTTGATCGAAATGCACTGCGAGAGCAACGCGCGGGCCTCGGCGTGATCGCCCCGCGTCCACGCCGCGTACCCCAGCACGTAGAGGGCGTAGGCGCGGGTCCAGAGCTCACCCCGTTCCTCGCAGATCTCCCGGACCTCCTCGCACAGCTCCAGGCCCGCGTCGAGGTCGCCCCGGAACACCAGTGACATCGCCAGCTCGACCTGGGCCATCAGCACATTGCTGTTGAGTTCGCCCACCTCTCGGTACTGGTCGACAGCCTCGCGCAGCAGCTCCCCGGCCCGCACCATGTCGTCGGAGACCAGCGCGAGACAGCCCATGCGGTGGACGGCGTAGGCGGCGGCCACCGGATTGTCCGTACGGTCGGCCTCCTCCCGGCACTCGTACAGCGCGGCCGTCGCCGCCACGCTGTCGCCCTGCAGAGCGGCCACATAGCCGAGCACCCACAGCGCCTTCAGGCGGGAGGCGTCGTGGTCCGACTCCAGCTCCAGGCTCCGGTCCAGCCAGTGCCGGCCCTCGGAGAGGCGACCGCAGCCCGCCCAGTAGAACCAGAGAGTGCCGGCCAGGTACTGGCCCAGATGCGCCTCCTCCGGATTCGCCAGACAGCACTCCAGGGCGAGACGGAGGTTCGGCAGTTCGCTGTCGACACGGGCCGCCACTTCGGCCTGGCGCGGACTGAACCAGTCCAGCTCGCACCAGGTGGCCAGCCCCATGTACCAGTCCCGGTGCCTGCGCCGCATCCGCCCGGTGTCGCCCAGCGCCTCCAGCCAGCCCGCTCCGTAAGCCCTGACCGTGTCGAGCATCCGGTAGCGGGCCGCCCCGGGCGAGTCGTCCCGTACGAGCAGGGACTGCGCGAGCAACTCGCCCAGCACGTCGAGCACGCCTTCGGCCGGCAGGTCGGGACCTGCGCAGACGTACTCGGCGGCATCCAGGTCGAACTGCCCGGCGAACACCGAGAGCCGCGCCCACAGGAGCCGCTCCTGCGGTGTACAGAGCTCATGGCTCCACCCGATCGTCGTACGCAGCGCCTGGTGCCGCGGCAGCGCGCCCCGGTTTCCGCCGGTGAGCAGCTGGAACCGGTCGTCCAGCCGTTCCAGCACCTGTTCGACCGAGAGAGTCCGCAGCCGCCCCGCGGCCAGCTCGAGGGCGAGCGGGATTCCGTCCAGCCGCTCGCACAGTTCCCGCACCGTCGCCCAGTTCGCGGACGTCACCTCGAAACCCGGCCTCCCGGCCGCGGTCCGGACGGCGAGCAGCCGCGCCGCGTCGTCCGCGGGCATCGGCGCGAGCGGGAGAACCTGTTCGCCGCCCACGCGGAGCGGCCGCCGGCCGGCGGCCAGCACCGTCAGCCGGGGGGCCTGCCGCAGCAGCTCCCGCACCAGCCCGGCACACTCTTCCACCAGGTGTTCGAAACCGTCGAGCACCAGGAGGAGTTCGCGTCCGGCCAGATGGTCGACCAGTACGGATCTGGGCGCCCGGGTGGTGTGGTCGGTCAGTCCGAGTGCCTCGACCAGCGCGTGGTCGAGCAGCGCCGCGTCACGGACGGGCGACAGCTCGGCCAGCCATACCCCGTCGCAAAAGTGATCCCGCAGGTCACGGGCGGCCCGGCTGGCGAATCGCGACTTGCCCACGCCGCCCACACCGGTCACGGTGACCAGCCGGAACTCCTCCAGCCGGAGCTCCAGCAGCGCGAGTTCGGCCTCGCGGCCCACGAACCCGCTCAGTTCCGCGGGGAGGTTGGTTCTTCGCATGGGACACGGAGGGTACTGGTCCGTACGCACTGCGTACAATCCAACCGGACAACCGCCGTCGCCGGCCGCGCTAATGCGGTACGGCCCCGGACCCGCGGCGCGATAGGGTCGGGGGACGACTTCGACGTGCAGGGAGCGGTGCAACGTGTCCGGTGGAGAGGTGGCCGGGATCCTCGTGGCCGTCTTCTGGGCGATCCTGGTCTCGTTCCTCGCCGTAGTGCTGGTGAGGCTGGCCCAGACGCTCAAGGCGACCACCAAGCTGGTGGCGGACGTGACCGAACAGGCCGTCCCGCTGCTGGCCGACGCTTCCGCGACCGTCCGCTCCGCGCAGACCCAACTCGACCGGGTCGACGCCATCGCCACGGACGTCCAGGAAGTCACGTCGAACGCCTCGGCGCTCTCCACCACGGTGGCCTCCACCTTCGGCGGCCCGCTGGTCAAGGTCGCCGCCTTCGGATACGGCGTGCGCAGGGCGCTGGGCCGTAAAGAGGTGCCGCCGCAGCCGTCCCGTACGGTGATCGTCGGCCGCACCCTGCCGTCGGCCCGGCGGGCGAAGAAGACCGGCCGAGGCTCCCGCGGACCGAAGGACTGACGCAGCCATGTTCCGCCGTACGTTCTGGTTCACCGCAGGCGCTGCTGCCGGTGTGTGGGCCACCACCAAGGTCAACCGGAAGCTCAGGCAGCTGACCCCGGAGAGCCTCGCCGCGCAGGCCGCGGACAAGGCGATCGAGGCGGGCCACCGGCTCAAGGACTTCGCTCTCGACGTCAGGGCGGGGATGGCGCAGCGTGAGGACGAGCTCAACGACGCGCTGGGCCTGCACGCCCCCGACGTCCATGAGCTCGCCGCGCCCCGCCGGGTCGCCGCCATTGACCACCCGAAGCACCCGAAGCACTCGACGACGAAGCACTCGTACAACCGGAATGAGGACCACTGATGGAGTCGGCTGAAATCCGCCGCCGCTGGCTGCGCTTCTTCGAGGAGCGTGGGCACAAGGTCGTGCCGTCGGCGTCGCTGATCGCGGACGACCCGACGCTGCTGCTGGTTCCCGCCGGCATGGTCCCCTTCAAGCCGTACTTCCTCGGCGAGGCCAAGCCGCCCGCCCCGCGCGTCACCAGCGTCCAGAAGTGCGTCCGTACGCCGGACATCGAAGAGGTCGGCAAGACCACCCGCCACGGCACGTTCTTCCAGATGTGCGGCAACTTCTCCTTCGGCGACTACTTCAAGGAAGGCGCCATCAAGTACGCCTGGGAGCTGCTGACCAGCTCCGTGGCGGACGGTGGCTACGGGCTCGATCCCGAGCGCCTCTGGATCACGGTCTACCTGGACGACGACGAGGCCGAAACCATCTGGCGCGAGGTCATCGGCGTCCCGGCCGAGCGCATCCAGCGCCTGGGCAAGAAGGACAACTTCTGGTCCATGGGTGTTCCCGGCCCCTGCGGACCCTGTTCCGAGATCAACTACGACCGCGGCCCGGACTTCGGCGTCGAGGGCGGCCCGGCCGTCAACGACGAGCGGTACGTGGAGATCTGGAACCTGGTCTTCATGCAGTACGAGCGCGGGGCCGGAGACGGCAAGGAGGACTTCCCGATCCTCGGCGACCTGCCCTCCAAGAACATCGACACCGGCCTCGGTCTCGAGCGCCTGGCGATGATCCTGCAGGACGTGCCGAACATGTACGAGATCGACACTTCGCGTGTCGTCATCGACAAGGCCACGGAACTGACCGGCGTCCGTTACGGCGCCGACCACGAGTCGGATGTTTCGCTGCGCGTCGTCACCGACCACATGCGCACCTCCGTGATGCTCATCGGCGACGGCGTCACCCCAGGCAACGAGGGCCGCGGCTACGTGCTGCGCCGCATCATGCGCCGCGCCATCCGTAACATGCGCCTGCTCGGCGCCACGGGCCCGGTGGTCGCCGAGCTCGTCGACACCGTCATCAAGTCCATGGGCGAGCAGTACCCGGAGCTGATCACCGAGCACAAGCGCATCGAGACCGTCGCGCTCGCCGAGGAGGCCGCCTTCCTCAAGACCCTGCGGGCCGGCACCAACATCCTCGACACCGCCATCACCGACACCAAGGCCGCGGGCGGCCAGGTCCTGCCCGGCGACAAGGCGTTCCTGCTCCACGACACCTGGGGCTTCCCGATCGACCTCACCCTCGAGATGGCCGCCGAGCAGGGCCTGTCCGTGGACGAGGACGGTTTCCGCCGTCTGATGAAGGACCAGCGGGACAAGGCCAAGGCCGACGCCAGGGCCAAGAAGACGGGTCACGCCGACCTGTCCGCCTACCGCGCTGTCGCCGACGACTCGGGTGCCACCGAATTCACCGGCTACACCCACACCGAGAACGAGGCGACCGTCGTCGGTCTGCTGGTCGACGGTGTGCCGTCGCCGGCCGCCTCGGAGGGCGACGAGGTCGAGGTCGTCCTCGACCGCACCCCCTTCTACGCCGAGGGCGGCGGCCAGCTCGCCGACCAGGGCCGGATCCGGCTCGACTCCGGCGCCGTCATCGAGGTCCGCGACGTTCAGCAGCCGGTCCCCGGCGTCAGCGTGCACAAGGGCTCGGTCCAGGTCGGGGAGGTGACGGTCGGCGCTCCCGCCCACGCCGTCATCGACACCCGGCGCCGCCGAGCCATCGCCCGCGCCCACAGCGCCACCCACCTCACGCACCAGGCGCTGCGGGACGCTCTCGGCCCCACGGCCGCCCAGGCGGGTTCGGAGAACTCGCCCGGCCGCTTCCGCTTCGACTTCGGCTCGCCCAACGCCGTTCCGGGCACGGTCCTCACCGACGTCGAGCAGAAGATCAACGAAGTCCTCTCCCGTGAACTGGATGTTCAGGCCGAGGTCATGAGCATCGACGAGGCCAAGAAGCAGGGCGCCATCGCCGAGTTCGGCGAGAAGTACGGCGAGCGCGTGCGGGTGGTCACCATCGGCGACTTCTCCAAGGAGCTGTGCGGCGGCACGCACGTCGACAACACCGCCCAGCTGGGTCTGGTGAAGCTGCTCGGCGAGTCCTCCATCGGCTCGGGCGTACGGCGTATCGAGGCCCTGGTCGGCGTGGACGCCTACAACTTCCTCGCCCGGGAGCACACGGTCGTCGCCCAGCTCCAGGAGCTGGTCAAGGGCCGTCCCGAGGAGCTGCCGGAGAAGATCTCCGGGATGCTCGCCAAGCTCAAGGACGCCGAGAAGGAAATCGAGAAGTTCCGCGCGGAGAAGGTCCTCCAGGCCGCCGCCGGTCTCGCCGCGGGTGCCAAGGACGTACACGGCGTCGCCGTCGTCACCGGCCAGGTGCCCGACGGCACCGGAGCCGACGATCTGCGCAGGCTCGTCCTCGACGTCCGCGGCCGGCTCGGTCAATTGTCGGGGGCCGGCGACCGCCCGGCGGTCGTGGCTCTGTTCACCACCGCGAGTGGCCGTCCGCTGACCGTCATCGCCACCAACGAGGCCGCCCGCGAGCGCGGCCTCAAGGCCGGCGACCTGGTCCGTACGGCCGCCAAGACTCTCGGCGGCGGCGGTGGCGGCAAGCCGGACGTAGCCCAGGGCGGCGGACAGAACCCGCAGGCCATCGGCGACGCCGTGGCCGCCGTCGAGCGACTCGTCGCCGAGACGGCGTGACCATGACGATGCGCATCGGTCGCCGGCTCGCGATCGACGTCGGGGACGCCCGGATCGGGGTCGCCTCGTGCGACCCCTCCGGGGTCCTCGCCACGCCGGTGGAGACCGTGCCGGGACGTGACGTCCCAGCCGCCCACCGGCGGCTGCGGCAGCTTGTCGAGGAGTACGAGCCGATCGAGGTCGTGGTCGGCCTGCCCCGCTCCCTGAGCGGCGGCGAGGGTCCGGCCGCGGCCAAGGTGCGAGTTTTCGCACACGAGTTGGCCCGCGGCATCGCGCCCGTTCCGGTACGACTGGTGGACGAGAGGATGACCACAGTGACGGCCAGTCAGGGGCTCCGCGCTTCGGGCGTGAAGTCCAAGAAGGGCCGGTCTGTCATCGACCAGGCTGCCGCTGTGGTGATCCTTCAGAACGCTCTGGAGTCCGAACGGGCGTCAGGCACAGCGCCCGGCGAGGGCGTCGAAGTGGTTGTCTGATCGCGATACGGTAACGTTCCGCGCGATGCGCCGGTGTTCGAACAGCCGCCGCATACGAATGAGGCGGACCGGAAGCCGAGGCAGCGGTGCCCAGCGGCCGCCGTCTCGCGGCTCTAGGGGATCGATGACTGAGTATGGCCGGGGCGCAGGCTCCGAACCGTGGCATCCCGAGGACCCCTTGTACGGGGACCCGGGGTGGAGAGGGCACCAGGCCGCTGACGGCCGGAGTCCGTACGGCGACCGGCCGCAGCAGCAGTACCCGCCGCAGCAGCAATACCCGCAGCAGCCGCAGCAGCCGCAGTACGGAGATCCGCAGGGTCAGTACACCGGTCAGCAGGGTCCGTATCCCGGGCAGCAGTACTCGGCCCAGCAGTATCCCGAGCAGCACCAGAACCAGCAGTACAACGGTGCCTGGGAGACCGGCCAGAACCCGGTCGCCGTCCCCTATGGCGCAGGCGCGGCCGACCCGTACGCCCAGCAGCCCGGCGGCTACCCGCCCGAGGCGCCCGACCGGTACGGCACCCCGGACGCGTATCCCCCGCCGCAGCCCCCCGGCCGCCGGCCCGCCGCCCCGGAGCAGACCCCCGAGTGGCAGCCGGACGGGCCCGACGAGCCGGAGCATCCCTTCTTCGCGGGCGGCGACGGCCGCGACGACGACGGGGAGTACGACGACGACCCGGGTGAGAGGCGCCGCGGGCGGGGCGGTGGCGAACGCCGCGGCAAGTCCAAACAGAAGCGCCGCAACGGCTGCGCGTGCTTGATCGTCTCGCTGGTGCTCGTGGGCGGCCTCGGGGGAGTCAGCTACTACGGCTACCAGTTCTGGCAGGACCGATTCGGCGCGGCCGAGGACTTCGCGGGCGAAGGCACCGGCCAGGTCGAGGTGGAGATCCCCAAGGGCGCGGGCGGCTACGAAATCGGCAACATCCTGAAGCGGAAGGGTGTCGTCAAGAGCGTCGACGCCTTTGTCGCAGCCCAGGCGAGCGACCCGGACGCCAAGTTCATTCAGGCGGGTGTCTACTCCCTCAAGAAGGAGATGTCCGCCAGGGCAGCCGTGGAACTGATGACCGACCCCGCCAGCCGGAGCGGTTTGATCGTCCGCGAGGGCATGCGGAACGTCCAGGTCTACGCGGCGATCGACAAGCAACTGGGCCTCAAGGCCGGCACCACCAAGGGTGTGGCGACGTCCCAGGTGAAGAACCTCGGGCTGCCCTCGTGGGCGGACGACAATCCGAAGATCAAGGACCCGCTCGAAGGTTTCCTCTTCCCCTCGCGCTACGACATCGGCAAGTCGACCAAGCCGGAGAAGGTGCTCCAGCAGATGGTCGCGCGGGCGAACGAGAAGTACGGGAGCCTGAACCTCGAGGCGAAGGCCAAGACGCTGGGTCTCGACTCCCCCCTCGAGGTCCTCACGGTCGCCAGCCTCGTCCAGGCCGAGGGCATCACCCACGACGACTTCAAGAAGATGTCCGCGGTCGTCTACAACCGGCTCGAGCCGACGAACACGGTCACCAACCAGAAGCTCGAGTTCGACTCCTCGTTCAACTACCTGAAGAACCAGAGCAAGATCAATATCTCTGTCGAGGAGATCCGGAGCCACGACGACCCGTACAACACGTACTTCTACAAGGGTCTGACTCCCGGGCCTATCGGAAACCCGGGCGAGGAGGCGCTGACCGCCGCGCTGGCGCCGGACAAGGGCGGCTGGATGTTCTTCGTGTCCATCGACGGGCAGACCACGAAGTTCACCAAGACGCTGGCCGAGCACGAGAAGCTCGTTGATCAGTTCAACGAGCGGCAGAAGAATGGCGACTAGATCCATGTCAGGCCACCGGGCCGCCGTACTGGGCTCGCCCATCGCCCACTCGCTGTCGCC
Source organism: Streptomyces sp. NPDC051219 (assembly GCF_040682335.1). NCBI lineage: Bacteria > Bacillati > Actinomycetota > Actinomycetes > Kitasatosporales > Streptomycetaceae > Streptomyces > Streptomyces sp. NPDC051219. The sequence continues at coordinate 92,801 of NZ_JBFBAS010000013.1, forward strand.
CGTGCTGCATCGCGCCGCCTACGCGGCGCTCGGGCTCACCGACTGGTCGTACGACCGTTTCGAAGTCGACGAGCCCGGCCTGCCCGGCTTCTTCGAGCGGCTGGACGAGAGCTGGGCCGGTCTTTCGCTGACCATGCCGCTCAAGCGCGCGGTCATCCCGCTGCTCGACGGGATCAGCGACACCGCCGCCTCTGTCGAGGCGGTCAACACGGTCGTCCTCACCGAGGACGGCCGACGGGTCGGCGACAACACCGACATCCCCGGCATGATCGCCGCGCTGCGCGAGCGCGGTGTGGAGAAGGTGGAGGCGGCCGCCGTTCTGGGTGCCGGCGCCACGGCCTCCTCCGCGCTGGCCGCGCTCTCCCGAATCTGTACGGGCGAGGTCACCGCGTACGTACGCAGCCGGGCGCGCGCGGACGAGATGCGGCAGTGGGGCGAGCGGCTGGGGGTCGGCGTCCGCACGGCCGACTGGGTGGACGCCGCCGAGGCGTTCCGTGCCCCGCTGGTCGTCGCCACAACACCGGCCGGGACGACCGATGCTCTGGCCGCGTCGGTGCCGGACGCGCCCGGAACACTGTTCGACGTGCTGTACGACCCGTGGCCCACCGCGCTGGCCGCCCAGTGGTCGCAGCGGGGCGGGGGCGTGGTGGGCGGACTCGACCTGCTGGTCCACCAGGCTGTGCTGCAGGTCGAGCAGATGACGGGCCGGACTCCTGCGCCGCTCTCCGCGATGCGCAGAGCAGGCGAACAGGCGCTCGGCGCCCGCTAGGATCTCCGGGTCCGGCATCGCGCAGGGGGGAGAAAGACTCATGGAAACCGGTTTGCCGCAGGCATCCATTGCCTCAGCCGTCTTCGACGGCGTTGTCAGAGAGGTCCTCGAAGCCGTCATCGGTTTTCTGCCGGACTGGCTGGAGATCCCGCTGCTCAGCCTGATCATTCTGGCCGTCTTTCTGGGCTGGGCCCGCAAGCTCCGGCGCAACCGCGCAGAGCGCCGCGCCGCGCGGTCCGCGCGGCCCGTGGCGGCCGCGCAGAACGACCAGGGGCGCGGCGCCGACCACCTGGGGCCCTACGCACCGCAGCCCGCGCGGCAGGCGCAGCGCGAGGAGCCAAGCGGCGCCGACTTCCTCGGTGCGTACGCCCCCCAGCAGCGCCGGGGCGGCGACTCGGGCTGACTCCCGGGGGCGCCGTCGAGCGCCGTCGGGTGGCCAGGGGTGCGTCCACGGGCGTCCGAGTGCTGGACCGGCGGCCGGGACATGGGCCCGGACGTGGGAGGATCAATGGTGGCGGGCCGGGGCCGCGCACCCGGTCGCGCCGTCGCAGTTCCAGGCGCGAACATGAGGAGCACCGTTGAGCAGGTTGCGCTGGCTGACCGCGGGAGAGTCGCACGGCCCCGCACTCGTCGCGACGCTGGAGGGTCTCCCCGCCGGCGTACCGATCACCACCGAGATGGTGGCGGACGCACTTGCCCGGCGGCGTCTCGGCTACGGCCGTGGCGCGCGGATGAAGTTCGAGAAGGACGAGGTCACCTTTCTCGGCGGCGTGCGGCACGGGCTGAGCCTCGGTTCCCCGGTCGCGATCATGGTGGGCAACACCGAGTGGCCCAAGTGGGAACAGGTCATGTCGGCCGACCCGGTCGATGCCGAGATTCTTGACGGACTCGCGCGCAACGCGCCGCTGACCCGCCCCCGCCCCGGTCACGCCGACCTCGCCGGCATGCAGAAGTACGGTTTCGACGAGGCCCGGCCGATCCTGGAGCGCGCGAGCGCCCGGGAGACGGCGGCCCGCGTCGCGCTGGGCGCGGTCGCCCGTTCGTACCTCAAGGAGACGGCCGGGATCGAGATCGTCTCGCACGTGGTGGAACTGGCCGCGGCCAAGGCGCCGTACGGCGTCTACCCCGTCCCGGCCGACGTCGAGAAGCTGGACGCGGACCCGGTGCGCTGCCTCGACGCGGACGCGAGCAAGGCGATGATCGCGGAGATCGACCAGGCCCACAAGGACGGCGACACGCTCGGCGGAGTCGTCGAGGTCCTGGCGTACGGCGTGCCGGTCGGCCTCGGCTCCCACGTGCACTGGGACCGGCGCCTCGACGCCCGGCTGGCGGCCGCCCTCATGGGCATCCAGGCCATCAAGGGTGTCGAGGTCGGCGACGGCTTCGAGCTGGCCCGGGTACCGGGCTCGAAGGCGCACGACGAGATCGTCTCCACCGATGACGGCATCCGCCGCACCTCCGGCCGCTCCGGTGGCACCGAGGGCGGTCTCACGACCGGTGAGCTGCTGCGCGTACGAGCCGCCATGAAGCCCATCGCGACCGTCCCGCGGGCGCTCGCCACGGTCGACGTCGCCACCGGCGAGGCGGCCCAGGCCCACCACCAGCGCTCCGACGTGTGCGCCGTGCCCGCCGCCGGGATCGTCGCCGAGGCGATGGTCGCCCTCGTGCTGGCCGACGCGGTGGCGGAGAAGTTCGGCGGCGACTCCGTGCCCGAGACCCGTCGCAATGTGCGGTCCTTCCTCGACAACCTCGAAATCCGGTGAGCGATCCGATGAACTCGCCATTGGTCGTCCTCGTCGGGCCGATGGGCGTCGGCAAGTCCACGGTGGGCGAGCTGCTGGCCGCACGGCTCGGCGCCGCCTACCGGGACACCGATGCCGACATCGTGGCGGCCGAGGGCCGGCCCATCTCGGACATCTTCGTCGAGGAGGGCGAGGAGTACTTCCGCGCCCGCGAGCGGGAGGCCGTACGGACCGCGGTCGAGCGGCACACCGGTGTGCTGGCCCTCGGCGGCGGGGCCATCCTCGATCCGTCCACCCGAGAGCTGCTGACCGGACTGCCGGTCGTCTTCCTCGACGTGGAGGTCAACGAGGCGGTCCGACGAGTGGGCCTGAACACCGCCCGCCCGCTGCTCGCCGTCAACCCCCGCCAGCAGTGGCGGCAGTTGATGGAGCAGCGGCGCCCGCTCTACAACCAGGTGGCACGCGCCGTCGTCGCCACCGACGAGCGCACCCCCGAAGAGGTCGCACAAGCGGTCCTCGACGCACTGGAGCTGAAGGACGCATGACCGACGACAACACGCCCACACGCATCCGGATCGGCGGTACCGAGGGAGCCGACCCGTACGAGGTGCTCGTCGGCCGCCGGCTGCTCGGCGAACTGCCCGGGCTGATCGGCTCCAAGGCCAAGCGGGTCGCCGTGCTGCACCCGGAGGCCCTCGCCGAGACCGGCGAGGCGATCCGCGAGGATCTCGCGTCGCAGGGTTTCGAAGCCATCGCCATCCAGTTGCCCAACGCGGAGGAGGCCAAGACCGTCGAGGTGGCGGCGTACTGCTGGAAGGCGCTCGGGCAGACCGGCTTCACCCGTACCGACGTGATCGTCGGTGTGGGCGGTGGTGCCACCACGGACGTGGCGGGCTTCGTCGCCGCGACCTGGCTGCGCGGGGTGCGATGGATCGCCGTACCGACCACGGTGCTGGCCATGGTGGACGCGGCGGTCGGCGGCAAGACCGGCATCAATACCGCGGAGGGCAAGAACCTCGTCGGCGCCTTCCACCCGCCGGCCGGGGTGCTCTGTGACCTGGCCGCGCTGGACTCGCTGCCGGTCAACGACTACATCAGCGGGCTTGCCGAGATCATCAAGGCCGGCTTCATCGCCGACCCGGCGATCCTCGACCTGATCGAGGCGGACCCGGAGGCGGCTCGTACGCCCGCCGGGCCGCACACCGCCGAGCTGATCGAGCGCTCCATCCGGGTCAAGGCCGAGGTCGTCTCCAGTGACCTCAAGGAATCCGGGCTGCGCGAGATCCTCAACTACGGGCACACGCTGGCGCACGCCATCGAGAAGAACGAGCGTTACAACTGGCGCCACGGGGCGGCCGTCTCGATCGGCATGGTCTTCGCCGCCGAACTCGGCCGGCTGGCAGGCCGGCTCGACGACGCGACGGCCGACCGCCACCGCGCGGTCCTGGAGTCGGTCGGGCTGCCGCTGACGTACCGCGGTGACCAGTGGCCCAAACTGCTGGAGAACATGAAGGTCGACAAGAAGTCGCGGGGCGACCTCTTGCGCTTCATCGTCCTGGACGGTCTCGCCAAGCCGACCGTGCTCGAAGGCCCGGATCCCGCGGTACTGCTGGCCGCCTACGGAGAGGTGTCCAAGTGACGCGACAGGTGCTCGTCCTCAACGGGCCCAATCTGGGGCGGCTCGGTTCGCGGGAGCCCGACGTGTACGGCGCCACCTCCTACGCGGGTCTTGTCGACGCCTGCCAGACGCTCGGCAAGGAGCTCGGCTTCGAGGTCCAGGTGCGGGAGACGAACGACGAGGGCCAGATGATCCGCTGGCTCCACGAGGCGGCGGACGGTTCAATTCCGGTCATTCTCAACCCGGGGGCGTTCACGCACTACTCGTACGGAATGCGGGACGCGGCGGCTCAGCGCACCGCGCCCCTGATCGAGGTGCACATCTCCAACCCGTACGCCCGCGAGGAGTTCCGCCACACGTCGGTGGTCGCGGCAGTCGCGAGCGGCACGGTCGCCGGCTTCGGGATCGGCTCGTACCGGCTGGCGCTGCGCGCCCTCGCGGACGAACTGTCCGGCTGACCGGGCACCATCGCGCTTCCCCGCCCGTTCACTGAACGGCGGGCGGGGAAGGTACCGTTCGGTAGCAGGCGCGGAGTGTCCCTGGGGGAAGGCCTGCGCCGCAGCGCCAGTTGCCTGTACGAGACGGAGTGGCACCGGATGCAGCACGCAGTGGGGGCTCCGCTGCCGCCGCCCCACGGACCGGGGCAGGGCACGGCCACAGGATGGTCCCAGGGGCCCCACCACCCCGGCCCGCCGCCGGCAGGGCACCACCCGGGTCCGCCGGCACCGCAGAGCCCGCCACCCCACCCCGGTACGCCACCGGCCCACCCCGGTCCGTCGCCGGCGGGGCAGCACACCGGTCCGTCGCCCGCGCCGAACAGCCCGACGCCGGCCCACCCGGGTCCGGCCGCACCGGGCTGGAACGGTTCTGCCGCGCACTCGTCGGCCGCGCCGCCGCCCCGGGACACCACCGGGCACATTCCGCTTCCCCCGGGCGGCCCGGTGCCCGTACCCGCCGCCCCGGCCGGGCCCACCCACGCCGACACCGGACGGACCACCCTCGCGGTGCTGCTCATCGGCCCCGCCGGAGCCGGCAAGACCACGGTCGCCAAGCACTGGGCCAGGAGCCGCCAGGTCCCGACGGCCCACATCAGCCTCGACGACGTCCGCGAATGGGTCTGCTCCGGCTTCGCCGACCCTCAGGCCGGCTGGAACGACCACTCCGAGGCGCAGTACCGGCTGGCCCGCCGCACCTGCGGCTTCGCCGCCCGGAACTTTCTGGCCAACGGGATCTCCTGCATCCTGGACGACGCCGTCTTCCCCGACCGCCCGGTCGTCGGGCTCGGCGGCTGGAAGCGTCACGTCGGTCCGGGGCTGCTGCCGGTCGTCCTGCTGCCGGGCCTGGAGATCGTCCTCGAGCGCAACGCCGAGCGCAGCGGAAACCGGCGGCTGAGCGACGAGGAAGTCGCCCGTATCCATGGGCGGATGGCCGGCTGGTACGGCTCCGGACTGCCGATCATCGACAACTCGAAGTACGACGTGGAGACCACGGCCCGGGTCCTGGACGACGTGCTCGCCCGTGCCATCGCCTCACCGCCCAGCTGGTAGCCCGGGCGGGCGCGCCGCCCGTCCGGACGCGCTGGCCGGGCCGGTTCCGGCCGGGGCTCGTAGGCTCGTCTCATGTCAGAGGTGTACGCGGCCCGCCGCGGACAGCTGCGCGACCGTTGCGCCGCCGCCGGCAGTACAGCCGCACTGATCTCCCGCCCCGCGAACGTCCGCTACCTCGCGGGCGCCTCGCCACATGGGGCCGTCCTGCTCCTCGGCCCGGCCGAGGACGTCCTGCTCTGCGCCGGAACTCCGACGGGAGAACCGTCCGAAGGCCGGCTCGACGAGCAGCTACGGCTTTCCGTCCTGCCCGCACCGGGCGGGGACACGGCGGTCGCCGCGGCGGACATGGCCGCGGGCACCGGAGCCGAGTCCCTCGCCGTCGAGGAGCACCACCTGACCGTCGCGCGCTATCACGCGCTCGGCTCGGTGGCGCCCCGGCTGCGGCTGGCCGATCTCGGACAGGCGGTCGAGCAGCTGCGAATCATCAAGGACGAGGAGGAGATCGCCTGCCTGCGCATCGCGGCCGAGATCACCGACCAGGCACTCAGCGAGCTGCTGGAATCGATCCTGGTGGGCCGTACCGAGCGCCATCTCGCCCTGGAGCTGGAGCGCCGGCTCGTGGACCACGGTGCGGACGGTCCGGCCTTCCCGACCTCCGTCGCGACCGGGCCGAATTCGGGCCGCGGCGGCCACCGCCCGTCGGACCGGCGGGTGGAGGAAGGCGATTTCCTCTCGGTCTGCCTCGGTGCGAACTACCGCGGGTACCGCTGCGAGATCGGCCGTACGTTCGTCATCGGCACCACCCCCGCCGACTGGCAGATCGAGCTGTACGACGTGGTCTTCGCCGCTCAGCGGGCCGGCCGCGAGGCCCTGGCGCCGGGCGCCGCGTACCGTGACGTGGACCGTGCGGCACGTCAGGTTCTGGACTCCGCGGGCCACGGAGAGGGGCTGGCGCCCTCGACCGGACATGGTGTGGGACTCGAAATCGACGAGGACCCGCAGTTGGCACCTTCTGCCATGGGTAAACTGGACGCTTGTGTGCCGGTCACCGTCGAACCGGGGGTTCACCTCCCGGGCCGGGGCGGAGTCCGGATCGATGACACGCTCGTCGTACGCCCAGAGGCGGACGGCGGACCCGAGCTACTCACCATCACGACCAAGGAACTGCTCGCTCTCTAGTGCGCACACCGTGGTCCCGCCAGCTTCAGTCCAGGAGATTCCGCAACCGTGGCTTCCACGAACGACCTCAAGAACGGCATGGTGCTCAAGCTCGACGGGGGCCAGCTCTGGTCCGTCGTCGAGTTCCAGCACGTCAAGCCCGGCAAGGGCCCTGCCTTCGTGCGCACCAAGCTCAAGAACGTGCTCTCCGGAAAGGTCGTCGACAAGACGTTCAACGCCGGCGTGAAGGTCGAAACGGCCACCGTCGACCGTCGCGACATGCAGTTCTCGTACATGGACGGCGAGTACTTCGTCTTCATGGACATGGAGACGTACGACCAGCTGATGGTCGACCGCAAGGCTGTCGGCAGCGCCGCCAACTTCCTGATCGAGGGCTTCACCGCCAGCGTCGCCACCCACGAGGGCGAGGTGCTCTACGTCGAGCTCCCGGCCGCCGTGGAGCTGGTCATCCAGCACACCGAGCCGGGCGTCCAGGGCGACCGCTCGACGGGCGGCAGCAAGCCGGCCACGCTGGAGACCGGCTACGAGATCGGCGTCCCGCTCTTCATCACGACCGGCGAGAAGATCAAGGTCGACACCCGCTCCGGTGAGTACCTCGGCCGGGTGAACAGCTAACCGTGGCTGCCCGGAACAAGGCCCGCAAGCGCGCCTTCCAGATCCTCTTCGAGGCCGACCAGCGCGGTGAGTCCGTGCAGACGGTCCTCGCGGACTGGATCCGGCATGCCCGGACGGACGACCGGCAGCCGCCGGTCAACGAGTACACGATGCAGCTCGTCGAGGGATACGCGGACTACGCGGACCGGATCGACGACCTGATCGCCACCTACTCGGTGGACTGGTCGCTCGACCGGATGCCGGTCGTGGACCGCAACATCATCCGGCTCGGTGCGTACGAGCTGGTGTGGGTCGACGAGACCCCCGACGCGGTGGTGATCGACGAGGCCGTGCAGCTGGCCAAGGAGTTTTCGACCGACGACTCCCCGGCGTTCGTGAACGGACTGCTGGGCCGCTTCAAGGACCTCAAGCCGAGCCTGCGCCGCGCCTAGCGCGCGTCCGGCTGAATGCGAAGGGCCCGCCACGATATCCGACGATATCCGCGGCGGGCCCTTCGCGTACTCGGCACATCGCGTACTCGGCAAAAAACCGCCGGGTGGGGCGGAGCCTTGGGCTCCGCCCAACCCGGCGGCACGTTTCTGCAGTCTCGTCAGACGTCGTCGTGAGCGACGGCCCGGCGCGCATCGGCGTCCAGAACACCCCAGCTGATCAGCTGCTCGGTCAGAACCGAGGGCGACTGGTCGTAGATCACGGCCAATGTGCGCAGGTCGTCCTGGCGGATCGACAGCACCTTGCCGTTGTAGTCGCCTCGCTGGCTCTGGATCGTGGCGGCATAGCGCTGGAGCGGGCCCGCCTTCTCCTGCGGGACGTGGGCGAGGCGCTCCAGGTCCAGTACGAGCTTCGGCGGCGGCTCGGCGGCCCCGCCCGGTGTGGTGCCCGGCAGCAGTTCCTGAACGGGCACGCCGTAGAAGTCCGCCAGCTCGGCGAGGCGCTGCACGGTCACGGCACGGTCGCCGCGCTCGTAGGAGCCGACCACGACGGCCTTCCAACGGCCCTGGGACTTCTCCTCGACACCGTGGAGGGAAAGGCCCTGTTGGGTGCGGATGGCGCGGAGCTTGGCCCCGAGCTGCTTGGCGTATTCGCTGGACATAACGCTCCCGGACGCTGTGACAACATGCGGCTCCGCCGCGCGGCTGGTAACTCACTGTGAGGTTACGCAGCGTTACTTGGCTGCGTCAAGCCGAATGCTGCCGACCGCGCCTTTCGAGGGGGCGCCCGGAGGGCCGCCGCAAGCCCCTGGTACCGTGGGTGGCGTAAATCCGACGTCCTTTAAGGTCCGTCCCGTGAGGCGGAGAAGGAGGTCCGTTTCGTATGGACGCCATCCAAAGCTCCGAATCAGTCGCAGCCGATGCGGCCCGCCCTGTTCTCGAGGGCCCCGACATCGCGCGGGTGCTGACCCGAATCGCCCACGAGATCGTCGAACGCGCCAAGGGCGCCGACGACGTGGTGCTCCTCGGCATTCCGACCCGCGGCGTGTTCCTGGCCGGCCGGATCGCCGCCAAGCTTGAAGAGATCACCGGCCGGAAGATGCCGGTGGGCTCCCTCGACATCACCATGTACCGCGATGACCTGCGGCTCCGGCCCGCCCGCACGCTGGGCCGCACCGAGATCCCCGGTGACGGCGTCGACGGACGCCTGGTCGTCCTCGTCGACGACGTGCTCTTCTCCGGCCGCACCATCCGCGCCGCGCTGGACGCGCTCGGCGACATCGGCCGGCCGCGCGCCGTCCAGCTCGCGGTCCTCGTCGACCGCGGCCACCGTGAACTTCCGATCCGAGCCGACTACGTCGGCAAGAACCTCCCCACGTCGTTGCGGGAGACGGTCAGGGTCCAGCTCTCCGAGGAGGACGGCCGCGACGCCGTGTTGCTCGGCGTCCAGCAGACCGCCCCGGCCGGCGAGCAGTAGCACTTCCGCGTACGCCCCTGCCGACCCGGGTGCGTACGGTCCGCCCGCCTGCCCGCCCGCATGCCTGCGCCCTCCTCACACCGGAGTACTCCCAGATGAAGCGCCACCTCATCTCGGCCGCCGACCTCACCCGCGACGACGCCGTCCTCATCCTCGACACCGCGGAGGAGATGGCACGGGTCGCCGACCGGCCGATCAAGAAGCTGCCGACGCTGCGCGGCCGTACGGTCGTCAACCTCTTCTTCGAGGACTCGACCCGCACGCGCATCTCCTTCGAGGCCGCCGCCAAGCGCCTCTCCGCCGATGTCATCAACTTCTCCGCGAAGGGCTCGTCCGTCTCCAAGGGAGAGTCCCTCAAGGACACCGCGCTGACCCTGGAGGCGATGGGCGCGGACGCCGTCGTCATCCGGCACGGCGCCTCCGGGGCCCCCTACCGGCTCGCCACCTCGGGCTGGATCGACGGCGCGGTCGTCAACGCCGGTGACGGCACCCACGAGCACCCCACCCAGGCGCTGCTCGACGCCTTCACCATGCGCCGCCGCCTCGTCGGGCCGGACGCCGGCCTCGGCCGCGACCTGGAGGGCCGCCGCATCACCGTCGTCGGCGACGTCCTGCACAGCCGGGTCGCCCGCTCCAACGTCCTGCTCCTGCACACGCTGGGCGCACATGTCACCCTCGTGGCGCCGCCCACGCTGGTGCCCATCGGTGTCGAGAACTGGCCGTGCGAGGTCAGCTACGACCTCGACGCGGTGCTGCCGAAGTCCGACGCGGTGATGATGCTCCGTGTGCAGCGCGAGCGGATGAACGCCGCCTTCTTCCCGACCGAGCGCGAGTACTCCCGCCGTTACGGTCTCAACGGCGACCGCATGGCGCGAATGCCCGAGCACGCCGTCGTGATGCACCCCGGCCCGATGAACCGCGGCATGGAGATCACTGCCGACGTCGCGGACTCCGACCGCTGCACGGCCGTCGAGCAGGTCGCCAATGGCGTCAGCATCCGGATGGCCGTCCTCTATCTGCTTCTCGGCGGTGCCGAACCCGCCGTCACGAACAACTCCCGCACCGAGGAGAACAAGTAGTCATGAGCAAGATCCTTATCCGCGGCGCGAAGGTCCTCGGCGGCGAGCCGCAGGACGTCCTGATCGACGGCGAGACCATCGCAGCGGTGGGTACCGGCCTCGAGGCCGGCGACGCCACCGTGATCGAGGCCGACGGCCAAGTCCTGCTGCCCGGCCTCGTCGACCTGCACACCCACCTGCGCGAGCCCGGCCGGGAAGACTCCGAGACAGTCCTGACCGGTACGAAGGCCGCCGCGGTCGGCGGCTACACCGCCGTGCACGCCATGGCGAACACCTTCCCGGTCGCCGACACCGCCGGCGTCGTCGAGCAGGTCTGGCGGCTCGGCAGGGAGTCCGGCTACTGCGACGTGCAGCCGGTCGGCGCGGTCACCGTGGGACTGGAGGGCAAGCAGCTCGCCGAGCTCGGTGCCATGCACGACTCCGCCGCGGGAGTGAAGGTCTTCTCCGACGACGGCAAGTGCGTCGACGACGCGGTGATCATGCGGCGCGCCCTGGAGTACGTGAAGGCGTTCGACGGTGTCGTGGCGCAGCACGCCCAGGAGCCCCGCCTCACCGAGGGCGCCCAGATGAACGAGGGCATCGTCTCCTCCGAACTTGGGCTCGGCGGCTGGCCTGCCGTCGCCGAGGAGTCGATCATCGCCCGCGACGTCCTCCTCGCCGCGCACGTCGGCTCCCGAGTGCACATCTGCCACCTTTCCACGGCCGGCTCGGTCGAGATCGTCCGCTGGGCGAAGTCCAAGGGCTGGAACGTCACCGCCGAGGTCACTCCGCACCACCTGCTGCTGACGGACGAGCTCGTACGCACGTACAACCCCGTCTACAAGGTCAACCCGCCGCTGCGCACCGAGGCCGACGTCCTTGCCCTGCGTGAGGCGCTCGCCGACGGCACCATCGACTGCGTCGCCACCGACCACGCACCGCACCCGCACGAGGACAAGGACTGCGAGTGGGCCGCGGCCGCCATGGGCATGGTGGGCCTGGAGACCGCGCTCTCCGTCGTCCAGCAGACGATGGTGGAGACCGGCCTGATCGACTGGGCCGGTGTCGCCGACCGGATGTCCTTCCGCCCGGCCGCCATCGGCCGCCTGGACGGCCATGGACGGCCCGTCTCGGCTGGTGAGCCCGCGAACCTCACCCTCGTCGATCCGGCATACCGTGGAGTGGTGGACCCCGCGGGCTTCGCCTCCCGCAGCCGCAACACCCCCTACGAGGGCCGTGAGCTGCCGGGACGCGTCACCCACACCTTCCTGCGGGGCCGGGCAACGGTCGTGGACGGGAAGCTGGCGTGACACCTGCACTGAGCAATCTGGCCCCGGTGGCCGCCCTTGCTGCCGAGCAGAAGTCGGCGGAGGTGACGGACTGGGCGGCGCGCATCGGCTGGGTCGTCGGACTGCTGGTCTTCATCGCGTTCGTCTACTGGCTGATGCGCCAGGGCTGGAAGTGGCGCGGCACCCTGCAGGGTGACCTGCCCGAGCTGGTCGGCCGGCCGGACGGCCTGCCCGAGGCCAGGCTGACCATGACCGGCCGCTACCACGGCTCGACGACCGCCGGTGAGTGGCTCGACCGGATCGTCGCCCACGGCCTGGGCACCCGCAGCCGGGTCGAGCTGACGCTGACCGACGCCGGACTGGATGTCGTACGCCCCGCCGCGGCCGACTTCTTCGTGCCGGCCGCGGCCCTGCGGGAGGCCAGGCTCGACAAGGGAATCGCCGGGAAGGTCCTCTCCGAGGGCGGGCTGCTGATCGTCACCTGGCAGCACGGCGACCGGCTGATCGACTCCGGCTTCCGCTCCGACCGCGCGGCCGAGCACGCCGCCTGGGTCGAGGCGATCACCACCATCCGCACCATGAGCACTCAGCAGAGCACGACGGAAGGCGCACGATGACCACCTCCACCCGGGGAGCCGGCAAGGCTTCCGCCGTACTCGTACTGGAGGACGGCCGCAGCTTCCGCGGCCGCGCCTACGGGGCCGTGGGGGAGACCTTCGGCGAGGCGGTCTTCAACACCGGCATGACGGGCTACCAGGAGACCCTGACCGACCCGTCGTACCACCGCCAGGTCGTCGTGATGACCGCCCCGCACGTGGGCAACACCGGTGTCAACGACGAAGACGACGAGTCCAGGAAGATCTGGGTCGCCGGGTACGTCGTGCGCGACCCCGCGCGGGTCCCGTCCAACTGGCGCTCGCGGCGCTCGCTCGACGACGAGCTCGTCGCGCAGGGCATCGTCGGCATCAGCGGCATCGACACCCGGGCCCTCACCCGCCACCTGCGCGAACGCGGCGCCATGCGCGTCGGGATCTTCTCCGGCAACGCTCTGGCCGACGAGGGAACGCTGCTCGCCAAGGTGCGCCAGGGCGCCGAGATGGTGGGCGCGAACCTGTCCGCCGAGGTCGCGACCGAGGAGACGTACGTCGTCCCCGCGATCGGCACCAAGCGCTTCACCGTCGCGGCCATAGACCTGGGCATCAAGGGCATGACCCCGCACCGGATGGCCGAGCGCGGCATCGAGGTGCACGTCCTGCCCGCCACCGCCACCCCCGAGGACGTGTACGCGGTCAACCCCGACGGCGTCTTCCTCTCGAACGGCCCCGGCGACCCGGCGACCGCCGACCTCACCGTCGTCAAGGCGGTCCTGGAGCGCAAGACCCCGCTCTTCGGCATCTGCTTCGGCAACCAGCTCCTCGGCCGCTCGCTCGGCTTCGGCACGTACAAGCTCAAGTACGGCCACCGCGGCATCAATCAGCCGGTCCAGGACCGTACGACCGGCAAGGTCGAAGTCACCGCGCACAACCACGGATTCGCCGTCGACGCACCGCTCGACAAGATCTCCGACACGCCCTACGGCCGGGCCGAGGTCTCCCACGTCTGCCTCAACGACAACGTGGTGGAAGGCCTCCAGCTGCTCGACCGGCCGGCGTTCAGCGTCCAGTACCACCCCGAGGCGGCCGCGGGCCCGCACGACGCCGCGTACCTGTTCGACCGCTTCGTAGAGCTCATGGAGGGCCAGCGTGCCTAAGCGCACCGATATCCAGTCCGTCCTGGTCATCGGCTCCGGCCCGATCGTCATCGGCCAGGCCGCCGAGTTCGACTACTCCGGCACCCAGGCCTGCCGCGTCCTCAAAGCCGAGGGCATCCGCGTCATCCTGGTCAATTCCAACCCGGCCACGATCATGACCGACCCGGAGATCGCCGACGCCACGTACGTCGAGCCGATCACCCCGGAGTTCGTCGAGAAGATCATCGCCAAGGAGCGCCCCGACGCGCTGCTGCCGACTCTCGGCGGCCAGACCGCGCTCAACACCGCGATCTCCATGCACGAGCAGGGCGTTCTGCAGAAGTACGGCGTCGAGCTCATCGGCGCCAACGTCGAGGCGATCAACAAGGGCGAGGACCGTGATCTCTTCAAGGGGGTCGTCGAAGCCGTCAACGCCAAGATCGGCTACGGCGAGTCCGCCCGCTCCGTCATCTGCCACTCCATGGACGACGTCCTGAAGGGCGTCGACGAGCTCGGCGGCTACCCCGTCGTCGTCCGCCCCTCCTTCACCATGGGCGGCGCCGGCTCCGGCTTCGCGCACAACGAGGACGAGCTGCGCCGCATCGCCGGCCAGGGCCTCACGCTCTCGCCGACCACCGAGGTGCTCCTGGAGGAGTCCATCCTCGGCTGGAAGGAGTACGAGCTCGAGTTGATGCGCGACAAGCACGACAACGTCGTGGTCGTCTGCTCCATCGAGAACTTCGACCCGATGGGCGTGCACACCGGCGACTCGATCACCGTCGCGCCGGCGATGACCCTGACCGACCGCGAATACCAGCGGCTGCGCGACATCGGCATCGCGATCATCCGCGAGGTCGGCGTCGACACCGGAGGCTGCAACATCCAGTTCGCGGTCAACCCCGATGACGGCCGGATCATCGTCATCGAGATGAACCCGCGCGTCTCCCGTTCCTCGGCGCTGGCCTCGAAGGCCACGGGCTTCCCGATCGCGAAGATCGCCGCCCGTCTCGCCGTCGGGTACACCCTGGACGAGATCCCCAACGACATCACCGAGAAGACCCCGGCGTCCTTCGAGCCCACGCTCGACTACGTCGTGGTCAAGGTGCCGCGCTTCGCCTTCGAGAAGTTCCCGCTCGCGGACGCCACCCTCACCACCACCATGAAGTCGGTGGGCGAGGCCATGGCCATCGGCCGTAACTTCACCGAGGCCCTGCAGAAGGCGCTGCGCTCTCTGGAGAAGAAGGGCAGCCAGTTCTCCTTCACCGGAGAGCCGGGGGACAAGGCCGAACTGCTGGAGATCTCCAAGGTCCCCACCGATGGCCGGATCAACACCGTCATGCAGGCCATCCGGGCCGGCGCCACCGCCGAGGAGGTCTTCGACGCCACGAAGATCGACCCCTGGTTCGTCGACCAGCTCTTCCTGATCAAGGAGTACGCGGACGAGCTGGCCGCCGCCGACAAGCTCGGTCCCGAAATGCTCGCCGACGCCAAGCGGCACGGCTTCTCCGACGCCCAGATCGGCGAGATCCGGGGCCTGCGTGAAGACGTCGTCCGCGAGGTCCGGCATGCCCTCGGGGTACGCCCGGTCTACAAGACGGTTGACACCTGCGCCGCCGAGTTCGCCGCCAAGACCCCGTACTTCTACTCCTCGTACGACGAGGAGAGCGAGGTCGCGCCGCGCGAGAAGGCCGCTGTGATCATCCTCGGCTCGGGTCCGAACCGTATCGGCCAGGGCATCGAGTTCGACTACTCCTGTGTCCACGCCTCCTTCGCGCTCAGCGACGCCGGCTACGAGACCGTGATGGTCAACTGCAACCCCGAGACCGTCTCCACCGACTACGACACCTCCGACCGGCTCTACTTCGAGCCGCTCACCCTGGAGGACGTCCTGGAGATCGTCCACGCCGAGTCCCTCGCCGGCCCGATCGCGGGCGTCGTCGTCCAGCTCGGCGGCCAGACGCCGCTGGGCCTGGCCCAGGCGCTCAAGGACAACGGCGTACCGGTCGTCGGTACACCGCCGGAGGCCATCCACGCCGCCGAGGACCGCGGCGCCTTCGGCCGGGTGCTCGCCGAGGCGGGGCTGCCCGCTCCCAAGCACGGCACCGCGACGACGTTCGACGAGGCGAAGGCCATCGCCGACGAGATCGGCTACCCCGTCCTGGTCCGCCCGTCGTACGTACTCGGCGGCCGCGGCATGGAGATCGTGTACGACGAGGCCCGTCTCTCCTCGTACATCGCGGAGTCCACCGAGATCAGCCCCACCCGCCCGGTCCTGGTCGACCGGTTCCTCGACGACGCGATCGAGATCGACGTCGACGCGCTCTACGACGGCACCGAGCTCTATCTCGGCGGCGTCATGGAGCACATCGAGGAGGCCGGCATCCACTCCGGCGACTCCGCCTGCGCTCTGCCCCCGATCACCCTCGGCGGCTTCGACATCAAGCGGCTGCGGGCCTCCACCGAGGCCATCGCGCGCGGTGTCGGGGTCCGCGGGCTGATCAACATCCAGTTCGCGATGGCCGGCGACATCCTGTACGTCCTGGAGGCCAACCCGCGTGCCTCCCGGACCGTGCCCTTCACCTCGAAGGCGACCGCTGTACCGCTGGCGAAGGCCGCCGCCCGGATCTCGCTGGGCGCGTCCATCGCCGAGCTGCGCGCCGAAGGCCTGCTGCCGAAGAACGGTGACGGAGGCACCCTGCCGCTCGACGCGCCGATCTCCGTCAAGGAGGCCGTGATGCCGTGGAGCCGCTTCCGCGACATCCAGGGGCGCGGCGTGGACACCGTCCTCGGCCCGGAGATGCGCTCCACCGGCGAAGTCATGGGCATCGACTCGGTGTTCGGCACGGCGTACGCCAAGTCCCAGGCCGGGGCGTACGGCCCGCTGCCCACCAAGGGCCGTGCCTTCATCTCGGTCGCCAACCGGGACAAGCGCTCGATGATCTTCCCGGCGCGTGAACTGGTCGCCCACGGCTTCGAGCTGCTCGCCACCTCCGGCACCGCCGAGGTGCTGCGGCGCAACGGCATCAACGCCACCGTGGTGCGCAAGCTGAGCGAGGGCGAGGGCCCGAACGGCGAGAGGACCATCGTCCAGCTCATCCACGACGGCCAGGTCGACCTGATCGTCAACACGCCGTACGGCACCGGCGGCCGTCTCGACGGCTACGAGATCCGCACCGCGGCCGTGGCCCGTTCGGTCCCGTGCCTGACCACGGTCCAGGCCCTCGCGGCCGCCGTCCAGGGCATCGACGCGCTCACCGGCGGCGACGTCGGCGTCCGTTCCCTCCAGGAACACGCGCGGCATCTGATCGCGGCCCGCGAGGAGTAGGGCACACGAGGGGGACACCGGATCCGGTGTCCCCCTCTTCGTGAGCACCTCTCCCGACCCTCGCCCAGAAGGCACGCCATGTACAAGTTCTTCTTCAACCTGGTCTTCAAGCGGATGGACCCGGAGCAGGCCCATCACCTGGCATTCCGCTGGATCCGCCTCGCCGCCGGAGTCCCCGTACTGCGCACGTTCCTCGCGGCCGTCCTCGCGCCGCGGTACGAGTCGCTCCGTACGGAAGCGCTCGGCCTGCGCATGCACGGCCCCTTCGGGCTCGCGGCCGGCTTCGACAAGAACGCCGTCGCCATCGACGGCATGACCATGCTCGGCTTCGACCACGTCGAGATCGGCACGGTCACCGCGCAGCCCCAGCCCGGCAACCCCAAGAAGCGGCTGTTCCGCCTGGTGGCGGACCGCGCGCTCATCAACCGCATGGGCTTCAACAACGAAGGCTCGGCGGCCGTCGCCGAACGCCTGGCGGCCCGTGCGGCCGCGCTCGGGAAGAAGCGCGGCAGGACCACCGTCGGCGTCAACATCGGCAAGACCAAGGTCGTCCCCGAGGCCGAAGCCGTCGGCGACTACGTGACTTCCACCGAGCGCCTCGCCGCGTACGCCGACTACCTCGTGGTGAACGTCTCCTCGCCGAACACGCCCGGCCTGCGCAACCTCCAGGCCACCGAGTCGCTGCGCCCGCTCCTGACCGCCGTGCGTGAGGCCGCCGACCGCACGGTGACCGACCGCAGGGTCCCGCTTCTGGTCAAGATCGCTCCCGACCTGGCCGACGAGGACATCGACGCCGTCGCGGACCTCGCGGTGGAGCTCGGCCTGGACGGCGTCATCGCCACCAACACCACCATCGCGCGCGACGGCCTCGGCCTGGAATCCGACCCCGCCCTGGTCAAGGAGACCGGTGGGCTGTCCGGCGCCCCGGTCAGGGAACGCTCACTCGCGGTCCTGAGGCGCCTGTACGGGCGTGTGGGCGGCCGGATCACCCTGGTCGGGGTGGGCGGCATCGAGAACGCCGAGGACGCCTGGCAGCGCATCCTGGCCGGTGCCACCCTCGTCCAGGGCTACAGCGCCTTCATCTACGAGGGCCCCTTCTGGGCCCGCGCCGTCCACAAGGGCCTGGCCGCCCGGCTCAAGGCCTCCCCGTACGCCACCCTCGCCGAGGCTGTCGGCGCCGAGACCCGAAAGGCCACCCCGTGACTCCCGAACCCTTCGGCGCCCGGCTGCGCCGCGCCATGGACACCCGTGGTCCGCTCTGTGTCGGCATCGACCCGCACGCGTCACTGCTCGCGGCCTGGGGCCTGGACGACGACGTCGCGGGCCTGGAACGCTTCACGCGGACGGTCGTCGAGGCGCTGGCCGACCGGGTCGCCGTCCTCAAGCCGCAGTCCGCGTTCTTCGAGCGCTTCGGCTCGCGCGGCATCGCGGTACTGGAGAAGGCGGTCGAGGAGGCGCGGGCCGCCGGTGCGTTGGTCCTGATGGACGCCAAACGCGGTGACATCGGCTCCACGATGGGCGCGTACGCGGAGACCTACCTCCACAAGGGCTCGCCGCTCTTCTCGGACGCGGTGACCGTCTCCCCGTATCTCGGTTTCGGCTCGCTGCGTCCGGCGCTGGACGCCGCCGTGATCAACGGCTGCGGCGTCTTCGTCCTCGCCCTTACCTCGAACCCCGAGGGGGCGGAGGTGCAGCGCGCCGCCGCGGCCGACGGACGCTCGCTGGCCCAGGTGATGCTCGACCACATGGCCGCCGAGAACGAGGGCGCGCAGCCGCTCGGCTCGGTCGGAGCCGTGGTCGGCGCGACGCTCGGCGACGCCGGCGCGGACCTGGACATCAACGGCCCGCTGCTCGCACCCGGCATCGGCGCCCAGGGGGCGACGCCCGCCGACCTGCCCGGCGTCTTCGGCGCGGCGGTGGGCAATGTGGTGCCGAGTGTGAGCCGCGGCGTACTCCGCCACGGTCCGGACGCGGCGGCGCTGCGTGAGTCGGCGGCGCGGTACGCGGATGAGGTCCGGAAGGCCGTCGCCGGCGCGTAGCGGACGCCGCTTGACCACTTCCTGACTAAAAACCCGGGCGATTTGACTGAAATGTCCCGCTGGATCGATGCTGACCAGGACTTTTAGTCTGTTCTCGCTGACTGGAGCGGTCATGGCCGCTAGTCTCCGTCGAGAGCGAACGTGCACCTGAGGTGCTCGTAGCTCGCCCGGTGTGGGGCGACCAGGTTCCTCACCGGTCCGTATCCGACAGTTCGACATCCGAGGTGACGTAGGCGTGGCTCTTCCGCCCCTTACCCCTGAACAGCGCGCAGCCGCGCTCGAAAAGGCCGCCGCGGCTCGCCGGGAGCGGGCCGAGGTGAAGAATCGACTCAAGCACTCCGGCGCCTCGCTCCACGAGGTCATCAAGCAGGGCCAGGAGAACGACGTCATCGGCAAGATGAAGGTCTCCGCCCTCCTGGAGTCCCTGCCTGGCGTGGGCAAGGTCCGCGCCAAGCAGCTCATGGAGCGACTCGGCATCTCCGAGAGCCGCCGTGTGCGCGGCCTCGGCTCCAACCAGATCGCCTCCTTGGAGCGCGAGTTCGGCGGCGGTGCCGCCTGACGTTCTCAGGCACTCCTGAGAACCTGGATAATCGCTGCATGGCAGCAGAGGTTCGTCCGCGGCTGACCGTGCTCTCCGGCCCCTCCGGGGTGGGAAAGAGCACGGTCGTCGCGCATATGCGCAAAGTCCACCCCGAGGTATGGCTCTCGGTGTCGGCCACCACCAGAAAGCCGCGCCCCGGTGAGCGTGACGGCGTCCAGTACTTCTTCGTGACCGACGAAGAGTTCGACAAGCTGATCGCCAACGGTGAGCTGCTGGAGTGGGCCGAGTTCGCGGGCAACCGCTACGGCACGCCCCGGCGCGCGGTACTCGAGCACCTGGAGGCCGGCGAGGCGGTCCTGCTCGAGATCGACCTGCAGGGTGCGAGGCTGGTCCGGGAGTCCATGCCGGACTCCCAGCTGGTCTTCCTCGCGCCGCCGAGCTGGGACGAACTGGTCCGCCGGCTCACCGGCCGGGGTACCGAGGCGCCCGAGGTCATCGAGCGCCGGCTCGGCGCCGCCAAGGT
This sequence comes from Streptomyces sp. NPDC051219, assembly GCF_040682335.1. Classification (NCBI taxonomy): domain Bacteria; kingdom Bacillati; phylum Actinomycetota; class Actinomycetes; order Kitasatosporales; family Streptomycetaceae; genus Streptomyces; species Streptomyces sp. NPDC051219. The sequence goes on from NZ_JBFBAS010000013.1 coordinate 112,680, forward strand.
CGAACTCGCGGCCGAGTCCGAGTTCGATACCACCCTGGTCAACACCTCCGTCGAGGACGTAGCCCGTGAGCTGCTAGCCTTGATGGAAGTTGTTTGATCTTTTGTCTGTTTTTCCCGGATTTCCCTGAAGTTTCTTCGGAAGGCTAGAGCGTGTCCTCTTCCATCACTGCGCCCGAGGGCATCATCAACCCGCCGATCGACGAGCTGCTCGAGGCTACTGACTCGAAGTACAGCCTCGTGATCTACGCGGCCAAGCGTGCGCGTCAGATCAATGCGTACTACTCGCAGCTCGGTGAGGGCCTGCTCGAGTACGTCGGTCCCCTCGTCGACACCCACGTCCACGAGAAGCCGCTCTCGATCGCCCTGCGTGAGATCAACGCGGGTCTGCTGACCTCCGAGGCCATCGAGGGCCCGGCACAGTAGGCGTCGGAATCGCTTCATCCACAGGCCCGGCAGCGCGACTGTCGGGCCTGTGGTGTGTCATACCTGGGTGGGGGTACGGAGCCGAGTGCGGGGAGACGCAGTGGACAAGCCGAGGGTCGTCAGGGTCGTCCTTGGGGTGAGCGGCGGGATCGCCGCCTACAAGGCGTGCGAGCTGCTGCGGCGGCTGACCGAGTCCGGGCACGACGTGAGGGTGGTGCCGACGGACTCGGCGCTGCAGTTCGTCGGGGCGGCGACCTGGTCGGCGCTCTCCGGCCACCCGGTCTCGACGGGGGTCTGGGACGCCGTCCACGAGGTCCCGCACGTACGGATCGGCCAGAGTGCGGACCTGGTGGTGGTCGCCCCGGCGACCGCCGACATGCTCGCCAAGGCCGCCCACGGCCTCGCCGACGACCTGCTGACGAACACGCTGCTCACGGCGCGCTGTCCGGTCGTCTTCGCGCCGGCGATGCACACCGAGATGTGGGAGCACCCCGCCACCCAGGAGAACGTCGCGACGCTGCGCCGGCGAGGCGCGGTCGTGATCGAGCCCGCCGTAGGACGGCTGACCGGAGTCGACACCGGCAAGGGCCGGCTGCCCGACCCGGAGGAGATCTTCGAGGTCTGCCGCCGGGTGCTGGCATGCGGCACGGGAGAGCGGGACCTCGCGGACCGCCACGTCGTGATCAGTGCCGGCGGTACCCGGGAGCCGCTGGACCCCGTGCGCTACCTGGGCAACCGCTCTTCGGGCAAGCAGGGCTACGCCCTGGCCCGTACCGCGGTCGCACGGGGAGCCAGAGTCACCCTGATCGAGGCCAACACGGGACTGCCGGACCCGGCGGGCGCCGACGTCGTCCGGGTCGGCACCGCCGTCCAGCTTCGCGAGGCGGTCCTCAAGGCGGCGGCGGACGCCGATGCCGTGGTCATGGCAGCCGCGGTGGCCGACTTCCGGCCCGCCAGCTACGCCGAAGGTAAGATCAAGAAGAAGGACGGGCAGGAACCCGCGCCGCTCGTCCTGGAGCGCAACCCCGACATCCTCGCCGAGATCTCCGCCGAACGGGCGAGGGCCGGCCAGGTCGTCGTCGGCTTCGCCGCGGAGACCGACAACGTGCTCGCCAACGGCCGGGACAAGCTCCGGCGCAAGGGCTGCGACCTGCTCGTCGTCAACGAGGTGGGGGAGCACAAGACCTTCGGCTCGGAGGAGAACGAGGCGGTCGTGCTCTCCGCCGACGGCGAGGAGACGCCAGTACCGTTCGGCCCCAAGGAAGCCCTCGCCGACACGATCTGGGACCTCGTGGCGCCCCGGCTCGGGTGATCTTCTATATTCCTTCTTGCGGGTGTCTCCAATTCGGGCAAGAACGGCAATCTGTCCCCTTGTCGGGCACGATCGTCGTACCGCAGAATGCAGTGCCGCAGGTCACAGAGCTCCCACGGAGCGAGACGAGTGGTCCGCTGCACGGAAGCGCCAGATAAACTGGTCACGGAACCACGCCGGGCGCAGCCTCCGGCCGGTCCACCATTGATCAGCCAGCAGCCGCTGCAACCCCAGGGAGCGATGTGTCCCGCCGCCTGTTCACCTCGGAGTCTGTCACCGAGGGCCACCCCGACAAGATCGCTGACCAGATCAGCGACACGATCCTCGACGCGCTTCTCCGCGAGGACCCCACTTCCCGCGTCGCCGTCGAGACCCTGATCACCACTGGTCTGGTGCACATCGCCGGTGAGGTGACGACGAAGGCGTACGCCCCGATCGCCTCCCTCGTGCGCGAGAAGATCCTCGAGATCGGCTACGACTCCTCGAAGAAGGGCTTCGACGGCGCCTCCTGTGGCGTCTCGGTCTCCATCGGCGCGCAGTCCCCCGACATCGCCCAGGGCGTCGACACGGCGTACGAGAAGCGGGTCGAGGGCGACGAGGACGAGCTCGACAAGCAGGGCGCGGGCGACCAGGGCCTGATGTTCGGCTACGCCTGCGACGAGACGCCGGCCCTCATGCCGCTGCCGATCCACCTGGCGCACCGGCTCTCCCGCCGGCTCTCCGAGGTCCGCAAGAACGGGACCATCCCGTACCTGCGCCCGGACGGCAAGACCCAGGTCACCATCGAGTACGACGGTGACAAGGCGATCCGTCTGGACACGGTCGTCGTCTCCTCGCAGCACGCGTCCGACATCGACCTGGACTCGCTGCTCGCCCCCGACATCCGCGAGTTCGTCGTGGAGCCGGAGCTCAAGGCACTGCTCGACGACGGCATCAAGCTGGACACCGACGGCTACCGCCTGCTGGTCAACCCGACCGGGCGCTTCGAGATCGGCGGCCCGATGGGTGACGCCGGTCTGACCGGCCGCAAGATCATTATCGACACGTACGGCGGTATGGCCCGTCACGGTGGTGGCGCGTTCTCCGGCAAGGACCCGTCCAAGGTGGACCGCAGTGCGGCGTACGCCATGCGCTGGGTCGCCAAGAACGTCGTCGCAGCCGGCCTTGCCGCGCGCTGCGAGGTGCAGGTCGCGTACGCGATCGGCAAGGCCGAGCCGGTGGGTCTGTTCGTCGAGACCTTCGGCACCAACACCGTCGAGGTGGACAAGATCGAGAACGCCATCGGTGAGGTCTTCGACCTGCGCCCGGCGGCGATCATCCGCGACCTCGACCTGCTGCGTCCGATCTACGCCCAGACCGCGGCGTACGGCCACTTCGGCCGTGAGCTGCCGGACTTCACCTGGGAGCGCACCGACCGCGTGGACGCGCTGCGCAGGGCGGTCGGCCAGTAGTCGCACCTGTTTTTCCGTACGGCCCCGGACCGATCGGTCCGGGGCCGTACGCATGGCCGGGGCCATCCCGCGCGCGTCCGCCCGTGTCAGTGGCATCTGGTAGGAATTTGGCTGTGAGCAGCGAAGACGAGCAGCCCGAAGCCCCCGGTACCGGGGCGCCGGAGCAGCTTGCGCTCATCCGGGAGACGGTCCGCAAGGCGCAACCGCCCAAGGCGAAGCCACGCACCTGGCGGGGTGCCGCACTGGCCGGGGAACTGCCCGTCGCCCGTGTGCTGGTGAACAAGGGCGTGCTCCATCTCGACCAGTTCTTCGACTACGCCGTGCCGGAGGACATGGACGAGGCCGCCCAGCCCGGCGTGCGGGTCCGCGTGCGGTTCGGCGCCGGGGCGCACCGGGTGCGCGAGGGGCGGCGTGAGGGCGGCGGGCTGATCGACGGTTTTATCGTCGAGCGGCGGGCCGAGTCCGACTACGACGGGCCGCTCGCCGCGCTGGCCGGGGTCGTCTCCCCTGAACCGGTCCTCGGCCCCGACCTGCTGGCGCTCGCCCGCGCGGTCGCCGACCGGTACGCCGGCAGCCTCGCCGACGTACTGCAGCTCGCCATACCCCCGCGCAACGCGCGCGCCGAGTCGAAGCCCTCGCCGGAGCCGCTGCCCGCCCCCGCCCCCCCAGATCCGGGGACCTGGGAGCGGTACGCGAAGGGCCCGGCATTGCTCCAGGCGCTCGCCCGCGGCGGGGCGCCACGAGCGGTGTGGACCGCGCTTCCCGGGCCGCACTGGCCAGGCGAACTGGCCCGCGCCGTGGCCGCCACGCTGTCGTCCGGGCGGGGAGCGCTGGTCGTCGTACCCGACGGACGGACGGCCGCGCGGCTGGACGCCGCGCTCACCGAGGTGATGGGCGAGGGGAGGCACGCACTGCTCACCGCCGAGGCCGGCCCGGAGAAGCGTTACCGGCAGTGGCTCGCGGTGCGACGTGGCTCGGTGCGGGCCGTGGTCGGCACCCGGGCAGCGATGTTCGCCCCGGTCCGGGACCTGGGGCTGGTCGCCATCTGGGACGACGGCGACTCGAGCCACAGCGAGCAGCACGCGCCGCTGCCGCACGCCCGCGAGGTGCTGCTGCTGCGCGCCGCCACCGGCAAGTGCGGCTTCCTGCTCGGCGGCACGACCTGCACGGTGGAGGCCGCTCAGCTGGTCGAGACCGGCTGGGCGCTGCCGGTGGCCGCCGATCGCGAACAGGTCCGGGCCGCGGCCCCGGTGATCCGTACCATCGGCGACGGCGAGCTGGCGCGGGACGAGGCGGCCCGTGCCGCCCGTCTGCCGAGCCTCGCCTGGCAGACCGTGCGGGAGGGCCTGAAGGCCGGCCCGGTGCTGGTGCAGGTGCCGCGCCGGGGGTACGTACCGAGGCTGGCCTGCGAGCGCTGTCGCACGCCCGCGCGCTGCGCGCACTGCGCGGGACCGCTGGAGGCGCCCGCCGAGCGGACACTGCACTGCGGGTGGTGCGGACGGTCCGAGTCCGGCCGGCAGTGCCCGGAGTGCGGAAGCACGCGGCTGCGCGCGCAGATCGTCGGTGCCAGGAGGACTGCCGAGGAGCTGGGGCGGGCGTTCCCGGCAGTTCCGGTGCGTACGTCCGGGCGCGAGCACGTGCTCGACACCGTGCCGGCCGGCCCGGCGCTCGTCGTCAGTACGCCGGGTGCGGAGCCGGTCGCCGAGGGCGGGTACGCGGCCGCGCTGCTGCTCGACGGCTGGGCCATGCTCGGCCGGCCCGACCTGAGGGCGGGGGAGGAGGCGCTGCGGCGCTGGATCGGGGCGGCCTCGCTGGTGCGCGGACAGGCCGAGGGCGGCACGGTGGTCGTGGTCGCCGAGCCGACGCTGCGGCCCGTGCAGGCGCTGGTGCGCTGGGACCCGGTGGGGCACGCGGTGCGTGAGCTCGCCGAACGGGCCGAGCTGGGCTTCCCGCCCGTCTCCCGGATGGCCGCGGTGTCCGGTCGCCCGGAGGTCCTGGCGGCTTTCCTCGCTGCGGCGGAACTGCCGCGGGACGCCGAGGTGTTGGGACCGGTACCGCTGCCTGTCGCGGATCCGGGCCGGCCCCGACGGCCCGGCGATCCTCCGCCGGGTGAGGTGTGGGAGCGGGCGCTGCTGCGGGTCCCGCCGGGCAGCGGGTCCGCTCTCGCCGCCGCACTCAAGGCGGCGCAGGCGGCACGCCTCGCGCGCGGCGGAGCCGATCCGGTACGCATCAGGATCGACCCCCCGGACATCGGCTGACGGGGCCGGCAGCCGGTCCCCGGCAGGGCATCGCCGGGCGCGGACAGACGGCTGCCCCCGCCGGGAGGGGCGGGGGCAGGGAGCGTCAGCCGTTGCGCGGGCCGGGGAACGCGCTGGTCCGGGTCTCTTCGCGCAGCGCCTGGCTGCCCGAAGTCGGCTGCGGCGGCATGGACCGGGCGGCCGGTACGGACGGCAGGCCCAATCCGACCGGCAGCGGCCGGGTTGCGGTGGCCGTAACGGCTTCGGCTCCGTGCTCGGCCACCTCGGCCACCTCGGCCACCTCGGCCGTACCGGCCTGCGCCGCCGCGCGGCGGGCGCCGTAACGGCGGTGCACCGCCTGCTTGGTGACACCGAGGGCCGAACCCACCGCGTCCCACGAGAAGCCGAGCGAGCGATCGAAGTCCACCGCCGCGGTGACCAGCGTCTCGACGCTGTCCCGCAGCTCCTGGGCGAGGCGCACCGTGGGGGCGGGGGCCCGGCCGTAGACGACGAAGCCGGTGGAGGGACCGGAGCGGCGCGGACGGTAGACGTTGCCGAGCTGAGCGGTGAGCGTACGCAAAGCGTCCACCTGCCGGCGGACCCGCTCGATGTCCCGCACCAGCAGGTGCAGGCTGGCCCGCGCTTGGGCGTCGTGGGTTGCGTGGTCGGCCATGAACAAGCCTCTCGAACCGGCGTGGAAACGGATGGGGCCGCCGGCAGCGGCCCGTTCGGTCAATCTCTCTTGACCCCAACGCTCCACCGGTCGATGTGGTCACGCTGTGGGGGCGTATGGGCATATGCGAGGGGCGCACTCGCTTGCGCACGCCCCCTGGGGGTGTCCTTTCGTATCCGCCCTGATCCGGAAGCCCCAGGGACCGGGGCCGACCGGGGCCCATAGACTGGTGCGCTGCTCGTCGGCACGAGATAGCGAGGAAGTCCCCAGTGAAGCTTGTGTTCGCAGGTACCCCCGAGGTCGCCGTACCCGCCCTGGACGCCCTGATCGCCTCCCACCGGCACGAGGTCGCAGCCGTCGTCACCCGACCCGACGCGCCCGCCGGGCGGGGCCGCAGGCTGGTGGCCAGCCCGGTCGCCCAGCGCGCGGAGGAGGCCGGCATCGAGGTGCTCAAGCCGGTCAGGCCGCGCGATGAGGACTTCCTGGCGCGGATGCGCGAGATCGCGCCCGACTGCTGCCCGGTCGTGGCCTACGGTGCGATCCTCCCCCAGGTGGCCTTGGAGATCCCGTCCCACGGCTGGGTCAACCTGCACTTCTCGCTGCTGCCCGCCTGGCGCGGCGCGGCTCCCGTGCAGCACGCGGTGCTGGCCGGCGACGAGGTGACCGGCGCGTCCACCTTCCTGATCGAGGAGGGACTGGACTCCGGGCCGGTCTACGGCGTGCTGACCGAGACGGTACGGCCCACCGACACCAGCGGTGACCTGCTGACCCGGCTCGCCTTCGCGGGCGCCGGGCTGCTCGCCGCCACCATGGACGGCATCGAGGACGGCGCGCTCAAGGCCGTACCGCAGCCCGCCGACGGCGTCTCGCTCGCGCCGAAGATCAACGTCGAGGACGCGCAGGTCGACTGGACGTCTCCGGCGCTCCGGGTCGACCGGCTGGTGCGCGGCTGCACGCCCGCACCCGGGGCCTGGACGCTGTTCCGCGGCGAGCGGCTCAAGCTGATCTCCATCGGGCTGCTGCCCGAGAGGACGGACCTCGCGCCCGGTGAGCTGTCCGCCGGCAAGAACAACGTCTACGCCGGGACCGGCTCCCATGCCGTCGAGCTGCACTGGGTCCAGCCGCAGGGCAAGAAGCCGATGCGGGCCGCCGACTGGGCGCGTGGGGTGCGCATTGCCCCTGGTGAGCACCTGGACATGGCGGACGTACGCTGAGAGGGTTCGCCCCCTCTCACCATGAGCTCACCATCAGCTCACCATCAGCGGAGCACCTTTCACGTGAACGAGCAGCCTCGTCGCCGGCCCGCCAAGCAGGCGAAGCCGTACCGGCGCCCTCAGAAGGACCCCGTCCGGATTCTCGCCTTCGAAGCACTGCGGGCGGTCGACGAGCGCGACGCCTACGCCAACCTCGTCCTGCCGCCCCTGCTCCGCAAGGCGCGCGAGGGTGGCGGCTTCGACACGCGCGACGCGGCACTCGCCACCGAGCTGGTGTACGGGACGCTGCGCAGGCAGGGCACGTACGACGCGATCATCTCGGCCTGCATCGACCGGCCGCTGCGCGAGGTCGACCCGCCGGTGCTGGATGTCCTCGCGCTGGGGGCGCACCAGCTGCTGGGCACCCGCATCCCCACCCACGCGGCGGTCTCGTCCAGTGTGGAACTGGCCCGGGTGGTGCTCGGTGACGGGCGGGCGAGGTTCGTGAACGCGGTGCTGCGGAAGATCGCCGCCGATGATCTGGACGCCTGGCTCGAGCGGGTCGCACCGCCCTACGACGAGGACGCCGAGGACCACCTCGCGGTCGTCCACTCGCACCCCCGCTGGGTCGTCTCCGCCCTGTGGGACTCCCTCGGCGGCGGCCGGGCCGGCATCGAGGACCTGCTGGAGGCGGACAACGAGCGGCCCGAGGTGACCCTCGTCGCCCGGCCGGGCCGCTCCACCGCGGATGAACTGCTGGACGCGCTCGGCGAGGACTCCGGTCTGCCGGGCCGCTGGTCACCGTATGCAGTACGGCTTGCCGAAGGCGGAGAGCCGGGCGGGCTGGACGCCGTGCGCGAGGGGCGCGCGGGCGTTCAGGACGAGGGCAGCCAGCTGGTCGCGCTCGCCCTCGCCAACGCGCCGGTCGAGGGCTCCGACACACGCTGGCTCGACGGCTGCGCGGGCCCCGGCGGCAAGGCGGCCCTGCTGGCCGCGCTCGCCGCGCAGCGGGGAGCGACCCTGCTCGCCTCCGAGAAGCAGCCGCACCGGGCGCGTCTGGTCGAACGGGCGCTCGCGGGCAACCCCGGCCCGTACCAGGTCATCGCCGCGGACGGGACCCGCCCGCCGTGGCTGCCCGGATCCTTCGACCGGGTGCTGATGGACGTGCCGTGCACGGGACTCGGCGCGCTGCGCCGCCGTCCGGAAGCCCGGTGGCGGCGCCGCCCGGAGGACCTGGAGGGCTTCGCCCCCCTGCAACGCTCGCTGCTGCGCGAGGCGTTGGCGGCGGTCCGGGTGGGCGGCGTGGTCGGATACGTGACCTGCTCACCGCACCTCGCCGAGACGCGGGTCGTCGTCGAGGACGTGCTGAAGGGCCGGGGCGGCCTCCAGCCGGTCGACGCGGAGTGGATCGACGCGCGGCCGCTGATGTCCGGGGTACCGGCACTGGGCGACGGTCCGGACGTACAGTTGTGGCCGCATCTGCACGGTACGGACGCGATGTACCTGGCACTGCTGAGGCGAACCGCCTGACGACGCGCCTTCCTCACCCTGTCTCCGGCACTGCGGCCTTGGCGCTGTCGGCGAGAGCGGCGAGGTACCGTTCGGCGTCGAGCGCGGCGGAGCAGCCGCTGCCTGCAGCGGTGATGGCCTGCTGGTAGGTGTGGTCGACCACGTCGCCCGCGGCGAAGACACCGGGGATGTTCGTACGGGTCGACGGCGAGGCGACCTTGAGGGATCCGTCGTCGTCCAGGTCGAGCTGGCCCCTGACCAGCTCGGTGCGCGGGTCGTGGCCGATGGCCGATGGCCACGAACAGTCCGGTGGCCGCCGGCTCGGATGTCTCGCCCGTCCTGGTGTCGCGCAACGTGAGGCGGGAGAGCTGCTGCTCGCCATGGATCGCGGCCCGCGTGTTGTCCGTCAGTCCGGGCCCATGATTCCGTCCCGGAATCCGGGGAAGTTCTCCACCTCGGTCGTCTGGACCAGGGGGCCGCCCGCCGTCACCGATCCCTCGAACACGAGCGGCTTCAGCGAGGCGCGCGCGGTGTAGGGGGCGGCGGTGTAGCCGGCGGGACCGGAGCCTATGACGATGACGTTCCGGACGTCCGTCTCGACGGTCACTCGGCTTCTTCCGGGGCGATCTCCTCGATCAGGCCTTCGACGAGCTTCTTGATCTCGTCACGGATCGGCCGTACGGCCTCGACGCCCTGACCGGCCGGGTCCTCCAGCGGCCAGTCCAGGTACCGCTTACCGGGGAAGACCGGGCAGGTGTCGCCGCAGCCCATGGTGATGCAGACGTCGGAGGCCTTGACCGCGTCGACGGTGAGGATCTTGGGGGTCTCGGCGGTGATGTCGATGCCGACCTCCCGCATGGCCTCGACGGCGGCGGGGTTGACCTGGTCGGCCGGGGCGGAGCCGGCCGAGCGGACATCGACGCGGTCCCCGGCCAGGTGGGTCAGCCACGCGGCGGCCATCTGGGAACGGCCGGCGTTGTGGACACAGACGAACAGGACGGAGGGCTTGTCGGCCATCGGAGGTCTCTCTCTTGTCTCGCGACTTTTTGTCTTGACGACTGTAAGGCGGTGGGATCAGGCGCGGTTGACATCAGCGCCTGGTGGCGTCAGCTGCCGCTGATGTGACAGTATCAGCCCATGATGACGTCAGTCGACACTGAGCTGATCCGGGTTCTGGCCGACCCGCTCAGGCTCCAGATCGTGACCCTGCTCGCCCACGAGACCCTGTGCACCAGCCATCTCGTGGAGGAGACAGGCGCCCGGCAGACGAATCTCTCCAACCACCTGCGGGTGCTGCGAGAGGCCGGCGTGGTGGAGACCGAGCCGTGCGGCCGCTTCACCTACTACCGGCTCAAGCCAGACGTCATCGCCCAGCTCGCCGGCCAGTTCACCGACCTCGCTGAGACCGCGCGCGCCTCCGCAGAGGCGGACGTCAAGCGGTCCTGCCCCTGATTCCCGCGCCCGTCGCGTCCGCACCAAGGAGACCTGTTGAGCGCCACCCAGGCCGCCGGCCCCGATGCCACAGCGAAATCCGCGATACCCGCGACCGAACCCCAGCCTGCGCCGGGCGGCACTCCACCCCGCGCGCCGCTGGTCGCCCGGGCCGCCGCCGAGTTGGTCGGCACCGCCGCTTTGGTGGCGGTGGTGGTGGGTTCCGGTATCCAGGCCACCGAGCTGAGCCGGGATGTCGGCGTCCAGCTCCTCGCCAACTCCATCGCCACCGTCTTCGGACTGGGTGTCCTCATCGTTCTTCTCGGCCCGGTCTCCGGCGCGCACTTCAACCCCGCCGTCACCCTCGCCGAGTGGTGGACGGCCCGCCGCGGCGGCGCCGGCGTCACTGCCCGCGAGGCAGCCGTCTACGTCCCCGCCCAGATCGCGGGAGCGATCGCGGGCGCCGTACTGGCCGATGCGATGTTCGGCGAGCCGCTGGTCCAGTGGTCCACGCACGACCGCTCCGCCGGGAACCTGCTGCTGGGCGAGGTCGTCGCCACCGCCGGGCTGATCCTGCTGATCTTCGGCCTGGCGCGCACCGAGAGCCTGCGCTTCGCCCCGGTCGCCGTCGCCTCCTACATCGGCGCCGCGTACTGGTTCACCTCGTCCACCTCGTTCGCCAACCCGGCCGTGACGATCGGCCGCGCGTTCACCGACACCTTCGCGGGCATCGCGCCCGGCTCGGTGCCGGGATTCATCGGCGCCCAACTCGCGGGCGCCGTAGTAGGGCTGGCTCTAGTAGCCCTCATTTTCACGCGGGCGCGGACGGACTCGGCGCAGCCCGCCGCATGACGCACGCGACCCAGGTGGTGGTGGTCGGTGGTGGCCAGGCGGGGCTTGCCGCCGGCTACCACCTGCGCCGCCTCGGCCTGGACTTCGCCATCCTCGACGCCCACGCCGAGGCAGGCGGCGCGTGGCAGGCTGTTGAAGGCCTCACCGATGTTCTGCGGCTCAACCAGCGCGGCGTCGCGTGGGGGGACGGGCGAGGGCGAGGGCCGATGCGCTGATCTGGTGCACCGGGTTCCGGGCGGCCCTCTCACACCTGTCGCCGCTGAGGCTGCGGGACGCCACCGGCCGCATCCCCACCACCGGCACCAGAGCCGTCGCAGAACCGCGGCTGCACCTGCTCGGTAACGGCGACTGGACCGGAGCCCCGCGTCATGCGCTCTGAGTATTAATTCGATGAATGTCTATGTTGACGCCCATCGAAACAGGTGCCATGCTGGCAACGCAAGCCATCGACAGATGTCGAAACAGAGTAGGGGAGTCACCGTGTCCGCGATCGCCGACGTGCCCACCACCGACCTGCCCACCATGGTGATCGGAGCCGGCCCCGTCGGCCTGGCCGCCGCTGCCCACCTTGTCGCGCGCGGCATCGAGCCGCTGGTCCTGGAGGCCGGACACAGTGCCGGTAGCGCCGTACGGGAGTGGAACCACGTACGCCTCTTCTCGACCTGGGCCGAGGTCGTCGACCCCGCCGCCGAGAAGCTTCTGGCCCCCACCGGCTGGACCGCGCCCGACGGCGCCGCCTGTCCCACCGGCGGTGACTGGGCTGAGAAGTACCTGCAGCCACTGGCCGATGTCCTCGGCGACCGAGTGCGGTTCGGCGCAACAGTGACCGGGGTGTCCCGCCTCGGCCGCGACCGTGTGGTGGACGCCGATCGTGAGCAGCAGCCCTTCACAGTCCACGTCACGAACGCCGACGGCACGGAGGAGCGAATCACCGCCCTCGCCGTCATCGACGCCTCGGGCACCTGGTCCACCCCGAGCCCGATCGGCGGCAACGGCCTGCCGGCCCTCGGCGAGCGGGCAGCCGCCGACCGTATCTCCTACCGTGTCCCGGATCTCAAGGACCCAGCCGTACGCGCCCGGTACGCGGGCAAGCGCACCGCCGTCATCGGCTCCGGCGCCTCCGCCTTTACCGCCCTCGCCTTCCTGGCCGACCTTGCGAAGGACGCTCCCGCCACGCATGCCGTGTGGGTCCTGCGGCGCGGCATCAGCGGCAGCACGTTCGGTGGAGGCGAGGCTGACCAGCTCCCCGCCCGCGGTGCTCTCGGCCTTCGTGCCAAGGCTGCCGTCGAAGGCGGCCATGCCGACGCGGTCACCGGTTTCCGTACGAGCGCGATCGAGAAGTCGGGCGACCAGCTGGTGCTGGTGGGCGAGGACGGCCACCGTCTCGACCCGGTCGACGAGGTCATCGCCCTCACCGGACTCCGCCCCGACCTGTCGTTCCTCGAAGAGCTCCGCCTCGGGCTCGACGAGCGGCTGCAGGCCCCGGTGGAGCTGGCCCCGCTCATCGACCCGAACGTGCACTCCTGCGGAACCGTCCACCCGCACGGCGTGAACAAGCTTTCCCACCCGGAGAAGGACGTCTATCTCGTCGGCATGAAGAGCTACGGCCGCGCCCCGACGTTCCTGGCGATGACCGGCTACGAGCAGGTCCGTTCCATCGCCGCCGCCCTCGCCGGGGACCAGGAAGCCGCCGAGCGCGTCGAGCTGACCCTGCCCGAGACCGGAGTCTGCGGCGGCGCGGGACTCTTCGACGAGCCCGACGCTGCCAACACCGACGGCGACAGCGGCGGCTGCTGCGCCACCCCGTCCACCATCCAGATCGGCATCGGAGCCCCGGCAGCCTCCGGCGGCTGCTGACTCCCGCCTCACCCAACACCGCAGGAGGCTCGTCATGTCTCGCATACAGCTCGCACTCCGCGTCCCCGACCTCGCCGCGTCCATCGCCTTCTACACCAAGCTCTTCGGCACCGAGCCGGCCAAACTCCGCGACGGCTACGCCAACTTCGCCATCGGCGAGCCGCCGCTCAAGCTCGTCCTCATCGAAGGCACCGCCGGCGAAGACACCCGCATGGACCACCTCGGCGTCGAAGTCGGGACAACCGACGCCGTCCACGCCGCCACCACGCGCCTGAGCGATGCCGGCCTGGCCACGGCAGAGGAGAACGACACCACCTGTTGCTACGCCCTCCAGGACAAGGTCTGGGTGCACGGCCCCGGCCACGAGCCCTGGGAGGTGTACGTCGTCAAGGCCGACGCCGACACCCTGGCCAAGCAACAGGGCAGCACCTGCTGCGCCGGTGCGGACGCCGAGGCCAGCGAGGCCCAACCGGTCGCCGCCGGCGGCTGTTGCTGACCTGACGATCACCGGCCTTCACACCAGCGAGGGCCGCGACCGGAACAAAGGGCCGGTCGCGGCCTCGCGCCGACCTGCCCGCCTCTGCATCCCTCAGATCACCAGCTGAGGCATCGTCTACTCTGATCTGGATACCGGAGTTCCGGGTCTTCGCCGTCCAGGGCCCGTCGCGTGCCACCCGTAGCCCCGGCCGGTACGAGTCCCAGTGCAGCAGCGCCCAGCCGTTGCCCTTTCGGTCCTCGTGCCAGCCGACGAGCGGCCAGTAGGCGAAGTCGGCGTCCGTCTCGATCAGGTAGTCGACGAAGTGGCGGAACCATGCCCGCTGCTTCGCTCCGGTCTCCTCCCGGCCACCGACGCCGAACTCACTGATCCACACCGGTGCGGTGAAGTGCCGGTTCGCCTGCGAGGCGACGTAGAAGGCCTGCCGCCGCAGCACATCGTGCAGCTGAGAGCGGCTGAAGTCGCGGTTGCGGGGGTCGGAGGTCTCTCCCGTGCCGGTGGCGCCTGTGTGGTTCGGCCCCGTGTAGTCGTAGAAGTGGGCTGAATACACGAGCTTCCCGGACCGCACGAGGGTGTGCGAGAGCCGCTGAACGGGCTCGAGGGTGGGCCGTTCGTAAGGGAGTCCGTCCACCGGAATCCCGGTCCAGTTGATCCCCTCGACGATCACCAGCAGGTCTGGATTGGCCTCCTGAAGGATCCGGTCCCCGAGGTGCTGTGACGCGGCGAACCAGTCGTGCCGGTCGCCGAGGCCCCAGTTGGGGTCGTCGAGTACGGAGCGGCGTACCTCGTTGTAGAGGTCGGCGCCGACGACCCGCGGATCGTCCCGGTAGCGTCCGGCCATGAACAGCCAGTCACTCTCCCAGACCTCGGTGCTCCGGCTCGCGTTCCACCGCTCGTTGCCGTCGACGCCGCAGCACCAGCGTGTCGTGTTGGTGTGGTTGTTCAGGATCACCGCGAGGCCCGCGTCCGTCAGGGCGCCGACGGCGGCGTCGTAGCCCTGGAGTGGGGTCTTCCCCTTCAGCGCCGGGTTGGCTGCCACCGAGGCGTCCGCGACGGGGCGGGTGTCGTGGACCATCTCGTTGGAGAAGGGCAGGCGGACGCTGTTGAGTCCCAGTTCGCGGAATCCGGCGACGATCTCGGACATCGGAGCGCGGTCCAGGCCCAGCGGCATACGGTCCGACTTCTCGCCCGCGTGGATGTTCGCCGGGTCGTCGGGGCTGCCCGCACCGGTCCATGTACCGCTCGCCCCGTGCCAGTTGCCCGACTTCAGCTTGAACCGGTCGCCGTCGGCGTCGACGACGTACCGGCCCCGGGTACTCAGCGGAGGGGTCCATGCCTCGGCCGGCCGGACGGCGGCGAGTTCGGTGGTGTGCCCGGCACGCGCGGGGGCGGCGGGACCCGGCTCGGCCGTCGCCGGAGGAGCGACCGAGGCACCTGCCAGTACGCCCAGCATCGCGGCGGCCAGCGCCGATATGACGAAAGACCTGTTCACGACCACCCGTTCCGTCGCGGAGCGCCCGTCCGGCGAGCTCTGTAATTGGCATGTATGCGCCATGATGGCGGGCTCGGGTGACGTTGACCAGTAACGCCGGTGACCTCTTGGACCTCACCGGCATGAGGCCGAAACGCGGCGGCACGCCCCGGCTCGGGCACCGCGCGGAACGGCAGCGAGGCCGGGCCGGGCCGCTCCCTCCGTCCGTACAGAAGGGAGCAGCCCGGCCTCGTACTGCCGCTGTGGTGGATGATCACCGGCCGGCGCAGACCCGGCGGGGCCAGTCGCAGCCGGCCAGCGGCGGGACGACGTACGACCGCGCGTTCGGTCAGCCTCCGAACGTGCCGGTGGTCTCGGCCTTCCAGGCGCCGCCCGCGACCTTGTAGACGGTGAGCTGCTTGTTGGTGGCGTCGCCGTACTCGTCGAAGGAGACCTTGCCCATGACTCCGTCGAAGGAGACCTTCTGCAGGGCCTCGGTGACCTTGGCGCGCGCGTCGGAGGGCAGCATGCCGTCCTTGGTCACGGCCTTCACCGCCTGGATGATCGCCCAGGCCGAGTCGTAGGAGAACCCGCCGTAGGCTCCGTACGCCTCCTTGTACCCGGCCGCCTTGTAGTCCTCGATGAACTTCTTGGCCGAGGGCAGGTCCTCGACGGGCGCGCCGACGGAGGTGGACATGTCGCCGTCGCCGCGGGCGCCGGTGAGCTTGAGGTACTCGTCGCTGTAGATAGCGTCGCCACCGATGAGCGGGATCGCGGCGCCCGCCTTCTTGACCTGCGCGCTGAGCGGGCCGGCCACCGGGTACTCACCGCCGTAGTAGACGACGTCCGCGCCGGAGTTCTTGATCTTGGTGGCCACGGAGCCGAAGTCCTTGGCGTCCGGGTTGACGTGATCGGTGCCGACGACCGCGCCCCCGAGCTTCTTGAAGTGGGCGGAGAAGGTCGCGGCCAGCCCGGCGCCGTAGGTTTTCTTGTCGTCGACGACGAAGACCTTCTTTTTCTTCGCCGTGTTGTACAGGTACTCGGCGGCGAACGGACCCTGGATGGCGTCCGTGGTCGCGGTCCGGAAATACGTCTTGAACGGCCGGACCTTCTCGCCCGTGTTCCATTTGTCCCCCTGGGTGAGGGCAGGGTTGGTGTTCACCGAAACCTCGGCCAACTGGGCGACGTCGAAGACCTTCTGCATGGACTGGGCGACGGAGGAGTTCAGCGGGCCGACCACTCCGAGGACGCTCTTGTCGGCGACCAGTTTGGTGGCGTTCTGCTGGCCGGAGGAGGGCTGTGCCTGGTCGTCGAGAGCCTCGATCTTGAAGGTGACGCCCGGCACCTCCTTGTCCTTGTTGGCCCGCTTTACGGCGAGGTCGACCGAATTCTTCATGCCGAGGCCGAGAGCGGAGAGCTCCCCGGTCAACGGTGCGTCGAAACCGATGGTGACGACGGTGGAGCCGCCGCCCGAGGCGTCGTCGGCCTTGCCTGTGTCACGGGAGCCGCACGCCGTGAGCGAGAGTGCTCCAGCGGCGAGCGCGGCGGTGACAGCTATGAGAGAACGGTTACGCACGATCGGTCCTTTCACCTTCGGGGCGCCAACCGCGCTGTCAGGGCCGGAGATCGGCCGCTGGCGCGGCGGCTGGCGTGACTCTAGATGGCGCCCACCGAAACAAGCAGCGGGGGCGAACCGATGTGATTCTCTTGTTATGGCGCCGCTCCGGCGGAAAACTTCTCCTCATCGGGGCACCTCAGGAATGTTCCGCGGTCACCATGCGGCGGTGGAGCGTGTCGGTGGACGCGGCCGGGCGCCGGCTCCGTCGGTTCGGCACGACGAGGCGGCGCCGGCCGCGGGTCATGCGCAGAAGTTGCGCCGCCAGCGGTGCTTGGCGAGTACGGCGAGTTGGTCGGCGGTGAGGGGGCGTCCGTCGCTCACGGCGGTGTTGCGCTCCACGTTCCGTACCGTCCGCATGCCGGGGATGACCGTGGAGACGGCGGGCGCGCTGAGCACGTACCGCAGTGCCGTTTCCGCGATCTCGGCGGTGGAGATGCCCAGATCCGCAGTGATCGCACCGACGTGCTGTTCGACCTGCGCCGGGCGGTCGTCGCGGAAGTAGCGGCTGCGGAAGTCTCCTTCGGGGAACGTGGTCCCAGCCGTGATACGCCCCGTCAGGCCTCCTTCGTCAAGGGCCGCCGTCGCGGGCGTCCACGACGATCGCCGGGACGACCTCCGGCCTGAATCCCTGCGACTCCTCCGACACTTGGGTCGACTCGGCGCCGCCGGGCAGCCATGAGGCGGCGTCGTTGTCCTGGGCATCGGTGAGCTTCGACGCGAGGGGGAACGCGACGGCCACCACCAGCAGCCACACCACCACGACGAGCCCCTTGGTGCGCAGGCCGCACACCAGCCGGCCCGCCCCGCGGTTGCGCCGAGTCTGTGCGTCGGTCATGGACGCCCGTCGCGCCGGCTGCGAGCCGCCCCTTCGAGGTGCCGAAAAACCGGAGGACTACGCATGTGCCGATCCCGGGAGGCTTTGGTCCGGACCGAGGAGGGGAATGCCGGAAGTCCATGGCAGGCTTGGGGCATGGCCGTTCAGATCAATCCCAGTATCCTCTCCGCCGACTTCTCCCGCCTGGCGGAGGAGGCGAAGGCCGTCGAGGGCGCCGACTGGCTGCATGTCGACGTGATGGACAACCACTTCGTGCCGAACCTCACCCTCGGTGTGCCGGTCGTGGAGTCGCTCAGCAGGGCCACGGACATTCCGCTTGACTGCCATCTGATGATCGAGGACCCCGACCGCTGGGCCCCTCAGTACATCGAGGCGGGCGCCGGTTCGGTGACCTTCCACGCCGAGGCCGCCGCCGCGCCGGTCCGGCTGGCCCGGGAAATCCGGGCCAAGGGCGCCCGCGCCTCCATGGCGCTGAAGCCCGCCACCCCGATCGAGCCGTACGAGGACCTCCTCCCCGAGCTCGACATGCTGCTGATCATGACGGTCGAGCCGGGCTTCGGGGGCCAGGCCTTCCTGGACATCATGCTTCCCAAGATCCGGCGTACCCGGGAGCTCATCTCCAAGCACGGGCTGGAGCTGTGGCTCCAGGTCGACGGCGGTGTCTCGGCGACGACGATCGAGCGCTGTGCGGAGGCGGGCGCGGATGTCTTCGTCGCCGGTTCCGCGGTGTACGGGACGGACGACCCGGCCGCCGCTGTACGCATGCTGCGCAACCAGGCGGCCGAGGTTTCGGCCTCGGCGCCCTGGCTCTGCAACCACTGAGCCACAGCTAGGTGAACGGGGCCCGACCGGGCCGATCAAGGCTCGCCGCATCTGACAGGATAAACGGCGAGTCCAGAGTGTGAACAGCAGTGAGGAGATCGCGGTGTCTGCTATGTCGGCGGGTCGGTCAGCCCTGCGGATGGGACCCGCGGAGCTGGTGCAGGCGGCGGCCATGGCCCGCCGCTTCTACCTCGAGGGCAAGTCCAAGATCCAGATCGCCGAGGAGTTCGGCGTCAGCCGCTTCAAGGTGGCCCGGGTCCTCGAGACGGCGCTCGAGCGCGATCTCGTACGGATCGAGATCCGGGTGCCGGCCGAGCTGGACGCGGAGCGTTCCGACGCGCTGCGGGCCCGCTACGGTCTGCGGCACGCAGTCGTCGTCGAATCCCCGGCCGATTCCCCGGACGTGGAGACGGCCGACGCCCCGGACCCGGAAAACCTGGGCGCCGTGGCCGCCGATCTGCTGGGCGAACTGGTCACCGAGGGTGATGTGCTCGGCCTCGCCTGGGGCAGATCGACCATCCACATGGCCGCCGCCCTGCACCGGCTGCCGCCGTGCACCGTCGTCCAGCTGACGGGCGTGTACGACGCCGGCACCGCCGAGCGCGGCTCGGTCGAGGCCGTCCGCCGCGCCGCCCAGGTGTCGGGTGGTGAGGCGCACCCGATCTACGCGCCGATGCTGCTGCCCGACCCGGCCACCGCCGCCGCGCTGCGCAACCAGACGGGCATCGCCCGTGCCTTCGAGTACTTCGACAAGGTCACCGTCGCGGCCGTCTCCATCGGCTCCTGGGAGCCCGGCATCTCCACCGTCCACGACATGCTCACCGACGAGGAGCGCGGACACTACGCGTCTCTCGGCGTGGCCGCGGAGATGTCCGCGCACCTCTTCGACTCGGAGGGGCGGCGGGTCGGCCGTGACCTGGGCGAGCGGTGCATCACCGTGGAGGCGGACCGGCTCCGCCGGATCCCCGAGGTCGTGGCGATCGCGGGCGGTCTGCGCAAGGCCGCGGCCATTGGCGCCGTACTGCGGTCCGGGCTCGTCACCAGCCTCGTCACGGACACGGCGGCGGCGGACTTCCTGCTGACGGAATCCGCGCCCGGCTCGCGCCCGGCGCTCGAGCGAGCGGATCCGGACGGCGTCTGACCCGGGCCCGGCTTGCTCAGCTGTAGACCCGGCGGGCGTTCTGCGCCGCGATCATCGCTCCCACGCGCCGGGCGTCGGCCGCCGACCACGCGCCGCTACCCTCCCAGGCCGTCAGCAACCGGGTCAGCGCCTCGCGGAACAGCTGCGCACCGACGACGTACAGCTCGGGTAGCCCGTACGCGTCCGTGGAGAACATCAGCTTGCCGAACGGGGTCAGCTCCAGCATCTCTGCGAGCACGGCCTCGGCCCGAGCCCCCGTGTGGCCGAGAGCCAGGCCCACGTCCACGTAGACGTGCGGGAAGACGCTCGCCAGATACGCGGCACCCCGGTGGTACGGGTAGCCGTGCAGCAGGATCAGCGGGCAGCCGGTGGGGCGTACGGCCCGTACGAACTCGGTGAGCAGCAATGGATCGCTGCGGTGCAGCCGCAGATCCGGGTCGCCGAAGCCGGTGTGCAGCTGCAGTGGCAGGCCGGTCAGCGCCGCCGACCAGAGCAGATGGCGCAGCAGGACCGGATCACTCAGCCTGCCCCCTGGCTGGCGCCCGATGAGCCAGCGGGCGGCGGCTTCGCGGACTGCGGCCGGCGCCGGTGGATCGGGCGCCAGATCGAGTCCGTGGCGGTACGCCGCCACCGATTTGAAGCCCGCGGCCGTGCGCGCGGCAGCCGTGATCCTGCGGTCCAGCGCGGCGAGCAGCGCGTCGCCGTCGTCGGTGGTGTCGGCCGTAACCTCCGCCAGCCGCTCCAGTCGGACGATCTCGCGCGCCTTCCCGCCCGCGGCCGTGGCCAGCGCTCCGGGCGTGGTCAGATCGCCCGGCAGACCGGTGTCCACCAGGAATTCGGCGATGCCGCACGATTGCAGCAGCATCCCGGTGGCCGCCTGGCCGCCCAGTTCGCGTCGCCTGGCGAGGTACTCCTCGGGCGGGCAGTGCGGGGCGAGGCCCAGCACGGGCGGGCACCAGCGGCGTACCGCGAAACCGAGCTGGGTGTCGAAGTAGGTGGTGCCGGGTGCGGCCGGGGCGTCCGACTCGGTCAGGAACTCCTCGAACGCCGTCGCGTCCAGGTCGGTGCGCACGACCCCGTGGCAGTGGTGGTCCACCAGCGGTGGCAGGTTGAGATCCATCAGTACCGCCCTCGGGTGGCGTTCGCGATCTCCTGGGGGGAGGCGCCCTCGAACAGCTCGGCCTCCGCGTGACGCACCGCGGCGATCGCTTCGAAAAGCGGATCGCCGAGCGCCTCACGCAGGACCGCCGAACCCGTGAAGTGCTCCAGGGCCTCCGGCAGGGACGTGGGCAGCCGGCGCTCACGGCCGGCGTGAACCGGATCGCCGGCGACGGGATCCGGCAGCCGCAGGTCCGCGTCGATCCCCGCCAGTCCGACAGCGATGAGCGAACCGGTGGCCAGATACGGGTTGGCTGCCGCGTCGAAGCTCTTGACCTCGGCGTTCGCCCCGGCCGGGTCGTCGGGCGCCCCCGCGACGAAGCGGAGCGCAGCCTCCCGGTTCTCGAGTCCCCAGCACTGGAACGCACCCGCCCAGCGGGACGGCTCCAGCCGCAGATAGCTTGCGACGGACGGCGCGCCGACGGCCAGCAGGGCGGGCAGCTCCCGCAGCACCCCGGCGAGGAAGGCCTCGCTCCGGCGTGTCATGCCGAATGGTCCGTCGCCGCCCCGGCAGAGGTTCTTGCCGTCGCGCCACAGGCTCAGGTGCACATGACAGCCGTTGCCCACCCCGCCGGCCGCCACGATCGGCCCGAACAGGGCGGTGAGCCCGTGCCGGGCGGACACCGCGCGGATCGTCTCGCGGACGAGTACGGCCAGATCGGCGGCTCCCACCGGATCGGAGGGGGCCACGGACACCTCGAACTGGCCCGGTGCGTACTCGGGATGGATCTGCAGGACGTCGACACCCTGCGCGGCCAGCGCCTCCAGCACGTCACCGAGGTAGTCCGACAGCTCCACGAGCCGGGCCATGCCGTACGCCGGCCCGATGCCCGCGTAGCGTGGCTCGTCCCCGTCCTCGTCCCCGCCCGTTCCCAGGCCCGTGGCCCCGGTCGTGTCCCCGGGCCCGTCCCGGCCCCTGCCCCGAGTGACGACCCACTCCGTCTCGAAACCCATCCGCAGCTCAATGTCCCGCTCGGCGGCGCGCGTCGCCATCCGCCCCGCGAACTGCCGCTGGCACACCGGATGCGTACGCCCCAGCTGGTCGTACCGGTCGGCGGGGGCCCAGGCCCAGCCCGGTTGGCCGGCGAGCGGTGTCACCCGGGCGAGGTCGGGGAAGAGCCGCAGATCGCCGTCCGGGCCACCGACGTGCGGGCTGCTGGTCATGGAGTCGTCCACCAGGTAGACGTCGAACACCGGCGACATGCCGACCCCGCGTCCGGCCACCTCGGCGAGCCGCCTGACGGGCACAGCTTTGACGCGGGTGAGGCCCGCGTTGTCCACCCACGTCAGGGCGAGCCCCCGGATGCCGAGGCCGGTGAGCCGCCGGGCCTCCGCGCGGGCAGCATCGTTAAGTGCGCCGTTCATGCCGGGCCTCACCCCTGCGGTCCGTGCAGCGCGACGACCGCCGCGACCGAATCCGCCTCCGCCGCCGGCTTGTCCTCCCGGTAGCGCACCACGCGGGCGAAGCGGAGTGTCACGCCCTCCGGATACCGCGATGACCGCTGCACCCCGTCGAAGGCCACCTCCACCACGAGCTCGGGGCGGACCGTCACCCCCCAGCGCTCGTGGCTGACCGCGAGCTGCTGCAACCGGTCCGTCTGCCAGGCCAGCGTGGCGTCCGTCAGCCCCTTGAACGTCTTGCCGAGCATCGCGAAGGTGCCGTCCGGGCGACGGGCGCCCAGGTGGAGGTTCGACAGGGTTCCGGCGCGCCGCCCATGGCCCCACTCGGCCGCCAGTACCACCAGGTCGAGCGTGTGGACCGGCTTCACCTTCAGCCACGACATACCGCGCCGGCCGGCGCTGTACGGCGAGTCGAGGCCCTTCACCACCACCCCTTCGTGCCCTCGTTCCAGCGTGCGGGCGGCGAACTCCCGGGCGGCGGTACGGGACTTCTCGTCCGCCGGATCCTCGACCACGAGACGGCGCACCCGGCGCGGTTCGGGGGCCACCCGGACCAGCTCGTCGTGGCGCTCTCGCGCGGAAAGGCCGAGCAGGTCACGGCCGTCCACGGACAGCAGGTCGAAGAAGACCGGGAAGAGCGGCAGTGAGGCATGCGCGCCCGCCACATCGAGACGTGAACCGACCCGGCCCGCCACCTCCTGGAACGGCCGCGGCCGTCCGTCCTCGTCCAGCGCGATCACCTCGCCGTCCAGCACAGCCCGGTCGGTCGCCAGCTCCTTCGCGGCGGCGACCACTTCGGGAAGCCGCTCGGTGAGCTCGTCCAGCGTGCGGGTGAAGATCCGTACGTCGTCGCCGTCCCGGTGCACCTGGATCCGGATGCCGTCGAGTTTCTCCTCCACCGCGCACGGCCCGAGCCGGTCCAGCGCCTCGTCCACATCCTTCGCGGTGTGCGCGAGCATGGGCTGGACCGGCCGCCCCACGTCCAGCCGGAAGTCCGCGAGCGCGGCCGGTCCACGGGCGAGCAGGGCCTCGGCGACCGTGCCGAGCGAGCCGGCCAGCATCACGGCCCGTCTGACTTCGGCGGGATTCGCGGCGACCGCCGCCGCGAGCCCCTCGGCGGCCTGCGCGTCGAGCGCGCCCTGCCGCAGCTCGCCGCCGATCAGGCCCAGGAGGAACTGCTGCTCCTCCTCGGTGGCGGCGGACATCAGCGTCCGGAGCAGGCTCCTGCGCTCGGCCTGCGCCCCCTTGCCGGCGACTGCCGCGATCCGGTCCAGCGTCTCGTGCACCTCACGCACCGTGAGGCGGGATTCGGCCGCGGGTGCCGGGCGCTCCCGCAGCAGGCTCCAGCCCACTCCCGTCCGGCGCTGCGGGAGCCTGCCCGCGAGGTAGGTGACCACGAGCGGGGCCTCGGCCGGCTCGGTCTCGCGGAACAGTTCGGCAAGCAGGGCGGTCTTCCGGGAGCGGGCGCGGGTGGCCGCGATCTCCCGCGAGGTCCTGGCGACGTCTGCGAGCAGCATGGATTCATCCTTACCCAGCGCGATCGCGGACGCAGCAGTTCGGTGGGCAGCATCGGCGTCATGCAGCACCGGCCGCCCGCGCTCGGCTGCCGGCGTGCGTGGCCCTCTGATCGGCTGCCTGGTCCTGTGGGCCTGCCCCGGCAATACATCGTCCGCACCCCGGGCGCCCCGCGGCCGCGGGGCGCGTCTCAGCGTCACGGGTCGCGGCGGCGGCGCTCGACCGCCCGGGCCGCCGACTGGACCACGGTCGTCCTCGACCTCGACGGAGTCACGACCAAGGCCGCGTTCATGGACTGCTGCGCCCTGGCACTGCTCGCCGTTCTGCTGGCCTGAGACGGGTTTGCCCGATTCGGGGCGGGGCAGGCGCTTCGGCGTCAAGGAGACCGCTCAACACGCAAGGGAGTGCGACCGTGACCGCAGACAAGAAGGCCGCTGCCAAGGCCGATCAGGCCAAGGGCGCGGCGAAGGAGACCGTCGGCCGTGCCGTGGGAAACGAGCGGATGACCACCGAAGGCCGCGCCGAGCGCGCGAAGGGTGACGTGCGCGAGGCGATTCAGAAGATCAAGGACGCCGGGAAGCGGTGACGCGGAGAGCACTGACTTCGCGGAAGCGGCGGTGGCCCGGCGGATCCCCTTCCCGCCGGGCCCACCGCTGTCTGATCCCACAAGCCGGTGCGGACCCCCTCGACGGAACATCCACACATGGGACCGCAGCTCGCCAGGACCTGGTCACATCGGCGATGATGGCCTAGGAGCCGCAGCCGGAACCGTGCTGGTCCGTGCTCACTCCCCACCCGCCCCACTACGCAAAACCGCAGGTGAGAGAGTCAGTATGCGTTTCCTGAATGACCAGAAGCCGCCGTACGACCTGACGTACGACGACGTCTTCATGGTGCCGAGAAGGTCCGCGGTGGGTTCCCGCCAGGCCGTCGACCTCGCCGCTCCCGACGGCACCGGCACCACCATCCCCCTGGTCGTCGCGAACATGACCGCGATCGCGGGCCGACGGATGGCTGAAACGGTCGCCCGGCGAGGCGGGATCGTCGTGATCCCCCAGGACATCCCGATCGACGTCGTCACCGATGTCATCTCCTGGGTCAAGGCACGGCACCTCGTACTCGACACCCCCATCACGCTGGTGCCGGGCCAGACCGTCGCCGACGCGCTCTCGCTCCTCCACAAGCGCGCGCACGGGGCCGGCGTCGTCGTCGACGACCAGAACCGCCCCATCGGTGTCGTCACCGAGCACGACCTGACGGGCGTGGACCGCTTCACCCAGCTGTCCGAAGTCATGACGAGGGAGCTGCTGCTCCTCGACGCCGACATCGACCCGCGCGAGGCCTTCAACCGGCTCGACGCCGGCCATCGCAAGCTGGCTCCGGCGGTCGACAAGGACGGCAGGCTCGTCGGCATCCTGACCCGCAAGGCCGCGCTGCGCGCGACCCTCTACACCCCGGCCACCGACGCCGACGGCAAGCTGCGCATCGCCGCGGCGGTCGGCATCAACGGCGATGTGGCGGGCAAGGCCAAGCAGCTTCTCGACGCCGGTGTGGACACGCTCGTCGTGGACACCGCCCACGGTCACCAGGAGTCGATGATCAGCGCGGTCCAGGCGGTCCGCGCGCTCGACCCACAGGTCCCGATCGTGGCGGGCAACATTGTCGCCGCCGAGGGTGTGCGCGACCTCGTCGAAGCCGGCGCGGACATCATCAAGGTCGGTGTGGGCCCCGGCGCCATGTGCACCACCCGCATGATGACCGGCGTGGGCCGGCCGCAGTTCTCCGCAGTCCTCGAATGTGCCACGGAGGCCCGGAAGTTCGGCAAGCACGTCTGGGCCGACGGCGGCGTCCGCCACCCGCGTGATGTCGCGATGGCGCTCGCCGCGGGTGCGTCCAACGTGATGATCGGCTCCTGGTTCGCCGGTACGTACGAGTCGCCCGGCGATCTTCAGCAGTCCGCCGACGGCCGTTTCTACAAGGAGTCGTTCGGCATGGCCTCGGCCCGTGCCGTACGCAACCGCACCAGCGAGGAGTCGCCCTACGACCGCGCCCGCAAGGCGCTGTTCGAGGAGGGCATCTCCACGTCGCGGATGTTCCTCGACCCGGCCCGCCCGGGTGTCGAGGATCTGATCGACTCGATCATCGCGGGCGTCCGCTCGTCCTGCACCTACGCCGGTGCCGCCTCGCTCGAGGAGTTCGCCGAGAAGGCGGTCGTCGGCGTACAGAGCGCCGCCGGATACGCCGAGGGCAAGCCGCTGCACGCCAGCTGGGGCTGATCCGCCCCGAAGCCTTGATGCCGCCCGGCTCGACCGTCCGGCCTCCACCGTGTTGGGGGCCGGACGCGGCGTTTTTCCGATTGGCAGGCATGCCTTGCATGACCCGGGGTAGACGCGCTTCTGCATCAACCACAGAGAAGGGGAGGACATCGTGTCCACGGCGAGCGCAGTCCCGACCGAACTCACCCAGTACGGTGTGACCTTGGGCCAGTCGTTGGAGGGCCAGGAACTGCCGTATCTGGAGAGCCCCGGGGAGGTGGCTCCCAAGGACGCGCGGGAAATCTCGAAGCTGTTCTTCACGCGACTGGCCGAGCTCGAAGAAGGCACCCACGAGCACCAGTACGCGCGGAACACGCTGATCGAGCTCAATCTCGCGCTGGTCCGGTACGCGGCGAACCGCTTCCGCAACCGGTCGGAACAGATGGAGGACATCATCCAGGTCGGCACCATCGGCCTGATCAAGGCGATCGACCGGTTCGAGCTCTCGCGTGAGGTGGAATTCGCCACCTTCGCCGTGCCGTACATCGTGGGAGAGATCAAGCGCTTCTTCCGCGACACGAGCTGGGCGGTACACGTGCCGCGCCGGCTCCAGGAGCTTCGGATCGACTTGGCCAAGGCGACCGACGAAATGTCCCAGCACCTGGACCGCGCGCCGACCACCGCCGAACTCGCCGAGCACCTGGGCATCGACGAAGAGATGGTCATCGAGGGCGTCGTCGCGAGCAACGGCTATACGGCCGGCTCGATCGACATGCCGATGGACGACACGGCCGACGGTGCGTCGGCGCCGCTGTCCGACCGGCTGGGCGCTCCCGACACGGACATGGAGATCGCGGAGAACGTCCAGGCGCTGAAGCCGCTCATCGAGGAACTCGACGACCGGGAGAAGCAGATCCTGCGGATGCGCTTCGGCGCCGAGATGACCCAGGCCGAGATCGGGGCCGAACTGGGTGTCTCCCAGATGCATGTGTCCCGGCTGCTGTCCCGTATCACCGGGCGACTGCGGGCCGGCCTCCTCGCCGTGGAATGAGCCCCGGGGCCTTGCCGGAGCTCGCCGGAGTGAGACCGGTTCCGTGAGTGAAAGCGGCGGAAAGACACCCTCAAGGGGCCTCTTCCGCCGCTTTTGCAGTCCTTAGTACGCGCGTGCGCCGGACCTGTGTACACGCGTCGATGTGGCCGGTTCTGCCTGCGTGAGCCGGTTCCGCCTCCGGGGTACGTGTGCCTGTTGGGTCGCGTTGGCCTCAGCCCGTCGCGAGCGACGGGACCGGCCGCAGCCAGGTGGCCGCCACCCGCTTGCCCTCGGGCAGGGACTTGACCTCCACCCGGCCCGCGAGGCGCTGCACCATCTGCCAGCCGAAGCCGCCGCCCCCGGCGAAGTCCGGTCGGCGCGGGACCGGCGGCCTGGGGCTGGAATCGTCCATCTCCACGACCAACTCCCGGTCGCGCACGGTGAGATGCAGCCGCCACCAGCCGGTGGTGTGCCGCAGGGCGTTTGTCACCAGCTCGGTCACCACCAGCAGAACCGCGTCCTTGTCGGCCCACGGACAGTGCTGCGCAAGGAAGTCCGCGGCGGCCCGCCTGGCCGCCGCGCTGTCCTTGTGTGGTGCCGAGCTGACCACCACATGCGGCTCATCAGTCATCAAGTCCACACCTACCCCTCAACCAGGCGTTCCATGGGCGGCTTACGCGACAAAGTCCGCTTTCCGCAACGCGGTCGCGACGGCCGCCGCCAGCAGTGCGTGGCCCTCGTCGTTCGGGTGCAGGCCGTCCGCCAGGTGCTCCGGGCGGAGCAGCCCGCCGCCCGCCAGCAGAGCGAGCTTCCCGTCGCCCGCGTCGATGCGCTCGCCCGCGGCCCGTTCCACCGCGGCGCGCAGGTCGGCGAGCGTGGCCCCCAGTGCGTTCGGCGTCCGCTCGGCGTCGGGACGAAGCGCGGGGGAGACGACCAGCAGCGGGGTGTCCGGATGGCCCCGGCGTACGAGCCCGAGGAACGCCAGCGTCGTCTCGTGCAGGAGCGGTGCCGTGAAGGGGGCGCCGGACCAGCAGTTGGTGCCGAAGGCGAGGGTGATGAGGTCGGCGGGAAGTCGTGCGATCTGCTCGGCGGTGGCGAGTTCGCCGCGGGCGGCCCCCGCGTAGCCCAGGTTGACGGGGTCCAGGCCGAGGGCGCGCCCGGCCACCGCCGGCCAGCCGTGCGCGGGGCGGGTGGACCACCAGCCCTCCGTGATGGAGTCGCCGTGGACCAGCCAGCGGGGGCGCGTCCGCGCGGGGACCAGCCGGCCGCCCTGCGGCGCCCGCAGGCCCAGTACGACGGGGGACTGGGACTCGGGGAGATGGACGGTGAACAGTCCATCCAAGGCGGGCAGTTCGATCCGTACCACCGCCTCCTCGGCGGGCTCGGCGATGACCTCGGCGAGCTGGGTGTCGCCGTGCCACAGGGCGAAGACATGAGCGAGGTCGCGCAACGCGTCGGCCGCCGCCGGGACCGTGGCGCGGTAGCGGATCTCGACCTCTGTGGCGTCCTCGGCCGTGAATTCGAGCCGCACTCCGATCGGCAGGGCGGACCGCTCGCAGATGTCCCACGGCAGCCGGGCCAGGTCGGCCGGGTCCGCACGAACGGCGCGGCCGTCGTCGAGCCAGGCCACTCCGCGCAGGAACGGTTCCGGGGCCAGCCAGTCCATCGATCGCCTCCGAGCGTGGGATACGGGAATCCCACTCCTACCCCGTTGCAGCCATGAGCCGTGGTTACCTCGGGAAACATTGCGTTGTGCATGCCAAATCGCGTAGCTTGACTGCCCCTACCGGACGGTAACTACACCGTCGATCCGTCGTTCAACATGCTCTGGGGAGTTCATGCGCCGGCGACTGCGCCGTCCCACGATCCGCGGTCGGATCGTGACCCTTACGGTCGTACCGGTCCTTGCGCTCATGGCGCTGTGGAGTTTCGCCATGGTGTCGGTGACGGGCGACCTGCGCGCCCTGATCCGGGTCCAGAGCGTCTACGAGAGCTTCGGCACTCCGGTGGACACCGCCGTCGGGCAGATCCAGATCGAACGCCGGATCGCCGCGGAGTACCTGGGGGCGGGGGAGGAGGGCAGCGCGGCCACCGTGGCGGCCCTGACCGGTCAGCAGCGCTCCACCGACCGGGCCGTCCAGGCGATGCGCGACGCGATCGGCAGCCGGGACCTCCGTGGCGACCTCTCCGCCCGTCAGCGGCAGTCCCTGGACGCGATGGCCGAGGCCGCCGACCGGCTGGACGCCCTGCGGGGGCGCGTGATGGCCCGGCAGATCTCCTGGGACAACGCCGTCGACGCGTACACCGCCGTCATCGAACCGACCTTCGACGTGCAGTCCACCCTGACCGCGCTGCAGGCCGGACAGATGGCCCGCGAGGCGCAGGTGGTCGTCGAGCTCGTACGCGTAAGGGAGTTCGTGTCCCGCGAGGACGCGCTGGTGGCGGGGGCGCGGGCGGCGGGCACCTTGACCGACCGTCAGTACGACACCCTCACCGCCACGGTCGAGGACCGGCGTGTCTTCCACCGCACCTACGTCCCCGACCTTCCGGGCGACTCGCGGGCCCTGTTCGAGCAGTTCGAGCAGGGCGACGAGTACCGGGCGCTGACCGCCGGTGAGGACGCGCTGCTCAGAGCCGGCCCGTCCGGCGCGGGTGAGGCCATCGCAGCCGACTCCTGGCGGACCGCGACGGACCGGGCGGTGAAGCGGTACATGCTGCTGTGCACGGAGTCGGCGCTGAACACCGCCGAGCGCGGACGCGCCTTCGCCTACCGGGAGGTGGTCAAGGCCGGGGTAGTCGGCGGGCTGGGACTCCTGGCGGTGGGACTGTCCATCTGGTTCTCGATGGCCAGCGGCCGGCGCATCTCCCGCCGGCTGGAGGAGCTCCGTGACGCCGCCGACGTCCTGGCGACCCGTCAGCTGCCCGACGTGATGGAACGGCTCGGCGCGGGCGAGGATGTCGACGCGGCCGCGGCGGCGCCGCCGCTGGACTTCGGCGACGACGAGCGGGGCCTGGACGAGATCGGCCAGGTGGGCCGGGCCCTCAACACCGCGCGCCTGGCTGCCGTCGAGGCCGCCGTCAAGCAGGCGACCCTGCGGCGTGGGGTGTTCGCCGTACTGCTCAACATCGCCCGCCGCAACCAGGCGCTGGTCCACCGGCAGGCGAAGCTGGTCGACACCCTGGAGCGCCGGACCGCCGACCCGGACACCCTGGAGGACCTGTTCCGGATCGATCATCTGACGACCCGGATGCGTCGCCACGCGGAGGGACTCATCATCCTCTCCGGCGCCACGCCGGGGCGGCGGTGGCGCAAGCCGGTGCCCGTCGTCGAGGTGGTGGGTGCGGCGGTCGGCGAGATCGAGGACTACACCCGCGTCGTGCTGCCGCCGATGCCCTCGGTGGGAGTCCGTGCGGAGGCAGTGGCCGACGTGGTGCACCTCGTGGCCGAACTCGTGGAGAACGCGACGGTGTTCTCACCGCCCCACACCCAGGTCACGATGCGGACCGGGTCGGCGCGCAACGGTTTCGTCCTGGAGATCGACGACCGCGGACTGGGCATGGACGGGGAGGAACTCGGGCAGGCCCACCGGACCCTCGCCAGACCCGGCGACTTCGATCCGGCGCAGGACGAGCGCCTGGGCCTCTACGTGGTCGGGCGGCTGGCCGAGCGGCACGGCATCGGGGTCACCCTCTGCCGCTCGCCCTACGGCGGCACCACCGCGGTGGTCCTCCTGCCCCACACCGTCCTGGCCCCCGTCGAGCCGGCCCCCGGCTCGGCCGAGGCAGCATCGGCTGCCGAGCCGCACGCGTACGCACCGGCGTACGCACCGGCGCCGGTGCCCGCCCAGCTGCCGGCGTATGCCCAGCCGACGGCAGGCGCCGAGGCACCTCCGGCTCCGCCGCCCGCCCCGGTGCCCCTGGTACACGCCCGGCCGCCGGAGGCGCCGCCTGTGCGCCCGGCGGAGGCAACGGCCGTGCGGCCCGTCGGCGAGGCGGCGGCGGGCGACGCCGCCGGTGCTCCGGCTGCTCCCGTGCGGGGACTGCCCACTCGCGTGCGGCAGGCCTCGCTTGCCGCCCCTTTGCGCGCAGACCGGCCGGAGGCGGCGGAAGCTCCCGCCCGTGACGTGTCGCCGGAGGAGATGCGCTCGATCTTCGGTGCCTTCCAGCGCGGTCTCGACCGGGGCCGGAACGGCGACCCAGTGGACCCGGCGTCCCCGGACGCCACGCCGCGCCCCCGCACGAACGACGAACGGACGGACGACGATGGCTGACGAAGGCAGAGGCACCCCCGACCGGTCGGATCTCGGCTGGCTGCTGGACGATCTCCTTGCCAGGACCGACCACGTCCGCCAAGCCGTGCTGCTGACCGCGGACGGCCTCGCCACCAGCGCATCCGCCGGGATGGCCAAAACGGATGTCGACCACCTCTCCGCGGTCTGCGCGGGTTTCCACAGTCTCGCCAAGGAGGCCGGAGCCCGGTTCGAAGCCGGCAGCGTGCGGCAGACCATGGTGATGCTCGAGGACGCGTATCTCTTCATCACCCCGGCCGGCGACGGCAGCAGACTGGCTGTGCTCAGCGACATCGAGACCGACGTCGGACAGCTCGCCCACGAAATGTCGTTGCTGGTCAGGCGAGTGGGGCGGCACATGGCCGTGCCAACCCGCTCGATCGACGAGGCGTCCGACGCGTAACCCGTGAGCGACCACTGGTACGAGGACGAAACCGGGCCGATGCTCCGGCCGTACACCGTGACCCGAGGCCGTACTCGTCCCGCGGCCGAACATGTCGTCGACCTGCTGTCACAGGTTACGGCGGTGGGGGCGGGCGGGCAGGAGCAGCGGCTCGACCATGCCCGCAGTTCCCTGCTCGACCTGGTGCGCCGGAGCCCGCGCCCGGTCGCCGAGATCGCCGCCGACGCCGACCTGCCCCTCACTGTCGTCAGGGTTCTGCTCGTCGACCTGGTCGAGGCGGGCCTCATCCGTATCTCCGCGCCGGTCGCCCACGAGGCGATGAGCGACCCCGTTCTGCTGCGTGAAATCGTCGACCGCCTGCGGGAGCTGTGACACGACCAGTCGTACGGGCGCAATGTTCGGCTGCCGTGACTGTAAGCACGCAATGATCGATCGCCGATGCGCAAGATTGATGCATTACGTGCGGGAACGCCCACCTCGTAGGCTCACTCGCTGTACGTGGAGTGGCGGGGACCGTCTGCTCGGCGGTTCCCGCGCGCACGGCTGTCCACGCCGTGCTCACGCGCTCTTCTGCGGAGGAGGGGGACGGCCGCGGTCGCCGCCTCCCGATCGGCAGCGATAAGGAGCCACCCCAGTGTTGGACCACGGTGCAGCGCCACCCCTCACTCCCCAACCGGATGCTGAGCGTCCGGGCCTGGGCAGCCGGCTGATGCGGCGCAAGCCGGTCGAGCAGCTCGTCGCCGAGGGCGGCCAGGGTGATGGCGGGTCACTGCGCCGCTCGCTCGGCATGTGGCAGCTGACGATGATCAGCATCGGTGCCACGCTCGGCACCGGAATCTTCGTCGTTCTCGGCGAGGCGACGCCGCTGGCGGGCCCGGCCGTCGCGATCTCGTTCGTGATCGCCGGTCTCACGGCGCTGTTCTCGGCGCTCTCGTACGCGGAGCTGGCCGGCTCGATACCGGTGTCCGGCTCCTCGTACTCGTACTCCTACGCCACCATGGGCGAGATCGTCGCCTGGATCTGCGGCTGGTGCCTGATCCTCGAGTACGGCGTGTCGGTCGCGGCCGTCGCGGTCGGCTGGGGTGAGTACCTCAACGAGCTTCTCGACGGCATCTTCGGCGTCACCATCCCGCAGGCCGTGTCGGCTCCGCTGGGCGAGGGCGGGTTCGTCAACCTGCCCGCACTCGTTGTGATCATGCTTGCCATGGTGTTCCTCATGGGCGGTGCCAAGGAGAGCGCCAGGGTCAACACGATCATGGTCGTGGTGAAGATCGCCACGCTCGTACTCTTCTGCGCGATCGGGTTCCTCGGGATCAAGGCGGGTAACTACGCCCCCCTCGCCCCGCTCGGTATCACCGGAATCAGCGCCGCCGCGGCCACGCTGTTCTTCTCGTACATCGGCTTCGACGCCGCCTCCACCGCCGGCGAGGAGGCCAAGAACCCCAAGCGCGATCTGCCGCGCGCCATCATGCTGTCGCTGCTCATCGTCACCGTGCTCTACTGCCTGGTCGCCCTGATCGCCGTCGGCGCCATGCCGTGGCAGGACTTCGAAGGCACCGAGGCCGCGCTCGCGCAGATCATGAAGGACGTCACCGGCCACAGCTTCTGGGGAGTCGTCCTCGCCGCGGGTGCGGTCGTGGCCATCGCCAGCGTCGTCTTCGCCGTGCTCTACGGTCAGACCCGCATTCTCTTCGCCATGGCGCGCGACGGGCTGGTCCCCAAGGTCTTCGCCAAGGTGGACCCGCGCACCGGTACCCCGCGGGCCAACACCCTGATCGTCTCGGTCTTCTGCGGTCTGCTCGCCGCCACCATCCCGCTGGGCGAGCTGGCCAACGCCACCAGCATCGGCACGCTCTTCGCCTTCGCGCTGGTCAATGTGGCCGTCATCATCCTGCGGTACACCAGGCCCGGGATGTCGCGCACCTTCAAGGTCGCACTGTTCCCGGTGACCCCCATCCTGGGCTTCGCGTTCTGCGCCTACATGATGTACAGCCTTCCCGGCGCCACGTGGGTGGTCTTCGGTGGCTGGATGGCCGCGGGCCTCGTGATCTACTTCGCTTACGGCATGCGCCGCTCCCGACTGGCAACGGCAGAGAAGTGATCCACCCGCAGTGCGACTGAACCAACTCGACGAACGCATCGTGCACGCCCTCGCAGAGGACGCCCGCCGCTCCTACGCGGACATCGGCTCCGAGGTCGGCCTCTCCGCGCCCGCGGTCAAACGGCGGGTGGACCGGCTGCGGGCCGAGGGCGCCATCACCGGCTTCACCGTACGGGTGGACCCGGCGGCGCTCGGCTGGGAGACCGAGGGGTACGTCGAGCTGTACTGCCG
Source organism: Streptomyces sp. NPDC051219 (assembly GCF_040682335.1). Taxonomy (NCBI): domain Bacteria; kingdom Bacillati; phylum Actinomycetota; class Actinomycetes; order Kitasatosporales; family Streptomycetaceae; genus Streptomyces; species Streptomyces sp. NPDC051219. The sequence goes on from NZ_JBFBAS010000013.1 coordinate 146,384, forward strand.
CCACAACACCTCGCCCGAGGACATCCGCCGCGGCCTGTCGCGCTACCCGGAGGTGGTGTCCGCGTCGACCGTCACCGGAGACGCGGACGCCATCGTCCAGGTCTTCGCCTCCGACATGCGGCACTTCGAGCGGGTGCTCGAGCGGATCGCGGGCGAGCCGTACGTGGAGCGCACCAAGTCGGTACTGGTGCTCTCGCCGCTGCTGCGGCGGTTCTCGTCCGGTTCGCCCACGTAACAGGGCCGGCCGCCCCGTACGACCGCGGGGCGGTACCGGCCGGGTCAGGGGCGACCGGAGGTGCGCAACGAATCTCCGTACCGGCGTCGAAACGCGCAACGAATCACCCATTGGCGCGCAACGGACGCGCCTTGTCCAGGGCGAACACCGGCCCGTACCGTCTAAACGTCCCCCCGACACCGACGCTCCCCGAGGTTCTGCCATGCCGCCGCTGCGCACCGCCCTGCTCCAGAGCTCCGGCCTGCCCGGCGACGTCGCGAAGAACCTCGAGGTCCTCACCGGCGCCGCACGCGAAGCCGCGGCCGCGGGGGCGGGACTGCTCGTCTGCCCGGAGATGTTCCTGACCGGCTACGCCATCGGCGCGGACGTCCACCGCCTCGCAGAGACCGCCGACGGCCCCGGCGCCGACGCCGTGGCCCGCATCGCCGCCGAGCACGGCCTCGCCGTGCTGTACGGCTACCCCGAGCGCGAGGGCGAGCAGGTCTACAACGCGGCCCAGCTGATCGGCCCGGACGGCGAGCGCCTGGCCAACTACCGCAAGACGCATCTGTTCGGCTGCTTCGAGAACGAGTGGTTCACCCCTGGCGAGGTCCCTGTCGTACAGGCCGGCCTCGGCGGACTCCGCATCGGCATCATGATCTGCTACGACGTGGAGTTCCCGGAGAACGTCCGCGCCCACGCGCTGGCCGGCACCGACCTGCTGCTGGTTCCCACCGCTCAGATGCACCCCTTCCAGTTCGTCGCCGAATCCGTCGTCCCGGTACGCGCCTTCGAGAACCAGATGTACATCGCGTACGTCAACCGGACCGGCCGCGAGGGCGAGTTCGAGTTCGTCGGCCTGAGCTGCCTGGCGAGCCCCGACGGCACCACCCGGACCCGAGCGGGCCGGGGCGAGGAACTCGTACTCGGCGAGGCCGACCCCGAGCGGCTGAGGGCCTCCCGCGCGAACAATCCGTATCTGCGCGACCGCCGCCCCGGCTTGTACGCGTCGCTGGTCTGACCCCCTCCCCGCCCCGCTGCCCCAGTTTCCGCGCAAGGAGTCCGTACCCCATGACGTCCACGGTGCCCACCGCCGCTCACGACGAGCAGCCGCCCGCCCTGCCGCCGATCACCATGTTCGGTCCGGACTTCCCCTACGCGTACGACGACTACCTGGCCCACCCGGCGGGGATCGGCCAGATACCCGCGACCGAACACGGCGCCGAGGTGGCCGTCATCGGCGGCGGCCTCTCCGGCATCGTCGCCGCGTACGAGCTCATGAAGATGGGCCTCAAGCCCGTCGTCTACGAGGCGGACCAGATCGGCGGCCGGCTGCGCACCGTCGGCTTCGACGGCTGCGATTCCGAGCTCACCGCCGAGATGGGCGCCATGCGCTTCCCGCCCTGCTCCACCGCGCTGCAGCACTACATCGACCTGGTGGGCCTGGAGACGAAGCCGTTCCCCAACCCGCTTGCCCCCGACACCCCGTCGACCGTTGTCGACCTCAAGGGCGAGTCGCACTACGCCACGTCGGTGGACGAGCTGCCAGCGGTCTACCGCGAGGTCATGGAGGCCTGGAACTCCTGTCTGGAGGAGGGCGCCGACTTCTCCGACATGAACACGGCCCTGCGCGAGCGTGACATCCCGCGTATCCGCGAGATCTGGTCGAAGCTCGTCGAGAACCTCGACAACCAGACCTTCTACGGCTTCCTGTGCGACTCCCCGGCGTTCAAATCCTTCCGGCACCGCGAGATCTTCGGTCAGGTCGGCTTCGGCACCGGCGGCTGGGACACGGACTTCCCGAACTCCATCCTGGAGATCCTGCGCGTCGTCTACACCGAGGCGGACGACCACCACCGCGGCATCGTCGGCGGCAGCCAGCAGCTTCCGCTGCGGCTGTGGGAGCGCGAGCCGGAGAAGATCGTGTACTGGGCGCAGGGCACCTCGCTCTCGTCGCTGCACGACGGCACGCCAAAGCCGGCCGTGACGCGGCTGCACCGCACCGCCGGGAACCGGATCACCGTCACCGACGCCTCCGGCGACATCCGTACGTACCGCGCGGCCGTCTTCACCGCGCAGTCCTGGATGCTCCTGTCGAAGATCGCCTGCGACGACACGCTCTTCCCCATCGACCACTGGACGGCGATGGAGCGGACCCACTACATGGAGTCCTCCAAGCTGTTCGTGCCGGTCGACCGGCCGTTCTGGCTGGACAAGGATGAGGAGACCGGCCGGGACGTCATGTCGATGACGCTGACCGACCGGATGACCCGCGGCACCTACCTGCTGGACAACGGTCCCGACAAGCCGGCGGTCATCTGCCTCTCGTACACCTGGTGCGACGACAGCCTCAAGTGGCTGCCGCTGTCCGCGAACGAGCGGATGGAGGTCATGCTCAAGTCGCTGGGCGAGATCTACCCGAAGGTCGACATCCGACGCCACATCATCGGCAACCCGGTGACCGTCTCGTGGGAGAACGAGCCCTACTTCATGGGCGCGTTCAAGGCCAACCTGCCCGGCCACTACCGCTACCAGCGCCGCCTGTTCACGCACTTCATGCAGGACCGGCTGCCCGAGGACAAGCGCGGCATCTTCCTGGCGGGCGACGACATCTCCTGGACCGCGGGCTGGGCCGAGGGCGCCGTGCAGACCGCGCTCAACGCGGTGTGGGGCGTCATGCACCACTTCGGCGGTACGACGGACGCCGCCAACCCCGGCCCCGGTGACCTCTACGACGAGATCGCCCCGGTCGAACTCCCCGAGGACTGATCCGCGAACGCTCCGGATCCACGGGAACCACATACTCGGCCCGCCCGCCGTGCGCAGAGCGCGGCGGCGGGCCGTGTCCAGTCCCGGCGCCGTTCAGCGGGCGGGCGTCAGCAGGCAGCGCCCGACGAGTCCCACGCCGGCGTCCAGCCGCTCTCTGAACTCCCCGGCGAGTTCCGGGAGGCCCCGCAACCCCCAGAGCACCCGGGCCGCGGACCAGGCGGCGTCCCTGGCCTTCTCCAGGCTCCAGGCCCCCAGTAGGTGGGTGAGCGGATCGGCGATCTCCAGCAGGTCGGGGCCGGGCATCAGATCCTCCCGGATGCGCTCCTCCAGGGCGGTCAGGGTGTCACCCACCAGGTCGAAGTCCCCCTCCAGCGCCGCGGGTTCACAGCCCAGGACGTGGCAGGTGTCCACGACGGCGAGCGCCAGGTCGTGCCCGATGTGCGCGTTGATCCCGGCCAGCGCGTACTGCAGCGGTCGTACCCCCGGATGACGCCGGTACTGGAAGAGCGGTTGCCAGCAGGCAGGTGGCCGCCGGCCCGCGGCCACCGCGTCCACGGCCGAGAGGTAGCGCTCGGCGAACCGGACGTCCAGCGTCGCCGCGGACCTCCGTACGGGGAACGCCCCGAGGTCGATCCGCCGGCCGATCTCCTCCGTGACGGCCAGGTAGACCCGGTTGAACACCGCCACTCCGTCCGAGGGCGGCCAGCCGGACCCCAGGGCGCGCAGCCGGGCGACGACCGCGTCTACCGACGTGTGGCCGGGACGGCTGCGCACCGCGAACTGTTCCATCTGCGCCATGGGGGCAGCGTCCCAGGGACTAGGCTCGACCGGGTGGCATTGCGCCCGGTCTTCGCCGGTTCGGGCGAAGGACGGGCACCGGGGGAGTGGGGGACATCAGCTGTGTCAGGCTTACGCGCGCAGAACCGCGTCCGGCGTGCCGAGCGCCGACGGGCAGCACGGCACACCGCCATGGTCGTCGCCGCTTCGGCCGTGGTGGCCGTCGGCACGGTGGCCGGTGTGGTGGGAGCGGTGGCCGGTGAGGGCGGAACGGACGACTCCGCCCGGCCCGGGGTGACCGAGCGCCCGACACTCCGGCCACTGCCGGGGCTGCCCAGCGCCTCCGCGTCGGCGTCCGCCCCGGCGTCCGCGAAACCGTCGCCCTCGGCGTCCGCCTCGTCCGGCACGTCGCCCAAGCCGGCGGTGAGGAAGCGGGCCCGGTCGGCGCCCGCCGACGCCGGGCTCTATCGCCACCCCGAATCGCGGGTCCTGGACTGGGTGGCTGCGAACCGCGGTGATCCGAGGCGCCCGCTCATCGAGTCGAGCATCGCGGCGCGCCCGGCCGCAGTCTGGTTCGCCGAGTACAACCCCGGTGCGGTCACCGGCAAGGTCCGCTCCGTGACGGCCGGTGCCGCCGCCGCCGGCCGCGTGCCCGTGCTCGTTCCGTACGCGATTCCCGGCCGGGACTGCGGTGGTGCGTCCCAGGGCGGTGCGCCGGATCTCGCCGCCTACGACGGCTGGATGCGCGACTTCGCCGCCGGTCTCGGCGACGGACCGGTCATCGTGATCCTCGAACCCGACTCGATCGCGCTCGCCGACTGCCTCTCGCCGGGCGACCGGAAGGCCCGTTACGCGTCTCTCGCCAGGGCCGGCCGCACCGTGCACGCCGCGAATCCGAAGGCCAAGGTCTACTACGACGCCGGTCACTCCGGCTGGCACCCGGCCGAGAAGCAGGCTGCCGCGTTGAGCAGGGCCGGCGCCGCGTCGAGTGGCGACGGCATCTTCACCAATGTCGCAAACTTTCACCGCACCGCCGAGGAGACCGCGTACGCCCGCCGGGTCCTCTCCGCCCTCGGCGGCCCCGCCCACCTGGGCGCCGTCATCGACACCAGCAGGAACGGCAACGGGGCACCGGCACCGGGCAACTGGTGCGATCCGGCGGGCCGTGCCCTCGGCCGGGCGCCGGCCACCCGCACGGGCGAGGCGCGGATCGACGCCTACCTGTGGATCAAGCTGCCGGGGGAGTCCGACGGCTGCAAGGGCGCGGCGGGTACCTTCACCCCGTCCTACGCCTACCAGCTGGCTCGCGGCTGATCGGTTCGGTCAGGGGCTGAGCGCCTTGCCGGGAGCCTTGGCCCGCACGCTCTCCCGGCTGCCCTGCCGCAGCGCGCCGGCGCCGAGGACCAACCCGAACGCGAGGGCCGTCACCAGCCCGAACGACACCACCAGCGAGGTGGCGTCGGCGACGGCACCGATCGCCGAGGGGGCGATCAAGCCCGAGGTGTACGTGATGGTGGCGACGCCCGCGATCGCTTGGGCGGGCGCCGGGCCGCTGCGCCCGGCCGCGGCGAAGGCGAGCGGCACCACGACCGCGACACCGAGGCCGATCAGTGCGAAGCCGGTCAGGGCGACCGGCGGATTGGGCGCCAGAACCACCAGCAGCCCGCCCAGCGTGGCGAGGACGCCGCCGGCCCGCACGGTGCGTACGGCGCCGAACCGGTCGACCACCCTGTCGCCCGCGATCCGCGCCACCGCCATGGTCAGTGCGAAGGCCGTGGTGGAGGCGGCCGCCAGACCGGGCGAGGTGTCCAGCACGTCCTTGAGGTAGACCGCCGACCAGTCCAGGCTCGCGCCTTCCGCGAACACGGCGCAGAAACCCACCGCGCCGATGAGCAGTGCCGACCTCGGCGGCAGGGCGAATCGTGGCGGGGGGTTGTCGTCCGGGGCGCTGCGCAGGTCCAGCACACCCTGACAGGCGATCAGGCCGAGGACGGTGAGGACCGCCGCCGCGACGGCATGATGCAGCCGGGCGTCGGCGCCGGCGTGCGCGGCGACGGTACCGGCGGCGGAGCCGAGCAGGGCGCCGGCGCTCCACATGCCGTGCAGGCCGGACATGATCGAGCGGTCGAGCCGGTTCTCGATCTCGACTCCGAGCGCGTTCATCGCGACGTCCGACATACCGGCCGTGGCGCCGAACACGAACAGTGCGCCGCACAGCGCGGGGAGGCTCGGGGCGAGGCCCGGGAGTACGAGCGAGAGAGTCCAGAGAACGAGCAGTCCGCGCAGTGCGGCGCGGGCGCCGAACCGGTGGCTGACCGCGCCGGCCAGCGGCATGGCGAGCGAGGCGCCGATGGCCGGGAAGGCGAGGGCGAGTCCGAGCTGGCCGGCGCTGAGTGAGGCGTGGTCCTGGATCCAGGGGATGCGGGTGGCGAAGCTGCCCGTGACCGCGCCGTGCACGCAGAAGACCGCGGCCACTGCGATCCGTGCCCGCTTCAGCTGCTGCCGATCGAAGACCACTGCACTCATCATGGGGCAGTAAACTATCAGGGACCCTGCCTGATAGATAGATCTGCAAGGATCGCCGGTATGCCGCCTGCCTCGCCCAGCACAGCCCGGGCCATGAACGACCGGCTGGCCCTCGAACTGCTCCAGCAGGAGGGACCTTTGACGGCGGGGCAGCTCAAGACGCTGACCGGACTCTCCCGGCCGACCGTGGCCGACCTCGTCGAGCGGCTCCAGGCGTCCGGACTCGTCGCGGTGGTCGGGGAAGCAGGTGCCCAGCGGCGCGGGCCCAATGCCCGGCTGTACGGGATCGTCGCGGACCGCGCGCACCTGGCCGCGCTGGACGTACGGACGCACAGCGTCTCCGTGGTGGTCGCCGACCTCCTCGGCCGGACCCTCGCCGAAGCCGTCCTGCCCGTCGACCGCGACACCGGCACCGGACCGGCCGTGGAGCAGGCCGTCGCCCTGCTGGAACGCACCGCACACGAGGCAGGCGCGACTTCGCTGCACAGCGTCGGCATCGGCGCGCCGGGTCTGGTCGACCCCGCCACCGGAGAGCTCCGCGACACCACCGGCCTGCCGGCCTGGCACCGGGCCCTGGTCGCCGTACTGCACGAACGGCTGCCGGCCGCCGTGCTGCTGGAGAACGAGACCAACCTCGCCGCCGTCGCGGAGCAGCGCCTCGGCGCAGCCCGTGACCGCGACACCTTCGTCCTGCTCTGGCTCGGCCACGGGGTGGGCGCGGCCGTCGTCCTGGACGGGCGGCTCCGCCGGGGGGCCTCCGGCGGCGCCGGGGAGATCGGTTTCCTCCCCGTACCGGGCACCTCGGGCCTGCCGTCCGCCACCGAATGCGACGGGGGCTTCCACGCTCTCGTCGGCAGCGCCGCCGTCTGTGCGCTGGCCGCCGAACACGGCGTGACCGCCGTCGCCGAGGCCCATGCGCCGCCCGCCGAGGCGGTCGTACGGGCTGCCGTGGCGGCGGGCCAGCGAGGCGGCCCGTTCCTCGACGCCCTCGCCGCCCGGCTGGCCCTGGGCGCGGCCGCGGTCAGCGCGGTGCTGGACCCGGGCTGCGTGGTGCTGGGCGGCGAGGTCGGCCAGGCGGGCGGCGAGGCCCTGGCCGGCCGGGTCGCGAACCGGCTGGCCACGCTGTCCCCGCTGCGCACCGAGGTGCGGGCGGGAACTCTGGGAGGAACGGCGGTGCTGCGCGGGGCACTGCTGGCGGCCCGGGACGCGGCTCAGGAGGACCTGTTCGCCGCGGGCGCCTGAGGCGGGTCAGCGGCCCGGGCGGCCCGCCCGCGTGACGAGGAAGTCCTCGAACGCGCCCTTCCCCACCGCCCGGTCCGGAGTGAGGTGCAGCCCCCGTCGGAAGCCCGCGTACGCCATGCCCGCCAGTCGTACGGGAACCACCGGGCGGCGGCGGCCGGTGGCGTGCAGAAAGGCGCCGGCCAGCTCAGGGAGGGTGCGGACCTCGGGGCCGCCCATGTCCGGCACCCGCCCCGCGGGCGGGCCCGCGACCAGTTCGGCCAGCCGGTCCGCGACCTCGGCCGTGTCGATGGGCTGCACCCTCACGCCCGCGGGGAGCAGCATTACCGGCAGCTTCGCCGAGGTCTGCAGGATGGTCAGGACGAGGTCGTGGAACTGGGTGGTGCGCAGCACGGTCCAGCCGAGGCCCGAGTCCTCGATCATGCCCTCAACCTTGCGCTTCACCTTGTAGTAGCCGAGCGGAAGCCGGTCCACGCCCACGATCGAGATATAGACCAGGTGGGGGACTCCGGCCCGCTTCGCGGCCTCGATGAGGTGCCCCGCGGCCGTGTCGTCGCCGCCGCGCGGGGTGGTCGCGCAGTGCACCACCGCGTCCGCTCCCGCCAGCGCCGCGTCGAGGCCGGTTCCCTGGCGCAGATCCACCGCGTACGGCTGGGCGTGCCGGCTCAGTACGCGCACCTCGTGCCCGGCCGCGCGCAGCCGGGCCGTCACCAGAGAGCCGAGGGTGCCGGTACCACCGGTCACCAGGATTGTGGTCATCGCGAGATCAGCCCTTCGAGGCGGGGACAACAGCAGTCACCCTCCAGGACGGGCGAGGCTGCGAGGATGTGACACCTGGGGTCAACGGTTCGGCGTCGGCTTGAGGGCACTGACTGCCGCGGCACCGGCCCGGACGGCTTCCACCACGCCTTGGTGCAGATCGCGGCTGTCCTCTTCGGAGGGGCAGGGCAGCGGACTGCCGACGAGAGTGAACCAGTCCGAGGAACCGCTGAACTGAACGGCGATCTGTGCCTGGCCGTCCGACCACGTGGTGTGGACGGTCAGGTCACCACTGATCATGTCGGCTTCCGCCGTGGGGACTCCCCCGGGCCCGGCGAAGACTCCGCTGGTCGTCCAAGATGCCCAGGCCATGGTGCGTGCCTCACTGAACTGTCGGGTCGGGGACTGCCGCGCGCGGCCGCACCGCGAGCGAGGCACTTCGAGTCTGACATCCGCGGGGCGAAGACGCACGGTCGGCCGTGCCGGGCGGTTGGAGTGACCCGCGGCGCCCCCGGCTCCCTTCCCAGAAGGGCGTATGGCCGCCACGACAGCGGCAGCGGCGGAGACCCGGCGGCGGCAAGGGCCGGGTCTCCGCCGCCGGGCGTTCTTCGCCGGGGGTCAGCAGGCCCCGAGGTCCCGCCAGACACCCCACTCACCGGTGGTACCGGGCTCTTCGCCCTTCGTCCACCACTTGGACTTCCACTGGTGCGATTTGTGCTGAGGTGGGGCACCTCCCACGCCCGCCGGGGCGTCGGCGAAACACAACGAACAGCGGGGTGAGTCGTGTTGGGCCCGTGATGTGCGCACACCGGGCGGGCGTATCCGCGGGGTGCCGCAGACCTTAAGAGGACTAGACCAGTAGGTCAATAGGTATGGACCAATCTCGGAAGGGGTGACCCTGTGAGTCAAGCCACAGCCATTCGCCCGCATGGCGGACGAGTGGGCGTGGCAGACTGACCGTGTACCAGAAGCAGCGCACTCCGGGGTCGGTGTAATTCCGAACCGGCGGTTATAGTCCGCGACCCGTCCGCAGCCAGCGGCCGGTTGACCAGGTGAAATTCCTGGACCGACGGTGAAAGTCCGGATGGGAGGCAGTGCGCGGCGGGCCAGTATCAGGTACGCCGCCGTCGGCGGTTCGTCAGCGACGAGCCGTTTTCCCGGCCTCGGCGTTCTCTGTGTGTTGGTCCGTCTCTCTGTCGTCATCGACAGGCCCCGGAGTCCGTGCCCGAAGAGGCAGGAGGACCCGGTGGCCGGCACAGCCGACACACACGCCATGCGCCGAGCCATTGAGCTCGCTGCCCACGGCCTCGGCAGAACCAGCCCCAACCCGGTCGTCGGCTGCGTGATCCTCGACGCCTCGGGCGAGACCGCCGGTACCGGCTACCACCAGCGGGCCGGGGGCCCGCACGCCGAAGTCCACGCCCTGCTCGCCGCAGGTGAGAAGGCCCGTGGCGGCACGGCCTACGTCACCCTCGAACCCTGCAACCACACCGGCCGCACCGGCCCGTGCGCCCAGGCGCTCGTCGACGCCGGGATCGCCCGGGTCGTCTACGCCGTCGGCGACCCGGACCAGCAGGCCACCGGCGGTGCCGGGACACTGCGCGCCGCCGGGGTCGAGGTGGAGGGCGGACTGCTCGCGGAAGAGGCCGAGGCGGGCAACGCCGCCTGGCTGACCTCCGTACGCCTGGGCCGTCCGTTCGTCCTGTGGAAGTACGCGGCGACGCTCGACGGGCGGATCGCGGCTGCCGACGCCACCAGCCGATGGATCAGCTCGCCCGAGTCGCGGGCCGACGTCCACCGGCTGCGCGCCGAGGCGGACGCCGTAGTGGTCGGCTCGGGCACGCTCCGCGCCGACGACCCCCACCTCGCCGTACGCGGCGCCGAAGGCGCCACCCAGCCGCTGCGCGTGGTGCTGGACACCCACGCGACGATCCTTCCGACCGCCCGGGTCCTCGACGCGGCGGCGCCCACGCTCGTCGCCGTGGCCGAGGACGCCGACACCTCTCAGCTGCCCGGAGCGGACGTCTTGCGGCTGCCTCGCGGCACCGGCGGAATCGATGTGCACGCCCTGCTCGCGGAGCTGTACGCGCGGGGTGTGCGCTCCGTACTGCTGGAGGGCGGGCCGACGCTGGCGGGGGCCTTTGTCGCGGCGGGAGCCGTGGACCGGGTGGTCGGCTACCTCGCCCCCGTGCTCCTCGGCGCGGGTCCCGCGGCCCTCGCCGACGCCGGAATCTCCACTCTCACCGAAGCGTTGCGCCTCGACATCGCGGAAGCCGTTCGCATCGGTCCCGATCTGCGCATCACCGCCGTCCCCTCCCCAGCCCTCAAGGAGAGCTAAGTGTTCACCGGAATCGTCGAAGAACTGGGCGAGGTCACCGCCGTCGAGAACCTCGGCGACGCCTCCCGCTTCCGCCTCCGCGGCCCCGTCGTCACCGAGGGCGCGAAGCACGGCGACTCGATCGCCGTCAATGGCGTCTGCCTCACCGTCGTCGACTCGGGGGACGGCGAGTTCACCGCCGACGTGATGGCCGAAACGCTGAACCGCTCCAGCCTCGGAGTGCTCGAAGCCGGCTCGCGCGTCAACCTGGAGCGCCCCATGGCACTAGGCGGGCGCCTCGGCGGGCACCTCGTACAGGGGCATGTGGACGGCACCGGCACCATCGTCGAGCGCAAGCCGTCCGACCACTGGGAGATCGTGCAGGTCTCGCTCCCCGCGGACCTCTCCCGGTACGTCGTCGAGAAGGGCTCGATCACCGTCGACGGCGTGAGCCTCACCGTCGTCGAGGCCGGCCCCGACTACTTCACCATCAGCCTCATCCCCACCACCCTCGCGCTGACCACCCTAGGCATCAAGCAGGCCGGCGACCCGGTCAACCTCGAGGTGGACGTCCTCGCGAAGTACGTCGAGCGGCTGCTCGGCGCCGGTGCCACGACCGGTGCCGATGCGGACGCCCGGACCGACGCCCGGACCGCCGCCAAGGAGACCGCGAAGTGAGTGCCCTGGACTGGCTCAACGCCGAGGCCTTCACGGCCTTCGGCCAGCACATCCTGTGGTCCGACATGCTCGGGAACTCGATCGGCCTGGCCGCCCTCGCGCTCGGCTGGCGCCGCTCCATATGGACCTGGCCCGCCCAGTTCCTGTCGGGCGTCATCCTCGTCGCCGCCTACGCCTCCGCGCAGCTCGGCGGCGGTGTCGGCAAGCAGCTGCTGGTCATAGGCGTCGCCCTGTGGGGCTGGCGGCAGTGGCAGCGCGGCAAGCAGCAGGCGCAGGACGGCTCGATCGCCGTACGGTTCGCGACCTGGCGCGAGCGGGGGCTGCTGCTGGCGGGAGCCGTCCTGGGCACGCTTGCCGTCGGTGGGCTCTTCACGCTCTACCCCTCGCTGTCGTGGAGCCCGTGGGCCGACGCGTACATCTTCGTCGGCACGCTGGTCGCGATGGTCGCCCAGGCCCGTGGCCTGGTCGAGTTCTGGTTCGCCTGGCTGCTGGTGGACCTCGTCGGCGTCCCGCTCGCCTTCAACAGCGGCCTGGCCTTCTCCGGCCTGGTGTACGTCGTCTACTTCGCCCTCGTCCTGTGGGGCGCGTACGACTGGTGGCAGCGCTCCCGCACCAGTGCCAAGCCCGCCCTGGAAGGAGTGCCGGCATGACCTCCCAGCCCACCTGGTACAGCGAGGACGGCATCGAGGACTTCGCCCTCGATCCGGTCGAGCAGGCCATCCGCGACATCGCGGCAGGCCGCCCCGTCGTCGTCGTGGACGACGAGAGCCGTGAGAACGAGGGCGACCTCGTCATCGCCGCCGAGAAGGCCACCCCCGAGATCGTCGCGTTCATGATGAGCGAGTGCCGCGGCCTGATCTGCGCCCCCATGGAGGGCCCTGAGCTCGACCGGCTCGACCTGCCCCAGATGGTCGAGCACAACACCGAGTCGATGCGCACCGCCTTCACGGTCTCGGTCGACGCCGGCCCCGCCTACGGCGTCAGCACCGGCATCTCGGCCGCGGACCGCGCCACCACTCTCCGGCTGCTGGCCGACGGCCACAGCACCGCCGGCGACTTCGTCCGCCCCGGCCACATCTTCCCGCTGCGCGCCAAGCCCGGCGGCGTCCTGGTCCGCGACGGCCACACCGAGGCCGCTGTCGACCTCGCCCGCCTCGCGGGCTTGCGCCCGGCCGGCGCCATCGTCGAGATCGCGGGCGAGGACGGGGTGATGCTCCGGCTGCCCGAGCTGATCCCGTTCGCCCGCAAGCACGGCCTGACGATCATCTCCATCGAGGACCTGATCGCCTACCGCCGCTCGTCGGAGCCCACCGTCCGGCGCGAGGCCGAGGTCCGGCTGCCCACCGCCTTCGGGGAGTTCACGGCGTACGGCTACCGCTCCACCGTCGACGGCGTCGAGCACGTCGCCCTGGTCCACGGTGACATCGGCGACGGTGCGGACGTCCTGGTCCGCATGCACTCCGAATGCCTGACCGGCGACATCTTTCACTCCCTGCGCTGCGACTGCGGCCCCCAGCTGCACGCCTCCATGGAGCGGATCAAGGAGGAGGGCCGCGGCGTCGTGGTCTACCTCCGCGGTCACGAAGGACGTGGCATCGGACTGATGTCCAAGCTGCGCGCGTACGAACTCCAGGAGCGCGGCCGGGACACCCTGGACGCCAACCTGGAACTCGGCCTGCCGGCGGACGCCCGCGACTACGCGGCCGGCGCCCAGATCCTCGACGAGCTGGGCGTACGCAGCGTGCGGCTGATGACGAACAACCCCGAGAAGACCGCGGCCCTCGCCCGGCACGGCCTGAGGGTCACCGGACGGGAGCCGATGGCCGTCCAGGCGGGCGAGCACAATCTCCGGTACCTGCAGACCAAGCGGGACCGGATGGGGCACGACCTGCCCTGGCTGGACGCGGCCACCGCGTCCACCTGCGGCAACCAGTAAGTGACAGTGCACAAGAACCGAGGAGAGCTGTGAGCGGCAAGGGCGCACCCGAACTGAGCGTGAAGAACTGCGGCGACCTCCGGGTCGCCGTGATCGCGGCGCAGTGGCACGAGAAGATCATGGACGGACTCGTCAACGGCGCCCTGCGCGCCCTGCACGAACTGGGTATCGACGAGCCGACCCTGCTCCGCGTCCCCGGCAGCTTCGAGCTGCCGGTCGTCGCCAAGGTCCTCGCGGGCCGCGGCTACGACGCGATCGTCGCGCTGGGCGTGGTCATCCGCGGCGGAACGCCACACTTCGAATATGTGTGCCAGGGTGTGACCCAGGGCCTCACCCAGGTCTCCATCGAGACCGGCGTTCCGGTCGGCTTCGGCGTCTTGACCTGCGACAACGAGGAGCAGGCGCTGGACCGGGCTGGACTTGAGGGTTCGCACGAGGACAAGGGCCACGAGGCGGTCACCGCGGCTGTCGCCACCGCCTCCATCCTCCGCTCGGTGTCCGAACCCTGGCGCTGAGAGCGAGCATGCGGCCGCGTAGGGTAGAAAGCACCATGTCCAACAAGACGTTCGAGGAGCTCTTCACCGAGCTCCAGCTCAAGGCCGCAAACGGCGACCCCAGCACCTCCCGTACCGCCGAACTGGTGGGCAAGGGGGTGCATGCCATCGGCAAGAAGGTCGTCGAGGAGGCGGCCGAGGTGTGGATGGCAGCCGAGTACGAGGGCAAGGAAGCCGCCGCCGAGGAAATCTCGCAGCTGCTTTACCACGTCCAGGTGATGATGGTCGCCCGCGGAATCACGCTCGACGACGTCTACGCCCACCTCTGATCGACCCGCCCGCCCAGCCGTACGTACGAACAGAGCAAAGGAAGCCGACCTCATGCTGCGCATCGCCGTTCCCAACAAGGGTTCACTGTCCGGACCTGCGTCGGCGATGCTCCATGAGGCCGGCTACCAGCAGCGCAAGGAGTCGAAGGAGCTCGTCCTCGTCGACCCCGAGAACGAGGTCGAGTTCTTCTACCTGCGGCCGCGCGACATCGCGATCTACGTCAGCTCCGGCCGCCTCGACATCGGGATCACCGGCCGCGACCTCCTGCTGGACTCCGGCGCCAACGCCGAGGAGATCCTCCAGCTCGGCTTCGCACGCTCCACCTTCCGCTACGCCACCAAGCCCGGCACCGCCAAGGGCCCGGAGGAGTTCGGCGGGATGACGATCGCCACCTCGTACGAGGGCATCGTCGCCAAGCACCTCGCGGACCAGGGGATCGACGCCTCCGTCGTGCACCTGGACGGCGCGGTCGAGACCGCGATCGAACTCGGCGTCGCCCAGGTCATCGCCGACGTCGTGGAGACCGGCACCAGCCTGCGCAACGCCGGCCTGGAGGTCCTCGGCGAGCCGATCCTCAAGTCCGAGGCCGTCGTCATCCGCCGCACCGGATCTCCGACCGACGACCCGAAGGTGCAGCAGTTCCTGCGCCGCCTGCAGGGCGTCCTCGTCGCCCGCAGCTACGTGATGATGGACTACGACTGCCGCGCCGAGCACCTCGAGCAGGCCGTCGCCCTCACCCCCGGCCTCGAGTCGCCGACCGTCTCCCCGCTGCACAACGAGGGCTGGGTCGCGGTCCGCGCCATGGTCCCGTCCCGCGAGGCGCAGCGGATCATGGACGACCTGTACGCGCTGGGTGCCCGCGCCATCCTCACCACGGAAATCCACGCCTGCCGCCTCTGAGGACCGAGACCACAGAACCCATGTCTGCTCCCCCGAACCGGCCCGAACTCCCCGCTCTGCCGGTCACCTTCAGGCCGACACGGACCCGGGTCGTTCTGCTGACCTCAGGTGCGGTCGTGTTCGCCACCATCACGGTCATCGCCCTGCTGCTTCCCACACTCAGCGCGGCGGAGCGGGTCAGCTTCGTCTTCACCGCCGCCCTTCTCTTCGCAGTCCTGCTGCTGCTGAGCCGCCCCAAGGTGGTCGCCGACGATTCCGGCGTCACCGTGGTCAACCTCACCAGCAAGCGACGGCTCGACTGGGCCCAGATCCTGCGGGTCAACCTGCGCCCCGGCGACCCCTGGGTCTTCCTGGACCTCAGCGACGGCACCAGCCTGCCCGCTATGGGCATCCAGCCGGGCATCGCCCGCCGGCAGGCCATCACCGACGCCCGCGCACTGCGCGCGCTCGCCGAATCGCGAGGCACCGGTACCCGCGACACCGACTGAGGCGTGTCGGGCCCGACATTGCGGCGCCCATCCCAATGACTACCCTGGTGGCGGAGGCGCCGAGTGCGCCTCCGCCCCGTGCCGCGGGAGATTCCGCGGCCACCGGGGCACCTGCGACTTGAGGAGTGACTCCCTCCAGCAATGGACGGATCGTCCGGTAGTACCTGCGCCGCCCCCAGCCCGGAGGCGGCGGCATGACCACTTCCCTCCTGCTGCTCGCCGCAGCTTTCGTCCTGATCCTCGCCAACGGCTTCTTCGTGGCGGCGGAGTTCGGACTCGTCACCGTCGACAAACCCGACGCCGAGCGCGCTGCGGCCGAAGGCGACCGCCGCGCCCGGACCGTCGTCGAGGCGCTGCGAGAACTCTCCTTCCAGCTCTCCGGCACCCAGCTCGGCATCACCCTCACCTCACTCGTCGTCGGCATGCTCGCCCAGCCCGCGCTGGCCGGTCTTCTGGCGGGTCCGTTCACCGCGGCCGGTTTCCCCCAAGGGGCCGTACCCGGCGTGGCGGTGGTCGTCGGCATGCTGCTCGCGTCCGCCGTGCAGATGGTGGTCGGCGAGCTCGTACCGAAGAACTGGGCGGTCTCCCGGCCGCTTCAGGTCGCCCGTTTCGTCGCCGGTCCGCAGTACGCCTTCTCGCGTGTCTTCCGCCCGGTGATCTCCTTGCTCAACGCCGTTGCCAACCGGCTGGTCCGGGCCTTGGGCGTCGAGCCGACCGACGAGCTGGCCTCCGCCCGCACCCCTGGCGAACTGGAGTCCCTGGTCCGCCACTCGGCTCGGGCCGGCACCCTGGAACAGGACACGGCCGACCTGTTCGTACGGACCCTCTCCCTCGGCGGGCTCACCGCCCAGCACGTCATGACGCCCCGTGTGAAGGTGAGCGCACTGCAGTCCTCCGCGACAGCCGAGGACGTCCTCAACCTCACCCGGGCCACCGGCCTCTCGCGCTTTCCCGTCTACCACGAGCGCATCGACGAAGTGGTGGGCATGGTGCACCTTAAGGACGCCCTCGCCGTACGCGTCTCCGAGCGGCTGCGCACCCCAGTCGGCCGGATCTCCGTACAGCCCCTGCTGGTGCCCGAGACCCTGCCCGTGCAGCCCCTGCTGGAGCGGTTGCGCAGCGAGCAGCCGATGGCCGTCGTGGTCGACGAGTACGGCGGTACGGCCGGTGTCGTGACCCTCGAGGACATCGTCGAGGAACTGGTCGGCGAGGTCAGGGACGAGCATGACGGCGACGAGGCCGAACGGCCGGAACTGTCCGCCGTCCCGTCCGAGGACGGCCGCCCCGCCTGGGAGGCCGAAGGCAGCTGCCGCGTCCACACCTTGCGGCGGATAGGCCTGGAGGTACCGGAGGGCCCGTACGAGACGGTGGCCGGGCTGGTCGCGGATCTGCTCGGCCGTATCCCGGCCCCCGGCGACCGGGCGGAACTCCCCGGCTGGCGGCTCTCGGTACGCCAAGTGGGCCGTTACCGGGCCGAGCGCGTACGGCTGGTCCGCACGGCCGACGTGCCGGCCGATCTCACGGAGGCAGTGCGATGAACGTGCTCCTCCTCCTCTTCGCCCTCCTGCTCGTGCTCGCCAACGGGTTCTTCGTCGGTGCCGAGTTCGCGCTCGTTTCCGTACGCCGCAGCCAGATCGAGCCGCTGGCCCGGCCCGGGGACGGCCGGCCGGGCTCGGCGCGCGCCCGCCAGGTGCTCCACGGTCTGGAGAACCTGCCGCAGATGATGGCAGCCGCGCAGTTCGGTATCACCGTCTGCTCGCTGACGCTCGGCGCGGTGGCCGAGCCGACCGTGGCCCGCCTCCTGGAGCCCGCGTTCCACGCGGCCCATGTGCCCGAAGGCCTCATCCACCCGCTGGGCTACGCCATCGCGCTCGCCGCGGTCGTCTTCCTCCATCTCGTCATCGGCGAGATGGTCCCGAAGAACCTCGCCATGGCGGCCCCGGAGAAGACCGCGCTGTGGCTCAGCCCCGGTCTCGTCGGCTTCGCCAGGCTGTGCCGGCCGGTCACCACCGCGCTGGGTGCCTGCGCCCGGCTGGTGCTGCGGCTGTTCGGCGTCGAGGCCAAGGACGAGGTGGAGGCCGTCTACACCAGCGCCCAGCTGGGCCGCCTCGTCGCGGACTCCCGCTTGGCGGGGCTGCTGGCTCCGGTCGAGCAGGAGCGGCTGGAGGACGCCCTGGAGCTGGGCAGCCGGCCGGTCACCGACGTCCTGCTGGACCGTGCCTCGCTGGTGTCCGTGGACCCCTCCGTCACGCCTCGCCAGGTCGAGGAACTGACGGTCCACACCGGGTACTCCCGCTTCCCGGTGCGCGCGTCGGACAGTGGTCCCTTCATGGGCTACCTGCACGTCAAGGACGTACTCGACCTGGAGGACGGTGACCGGGCCGTGCCGCAGCACATCTGGCGCCCGATGACCACGCTGCGCGCGGACATCCCGCTGGACGACGCCCTGACCGTGATGCGCCGCGCCGCGACCCATCTGGCGCAGGTCGCGGACGCGAACGGCCGCGTGCTGGGCCTGGTCGCGCTGGAGGACGTCCTGGAGATGCTGGTGGGCGAGGTACGGGATCCCGCGCACCGGACGGCCCCGGTGGCCTTCACCCGGCTGGCGGATCCGCGCAGGGAATCATCCGAACAGGCCCTCGCGGGCTGATTCCCGGCCGCTGAATCCCGCCTCCGCCTACGTGGCGGACGGGTCCTGCGGGCCGCGGTCGACAGGACCGCGGCCCGACAGCACCTCGCCGTACGCCTGCATCAGGTCGGGCAGCCGCAGGGTCGCCAGGTCCTCCCGCGTCGGCGTCCCGGTGTAGCCGGAGAGCCGCAGATCGCGGTAGGCGCAGCTCTTCTCGTACAAGGTGCGCAGAAAACGGCCGTTGCCCAGCTCGTCGATCCAGCCCTGGTCGACCACATGCCCGCTGATGCTGCGCAGCTCGTCCAGCGCCTCCTCGTCCCACAGATCGCCGTTCTCGGCGGCCAGCACCTCGCCGATGGCCGTCAGTTCCAGCGGCCGGTACGACGGGAAGTCCACCCGGGTGGTGAAACGGGACGAGAGGCCAGGATTGGCGGCGAGCAGCCGGTCCATGCCCTCCGGATATCCCGCCAGGATGACCACGAGGTGGTCACGGTTGTCCTCGGCGCGCTTGAGCAGCACCTGAAGTGCCTCATCGCCGTACGCGTCGCCCTTGCTGTAGCCGGAGTTGGAGAGGCTGTACGCCTCGTCGACGAACAGCACCCCGCCGATCGCCGAGTCGATCAGCTCATTGGCCTTGACCGCGGTCTGGCCGAGGAACTCGCCCACGAGATCCGACCGTTGGGCCTCCACCAGGTGGTCGCCGCCGAGCAGCCCCAGCGCGTAGAAGACCCGGCCGAGGATCCGGGCGACGGTCGTCTTCCCGGTGCCGGAAGGACCGGAGAAGACGAAGTGGCGCTTCGGCGGCTGCACCGGCAGGTCCAGGCCGGCCCGCAGCCTGGCCATGTGCAGCTGCGCGGAGAGCGCCTTGACCTGTCGCTTGACCGGCTCCAGGCCGACCATCCGCTCCAGCTCCCCGAGCGCCTCGGCCAGCAGCTCGGGATCCGAGGGACCGGACGGCAACCGTAAGGGCTGGGCGGGCACGGCCGCCTTGCGACGTGCGGTCTCGGACGGTACGGCTCCTCCCCGCGGTACCTCGGGCGCAGACCCGAACCTCAGGTCGCGGCCGTCGAGCGGGTCGGACGCCGGCAGCGGGTCGGGATCGCCCGGACCGTCGGCGGTGTCCTGGCCGACCAGCGCCGGCGAGACGGCCGCGTAGTCGGCCTGCTCGTCGTAGCCGTCGTTGTCCGTGATCGCCGCGAGGCGGGCGGAGGTGTCCATGAACGCCGGGTCGACCCGGTGCACCGCCCGGTACAGGGGGAGCGCGGCGGCGCTGCGGCCGGTGCCCTCGTGCGCCCTCGCGAGCCAGTAGCGCAACTCCTTGCGCTGTGGCTGCTCGCTGCGGCAGCGCATCAGCGCGGCGGAGAGCAGCGGCTCGGCCTGTCCGTACATCTCCAGGCGGACCCGCGCCATGCCGCCGAAGAGCCCGGACTCGATTCCGAGCAGCGGATCGTCGACCAGCGGCTCGGTGTGCCGGACCAGCTGTTCCCAGTCCTTGACCAGGTACGCGCGGCAGGCGTGCAGGAAGCGGACCTGGGGGTCGGCGTCCACCGGCGGCAGCCCCGCCAGCGCACGGTCCAGCTCGGGCACGTGGCGGCCGTCGAGCCAGTGCGAGGCGTGCGCCAGCAGCAGATCACGCGGCCTCTCCAGCACGGGCTGCACCCACCAGCCGAGCCAGTACCAGGAGTTGAGAGTGCGCCGGTGACGGGCGCGCTGCTCGCCGAACCGCTCGCGGTGGCGGAACATCCGCAGCAGTGCGGTGGTGGTGTCGATGCGCAGCGCGTGCAGGCCGAGCCAGGCGTCCGCCATCTCGGGATCGATCCGCACGGCCGCCCGGAACTCCTCCTCGGCCTGCGGATAAGCGCCCATCGTGTAGGCGTCGACGCCGCGCAGCCACGCGAGATCGGCCGGGGCGTGCGTGCCCTGCGTGCCGAAATCCATCAGTCCCCCACAAGCCGTGCCCCCGTGGTGTGCCGCCGGGCGAGCGCCCGCCGGCAGGATTGCTGAACCGCCGCGTCGTGGACGGGAGTTGTGCCGACAGGCATCGTACCTGCGGAGACGGGGTCGGCCGTAGAGCGCACTTCGGCGGCGGGCGGCCACAGCGGCCGACAGCACGGTGACCCAGGGTGAGGGAATGGCGGCGCGCAGCGCCCGCACAGAGGGGGAGAGGGCAGAACGAAGCCCCCGATCACGGGGGAACAACCGGGGGCTTCGCGTCTGCGACGGTCCGAAAGACCGCACATTGAGAACGTAAGACCAGTACGGCCCCGAGGTCAAGCAGAGTTGGCGGGTCGCAGGGGCGGGTTTCGGCCCCTTCGGAGCCCCTGCGTCCGGCGGTCACCCTCGGTGAGGGTGGAGGCCTGATCCTGTCGGCGCGGAAGCCCCGGAAGACCACTCGTACCCCTCTTCACACTGTCGTACCAGGGTGTCGGCGAAGGGGCGGGAAGGGTCATTGCGAAAGTGCCGCCGTTCCGCCGCCTCCCAGCCGTCCCAGAAGCCCGCGAGAGCCTTTCCGTCGCGGTCGCGACCCCGCTCCCACGCCTGGTTTTCCGCCAATTCCATCCACAGCAGACGTGTGAGAAACGGACGCAGCGCCCCACGCCCGGCTCCCACCCCGTCCAGGATGATCACGGGAGCGGGCTCCAGGGTGCGGTCGGGCCCGAAGTGGCGCAGCGTCCAGTCGTACGGGGCGTATCGCGCGGCCTCCCCGCGGGACAGCGGACCGATCACCCGGTCCAGGAGCCGCTGGGTCCAGCCGAACAGCTCCTCATGGGTGGCCACATCGTCGAGGTGCACCACGGGGGCGCCGCCGAGAGCCGCCGCGAGGCGGGCGGCGAAGGTGGACTTGCCCGAGCCGGCGTGCCCGTCGACGGCGATCAGCCGGACCGGGCCGCAGGAAGGAGGAAGGGCGCGCAGTTCCGCGGCGAGCGTGTCGAGAGAGGCCACCCTCTCAGCCTAAGCGGGGGTGCGCCGTCGCAGGTCACGCCAGTGGTCCAGTCCTATGTTGGTGGTCGTGGCGAGCGCCGGGACCCTGGCAGAACTGCGTGGGGAACCGCAATAGTTGGCCCACTGTCGTGCACCTGCTGCCCCGACCGGACACGGCTCGGGTATGACGAGGGGGCCTCACCCATGACCAGTCCCACTCCGCGCAGAACCGTGCTGGCCGCCGCACTCGCGGCCGCGGCGGCGGCGACCGCGGGATCAGCGGCCTCGCCCGCGGTTGCCGCCGGACCGGCCGAGCCGGCCCGAGCGGAGGAGGCGATGCGGCGTGGCCCGGCCTCGCCCGTGGACAACCGCTTCTGGACCTCGTACACCGACTGGCGCTCCGGCACCCGGAAGGGGACCAGGGCGGTGGCCGGGCTCCGTCCCGGAGTGGCGATCGACGCCCCGGCAGGCCGTACCGACTACACCGACCCGCACACCGGGAAGACCGCCACCTGGGAGTACGCGACCTGGACCTCGCCGGTGCACCGCTCCAGGGTCCCGGCCACGGAGGTCATCGCCTCCTGGAACGCCCGCACGCCGACCGGTACCTGGCTGATGGTGGAGCTGCGCGGGACCTACTCGGACGCCACTGCGACGCCCTGGTACGTGATGGGGCGCTGGGCGGCGGGTGACGCGGACGTCCGGCGGACATCCGTGGACGACCAGACGGACGGCCGGAGCACGATCTGGACGGACACCTTCTCCATCGACGATGCGAGCAATGGTCTGCGTCTTGCCTCGTACCAACTGCGTCTGACGCTGTACCGCAAGCCGGGCAGCAAGCTCACGCCGACCGTCTGGCGGATCGGCGCCATGGCCTCGGACATCCCGGACCGCTTTACGGTCCCGGCCTCGGCACCGGGACAGGCCCGTGAACTGGTCGTCCCGCGCTACTCGCAGAACACCCATGTCGGCCAGTACCCCGAGTACGACAACGGCGGCGAGGCCTGGTGCAGCCCCACCTCGTCCCAGATGATCATCGAATACTGGGGCCGCGGACCCACCGCCGAGGACCTCGCCTGGGTCAATCCCGCCTTCGCCGACCCCCAGGTCTGCCATGCCGCCCGGTACACCTTCGACTACCAGTACAACGGCTGTGGCAACTGGCCCTTCAATGCCGCCTACGCCTCGACGTACAAGGACATGAGCGCCGTCGTCACCCGGCTCGGCTCGCTCACCGACCTGGAGACGCTGATCGGTGCGGGCATCCCCGCCATAACGTCGCAGTCCTTCCTGAAGGAGGAGCTGACCGGGGCCGGCTACGGCACGGCCGGCCACCTGATGACCGTGATCGGCTTCACCGCGGACGGCGACGTGATCGCCAACGACCCGGCCTCACCCAGCAACGCGGCGGTACGCCGTGTCTACCGGCGGCGGGAATGGGAGAACATCTGGCTGAGGACCAAGAGGTACAACGCGAGCGGCAAGGTGGCGTCCGGCACCGGTGGCGTCTGTTACGTCTACTTTCCGGCCCACCCGACCGCCCGGCAGCGGCTCGCCCTGAGGTCGCTCGGCCTCCTCTGACCGCGCGGGTGAGGGAGCCGGGAAACCCCGGAGCCGGGGGACGGGGGCTCGGGATGCCAGGCTCCGACCGTCCGGCCGCCCCGCTCGACGACCAGTACGCGGACGTCGGGATCGTCGAGGTCGCGGGCCGTCTCCGCCGCGAGGTCGGCCTCGCCGCGCCAGCGCGCGTAGACCTCGGGCTTTGCCCGGATGGCGGCCAGTGCCGGAACATCCGCGGGGATGGCGGGCCGGAGTGTCACCTCGGCGCCGTGCAGAGTCTTCTCCATGCACGCGAGGCTAGGCCCTGTCCGTGAGGCTCGGCCAAGCCGCCGTGCGGGGTGCGGAGTGACGAACCTCTCTCCCTCGCCGCCGGGTTTCCTGGCACATTGGAAAGGCCACGGG
The DNA here is from genome assembly GCF_040682335.1 of Streptomyces sp. NPDC051219. NCBI lineage: Bacteria > Bacillati > Actinomycetota > Actinomycetes > Kitasatosporales > Streptomycetaceae > Streptomyces > Streptomyces sp. NPDC051219. The sequence goes on from NZ_JBFBAS010000013.1 coordinate 169,327, forward strand.
GGGACGTCCACTGCCAGACGACCGAGCGAGTTTCCATGACTGCGACCACGGCCACGGCCACCGCCACGACCACCGCCTCGCGCGCCCGCACGGGCGGCCCCGAGGAAGACTCCAAGTTGCTGGAGCACATCCTCGGCTGGACTCTCGTGGTCGTGCTCGCCATGTTCGTCACCCAGGCCGGCCTGATGTAGCCGCAGGAGCGCGTCGCGCAACTGCTAGCAACCGGCCGGAGTTGTTCGCGGGCACCGGGCTGCGGCGCGCCGAGCGAGTCCGGCGTACCGTCGACGGCTACCTCCACCGCGCCCGGCATCCACCGGTCCGCCACCGCACCGTCGTCCCCCGGGGGCGCCGGTACGACGTCCAGGTGCCGGCGCATCGCAAACGGCGTGTACGGACACCGGGACCTTCCGCCGCTCGCCCGCCTCGCCCTCGTCGGCTGGCTGAACGGCGTCGACGGGGGCACGCTGGACTCGCCGGCTCACCAGCAGCCGGACCGGGACACCGTGGGTGCGCTTCCCGCGCGGACGCCGGGGGACCCGCTCGGCGCCCCGGGGGAGTTCGTGCCGGAGTGCCCCGCACCCCGGTCGAGCACACCGGCGACCGATCTCAGCTGTGGATCTTGGAACCCGTGACGGAACGGCCACGATCGGGCATACTCAAGCCGCCACAGCCGCTGGTCAGCACCTTTCGTGATCCGGGAGGGCAGCATCGGCTGGAGAGCAGTACATCCGGCGGCGCAGCCACACCCTGCGCGGCGACCGCCGCAGCGCCCGATCAGGGAGGAGAGCGCCGCCATGCCCGACCGCGCCCCGCAGCCGGTGGAACGACAGCTGCCCACCGAGGAGTCCCGGGACCTGCTCGCGCTCGTGCGCGAGATCGTCCAGGGGGAGATCCAGCCCCGGGCGGCCGAGGAGGAGGACGCCGGGCACTTCCCGCGCGAGGTCTTCACGCTCCTCTCCGACTCCGGTCTGCTCGGTCTGCCGTACGACTCCGAGTTCGGCGGCGGAGACCAGCCCTACGAGGTCTACCTGCAGGTCCTCGAAGAACTCGCGGCGGCCCGCCTCACCGTCGGCCTCGGCGTCAGCGTCCATTCCCTGGCGTGTCACGCTCTTGCCGGATACGGATCCAAGGAGCAGCAGGCGGAACACCTGCCGGCGATGCTCGGCGGCGGCCTTCTCGGGGCCTACTGCCTCTCCGAGCCCGCCTCCGGCTCGGACGCCGCCTCCCTCCGTACCAAGGCCGTCCGCGAGGGCGACGACTGGCTCGTCACCGGCACCAAGGCGTGGATCACCCATGGCGGCGTCGCCGACTTCTACACGGTCCTCGCGCGTACGGGAGCCGAGGGCGCCCGAGGCATCACGGCGTTCCTGGTGCCGGGCGACGCCGAGAACCTGAACGCCGCCGCGCCCGAGAAGAAGATGGGCATGAAGGGCTCGCCCACCGCGCAACTGCACTTCGACGGAGTGCGCGTTCCGGACGCGCGCCGGATCGGCGAGGAGGGCCAGGGCTTCGCCATCGCGCTGTCCGCCCTCGACTCGGGCCGGCTGGGCATCGCGGCCTGCGCGATCGGAGTGGCCCAGGCGGCCCTGGACGAGGCCCTGTCGTACGCGACCGGGCGTCAGCAGTTCGGCCGGCCCATCGCGGACTTCCAGGGTCTCCGCTTCATGCTCGCCGACATGGCCACGCGGATCGAGGCGGGCAGGGCGCTGTATCTCGCCGCCGCGCGGCTGCGCGACGCCGGACGGCCCTTCTCGCGGCAGGCCGCCATGGCCAAGCTGTTCTGCACGGACGCGGCGATGAGTGTCACCACGGACGCCGTACAGGTCCTCGGCGGCTACGGCTACACCGCGGACTTCCCGGTGGAGCGGTTCATGCGCGAGGCGAAGGTGCTGCAGATCGTCGAGGGCACGAACCAGATCCAGCGCATGGTCATCGCCCGTCACCTCGCGGGTCCCGAGACGCGCTGAACTGCGGGCCGGGCCGGCCGGATCGGCCCGGCCAGATCGGTGCCGCCGTGAGCCGGGACCACTCGGGGTCCCGGCGTCCCGGCAGAGTGCGGTCGCTGTCCGCCCAGTGGGTGAGGAGCGCCCGGTAGATGGGCGGATCGGCCGGATGGTGAACCGATTCTTCGGAGCTGGGCGTTACCAGGCGACGGCGTCGGCCGGTCTCGGAGTACAGCGTGGTCATATCTGGCCAACGCGGGCAGGGATCCCCGGGTCACCCCCTGCGGTATTCGGGCCTGAGTTCGCCCTGTGACCACAACGCCGCCGAGGCGGCGGCCGCGGAACGACTCCCCGGATGCGGGGAGTCACTTCAACCGCACCGCTTCTTCCAGGGCCTGACGACGGGCTTCGGCCGGAGCGACCCGCCGGACATCCCACGTTGCGCCCGCAGTCGGGCGCCGCTGTGCCCAACTCCCATCATTCCCCCGCGACACGACACCTGACATGACCCCGGGAACCCGGACATGCTGATCCCGCACCACGGCAGCCCGGCGGCCATGGTGCAGGGAAGTCATGGGTGACTGTTGGTCGGTGGGGGTCCGCCGGCCGGGCAGATCAGGCGGCGTACCGCTGCGTCGCCTGCTGCGGCACCCTGAGGGGACGTGAGCCCGGACCGCCGACGTGCGAGAACGGCTGCGTCCGCCAGTCGAGACCCTGAGGGAGCGTCAACAGCAGTGCGGTGTCCTGCTCCTGGACTTCCAGGGTCCGGTCGGCCGGCCGGGCGTCCGACGCCGAGCGCCCGGTGCCCGTGCACGCGGTCAGCCCGAACGGATTCCACGGGGTGGGGCACAGCGCGTGCTCCGGGAGTACGTCCTCGTCCGCGAGCAGTGCGATCGGCTGTGCGCAGTCCGGGCAGATCACCCGGTACATCTCGAAGGTGTCGTACGCGTCGAACTCCGTGTCTTCGTCCTCGACGGAGTCGGTGAAATCGACGGGCTCCGGTTCGGTACGTCCGGTGCGCTTCAGGTTCTGCATGGAAATTCTCCCCCTCGGGTGGGCCGATAAGGCACTTGCGGCCTCGACCACAGCAAGCACTTCCCACCGCGCGCCGCAGGTAACCGCGCAGCACCCATCGGCGCCGTCACAAACCTGTGGCGTTCGTCACATGCCCGCCGCAGGTGCCGCTCCCGGCCATCTCCGACTGTGCTGGGAGTACTCCGGGGCAATAGGTTGATCCGCTATGAGCACTATGGAGGAGCTGGATCGCCAGATCGTGGATCTGCTCGTCAGGGACGGGCGCATGAGCTACACCGATCTGGGCAAGGCCACCGGGCTGTCCACCTCGGCGGTTCATCAGCGCGTGCGCCGACTGGAGCAGCGCGGTGTCATCCGCGGCTATGCCGCCGTGGTCGACCCCGAGGCGGTCGGGCTGCCGCTCACGGCCTTCATCTCGGTGAAACCCTTCGACCCCAGCGCTCCCGACGACATCGCGGAACGGCTGGCCGGAGTCCCGGAGATCGAGGCCTGCCACAGCGTGGCGGGGGACGAGAACTACATCCTCAAGGTGCGCGTGGCCTCACCACTTGAACTGGAGGACCTGCTGAGCAGGCTCCGGGCCCTGGCCGGGGTGTCCACCCGCACGACAGTGGTCCTGTCCACCCCTTACGAGGCACGCCCGCCCCGCGTGTAGAGGGCGGCCGGCTCCGGAGGGCGGCCGGCTCCGCCGTGCGCCCGGACGAACAGGCCGGGCTCCCCGCCGTGCGTGGCGAACCCACCCCGCGCACGGGGCACCCCTGCGCAGGCGGGAGACTGGTGCCCATGACCCAGAGCACCGCCACCCCGCCCGAACCCCACCGCACCGTGCTGCTGCGCGGCGGGGATGTGCACAGTCCCGCCGACCCCTTCGCCACGGCCATGGTCGTCGAGCGAGGGCATGTCGCCTGGGTGGGCTCGGAGGGCGCCGCGGACGCGTTCGCGGCCGGGGTGGACGAGGTGGTCGACCTCGAAGGCGCTCTCGTCACCCCCGCGTTCACGGACGCGCATGTGCACACCACCGCCACGGGTCTCGCCCTGACCGGCCTCGACCTGTCCGGTGCCCGCTCGCTGCCCGAGGCGCTGGACCTCGTACGGGACCGTGCCGCCCGCCGGCCGGCCGACCGGGTCCTCCTCGGACACGGCTGGGACGCGTCACGCTGGCCGGAGGGACGCCAACCGCTCCGCGCCGAACTCGACGCCGCCACCGGCGGGCGGCCGCTCTACCTCACCCGGATCGATGTCCATTCGGCGGTCGCCACCACGGCGCTGCTCGACATGGTCCCCGGCGTTGAAGCGCTGAGCGGTTACCGCCCGGACGCCCCGCTCACCGGCGACGCCCACCACGCGGTCCGCGCCGCGGCGTACGCCGCCGTCACCCCGGGCCAGCGAACCGAGGCGCAGCGGGCGGCGCTTGCCCGGGCGGCGTCGCTGGGTATCGGCTCGGTCCACGAGTGCGGCGGTCCCGACATCTCCGACGAGGACGACTTCACGGGCCTGCTGAAGCTGGCCGGGGAGGAACCCGGGCCGCGGGTCTTCGGCTACTGGGCCGACCATGTCACCGGCGCCAAGGATGCCGATCGCATCCGCGAACTCGGCGCGGTCGGCGCGGCGGGCGACCTGTTCGTCGACGGCTCACTCGGTTCGCACACCGCCTGCCTCCACGAGCCGTACGCCGACGCCCCCCACACGGGCACGGCGCACTTCGACTCGGCCGCTGTGGCAGCCCATGTGACGGCCTGCACCGAGGCGGGCCTCCAGGCAGGCTTCCACGCCATCGGGGACGCCGCGATCACCTCCGTGGTCGAGGGAGTCCGGGCGGCAGCGGACAGGATCGGCGTGGCCCGGGTCCGGGCCGCCCGCCACCGGGTCGAGCATGCCGAGATGCTCACGCCGGAGACCGTCGCCGCGTTCGCGGAACTGGGCCTGACCGCCTCCGTCCAGCCGGCCTTCGACGCCGCCTGGGGAGGCGAGGCCGGGATGTACGCCCAGCGCCTCGGGGCCGAGCGCGCCCGCACCCTCAACCCGTACGCGGCGATGCTGCGCGCGGGCGTTCCGCTGGCCTTCGGGTCGGACAGCCCGGTCACCCCGCTCGACCCGTGGGGCACCGTCCGAGCGGCGGCCTTCCACCGGACCCCCGAACACCGCGTGTCCGCGCGGGCGGGATTCACCGCCCACACGAGGGGCGGCTGGCGGGCGCTCGGCCGCGACGACGGGGGAGTCCTCGTCCCGGGCGCACCGGCCGACTACGCGGTCTGGCGTACGGAGGAACTCGTCGTCCAGGCGCCCGACGACCGGGTCGCCCGCTGGTCCACCGACCCGCGGTCCGGCACCCCAGGGCTGCCGGACCTCACGCCGGGCCGTGAACTGCCTGTCTGCCTGCGGACGGTGGTGTTCGGACATACGGTCTTCGTACGGCCGAACGCGTGAGATAGGGGCGTGCCGTTCCGCCGATCGATGTGCCCGCGGCCGCGGGTTCACCGCCCCGGTCCTCGCTACTGACCTGGTGCTTCGATGAAACGCTGCAGGTCGAACGACTGTTGACAGAAGGCTGGCACCGGCCGGTAGGTTCGGCCGGGTCCACCACAGGACGTCCGGCCGGAAACCGCCACGCAGTCGTCGAACGCCGCTGGGTCATGGGGTGGTGCGCCGCACCGGCGCACCACCACTGGGAGCCAGGTTCAGCGCCCGCGCCTCGGGGGCGAGGGAGGGTTTCAGCGAGCCGGCAGGTGCGACCCGGGTGGGGCCCGGACGTTCAGTAGACAACGGCTCTCGGTCGACCCGCAGCCAGCGGGTCCCAGGTCGGCCCGAAGGGCGCCGGGCCCCGATCCGCAGTTCCCCGCCCTTTCACCGCCCGGCATCTCGTGCCCGCGTCGGGGGAGGGCCACACGGGTGTGCTCGCTATGGTGGGGGTCTGAACGGACTTAAGGGGAAGCAGTGAGCGACGGCGGTGAGCGGCGGTACGGCCCGCTCGGCACAGCCTTGGTGATCATTCCGACCTACAACGAGGCGGAGAACATCAAGCCGATCGTCGCGCGGGTACGGTCCTCGGTCCCCGAGGCCCACGTCCTCGTGGCCGACGACAACAGCCCGGACGGCACCGGCAAGATCGCCGACGAGCTCGCCGTGGAGGACGACCACGTCCAGGTCCTCCACCGCAGAGGCAAGGAGGGCCTCGGCGCCGCTTATCTGGCGGGCTTCCGCTGGGGCATCGAGCACGGCTACGGCGTGCTGGTCGAGATGGACGCCGACGGCTCCCACCAGCCGGAGGAGCTGCCCCGGCTGCTGACCGCCCTCAAGGGCGCGGACCTGGTCCTCGGCTCGCGCTGGGTCCCGGGCGGGCGGGTGGTCAACTGGCCGAAGTCCCGTGAGTTCCTCTCCCGCGGCGGCAGCACCTACTCGAGGCTGCTCCTGGACGTTCCCATCCGGGACGTGACGGGCGGCTACCGGGCGTTCCGCACGGATACCCTCGAAGGCCTCGGCCTGGAGGAGGTCGCCTCCCAGGGGTACTGCTTCCAGGTCGACCTGGCCCGCCGCGCGGTCAAGGCCGGGTACCACGTCGTCGAGGTCCCCATCACCTTCGTCGAGCGCGAGCTCGGCGACAGCAAGATGAGCCGGGACATCGTTGTGGAGGCCCTCTGGCGCGTCACCGCCTGGGGCGTCGGCACGCGGGCGAACCGGCTCCTCGGCCGCGAACGTCCCTGAGCCGCCGGCCCCGGCCTCCGGCCCTCACCCTTTATGCCGCCCCTGCTGTGCCACCGGGCACACTGGGGGCATGACGACCGGCACACCCGCACCCGCGGCTCCCAAGCGCTCCCGAGTCCGCTCCTTCCTCCCTCTCGCCCTCGCCGCCTGGCTGGTACTCGAGATCTGGCTGCTGACGGTCGTCGCGGACGCGGCGGGCGGCCTCACGGTTCTCGCGCTGCTGGTGGGCGGGGCGGTGCTCGGCGGGGTGGTGATCAAGCGAGCCGGCCGCCGTGCCTTCACCAACCTGACCGAGACGCTCCGGCAGGCGCAGGCGGGTGCGCCGCCCGCCGACCGGGAGAAGCAGTCCGGCGGCAACGGCTTCATGATGCTCGGCGGCTTGCTGCTGATGATGCCGGGACTGATCTCGGACGTGGCCGGGCTGCTCCTGCTGCTTCCCCCGGTCCGCTCGCGGCTCGGCGCGTACGCGGAGCGGTCCCTGGACCGCCGGATGCGGGCAGCCGGCCCCGGCAGCTTGGGCGACGCCTTCCAGCAGGCCCGCATTCACCGCCCGGACGGAAAGATCGTGCAGGGTGAGGTCATCCGCCAGGACGGTCCCGCACCGCGCGAGGGCGGGGACCGGCGGCCGCCCCTGACGCCCTGACCCGCTCGACCTGACCCGGCCTCACCTCACCTGGTGGGGGGCCGGGCCGGGAGGTCGGCCGCGGTGCGCGTACGCCAAGAGCCGCGGGGGGGGGGGCCCCCCGGGGGGGGCGCCCCCCCCCCCGGCGGGGGGGGGGTGGTTGGTTTGGGGGGGGAGCCGCCGCCCGCGGGGGTAAGCGGCGAA